>NZ_JBQQBV010000034.1:0-62279 GCF_052246355.1 Streptomyces sp. 3N207 | reverse complement strand
GTGCTGCCGCGATCGGCGGCACCAGGGCCAACTACTCAGCGGGCTGGTGAGGCTCAGCCGTCGTTCCCCGAGCCGGACCCGCCACCGCGGGGCGGCCGGTTCAGGGTGGGAAGGCCGTCGGACCCGTGACCGCCGGTGTCCTTACCGTCCTGCTCCTTCTTCATGGGTGTGCTCCTTCTTCCGTTGTGCCGGGCGGTGGCCTCCGTCGAGGGAGGTGGGCCGTGTCCGGCCCTGCCCGACGCAGCCGCAGGCTGCAAGCGGCGGACAGGGCCGAACACCGCCCACCGCAGACGGAGCCGCGCCAGCACCGTCGGAGAAGGAACCCGCGCGTATGACGGCGCCGGCCGAGGAGCCGACGCGGCGCCCAGTTCCGGACGGAGAACGAAACGCAGGGGAAGACGGCCGGAGCGACTGCGGCAACGGAAACCGGCCGCCGACGGACAGACCCGGCGACGAACACCCCGAGCCACCGACGGGACAACGCAGGACAACGAAACGGAGAAGGCCCAGCACGAAGTAGCCCCGGTGCCGCTGGAGGCCAGCAGCACCGGGGCCGGGGCCTGGACCGGGGCTCACCAGGAGCGGTGAGCCCCGGTGAGGATCACTCCCCGCTCTTCTTCGTCACCTTGTCGAGCCACCCCTGCAGAGTCGGCTTCGACTCCTCCTTCTGCTTGCCGTCCCCCACCACCTTGTCGAGGTACCCCTGCAGGCCTTCTTTCTGCCTCTCGGCCTCGGCCCTCGCGGCCGCCTTTTTCTGCTTCTTGGCCTCGTCCGTCATGACCTCTTCCTTCTCGTGTGTGCCGGGCGGTGGCCTCCGTCGAGGGAGGTGGGCCGTGATCGGCCCTGCCCGACGCAGCCGACAGGCGGTAGGGGCGGACAGGGCCGAACACCGCCCATCGCAGACGGCCGCCGCCGACACGGGGCGACGGAGGAGCAGGCGGGGAAACGCCGCCGACCGTGTCGGCGCGGTGCCCACCGTCGCCAGGCGGCGGTTCGGGCTTTGCCCGGCCACGCCGTCGGCGGAAGCTTCGGAGAGCTCGCCCGATGGCCCGCCCGACCGGCCGACAACCAGCGCACCCGACCCGCTGACCGCCCCGGGGCAACCACACACGGAAAGGCCCCGGCCCCCACCGGAGTGGGGGCCGGGGCCGGCCGTCACCATGCTGGGCTCCCGCCCTACGCCGCTTCCCCGGCGTGCGAGTCCTCGTAAAGGGGGCCGAACTCGACGCTCTTGACGTCGCCCAGTTCGAGCGGCTGCCGCAGAAGACGGCGCAGCCAGGCGAACCGCTGGGACTTCGTGAGGTAGCCGGGGCCGAACTCGACGGAGACCCACCGGTACTCCACGTCCCTCAGGGACTTGCCCCGCTCACCCGACTCGCTCTCCCCGCCCGGGCGGTAGATGGCCTGTGCCGCTTTCAGCTGCTCGGACGGAACCTCGACGATCCACGAGTCCGAGCGCCGCTCCCACGGCCGCCGCCCCTCCACGGGGACCTCCACCTGCAGGAGGACGGTTCCCTTGCCCTCGTTCGGGTCCCCCACGGACGCGACGCTCACCAGCACGCCGTTGAACCCCATGCGCCAGTAAGAACGGTCGAACTCCATGGACCAGTAAGAACGGTTGATCACGCTCGACATGACAGCTCCTCTGCTGAAGACAGCCGGGGAGCGGCCCGTGCGGGCTGCCCTGGGCGTCTGTGCCCTTCCCGGTGATCGGCCGACAGCGCTGCGGCGGGGCGGGGGTCAACCGAGTGGGCTTTTTGCTCGGTTGACCCCCGGCCTGGCGTGGCGCAGGCTCAGGCACCGGGGAGGACACAGGCCCCAGGGCAACCACAGGTCACACCTTCTGCCTCCAGGAAAGCACCACCACATACGCGGACCGTCCCCGGTGGCCGATGGCCCGATGGCCCGGTGGCCTGCACGTCGGGGGCCCCGCCGGTGTCCGCCGCCGATACGTCGGCGAACGCCACGGGGCATGCCCGAGCCATCCGCCCGGCCATGCGTCACCAGCGGCTGCGTCCCCCACGTAGTCCGCCGTCACAGGTCACTCGTGTAGAGGGGAACACCTCGGCTCAGCCGACCTCGCGCCCGCCGCACAACGTGCTGCCCCTCCCCCGCCCACAGGCCCACGAGGAAAGACCCGGAGACGAACCCTGGCACCACACACACGACTGAGGCCCTGGCACCGCCGCGTACCGGCGGTGCCAGGGCCTCAGTCAGCCTGGCTCAGTCAGATTCAGCTCTCTTCCTCCGAACCGAATCCGTCCCCATCATCAGGTCGGGGAGGCGCGGGCCTGCCGGATGCTTCCGGCCCCCCGGAGGGAGCCGGAAGCATCCGGGTCACTCACCCGTCACCGTGCGGCGGTCCACCCGCTCTCAGCGGGGGCGTCAAGGTGCCGCCGCTGACGCTCCAGATTCGCCACGAACGCGTCGACCTGCGCCGCCTCCACCGCCTCGAGATCCCCAGTACGCCGGTAACCGCGGCGGAAGACCCCGGTCTCCGCAACTGGCACGACGAACGCGCCTTGGGCCAGCGCCTTCGCCACGAACGTCCCGTCCTCCGGACCACGGCCCATGTAGTCGGACGGGAAACCGATGTCCGCAATCGGCCGCGAAGCCACGAGGTCGCCACGCTGGACCAGCCGGTACACCTCGTCCGGACTCACCCCGCCCAGACCCCGGAACGCATCGGCATCTGCACCCGACTTGCCGTACGGCAGACGCT
Organism: Streptomyces sp. 3N207; assembly: GCF_052246355.1. Lineage (NCBI taxonomy): Bacteria > Bacillati > Actinomycetota > Actinomycetes > Kitasatosporales > Streptomycetaceae > Streptomyces > Streptomyces sp. 3N207. Next base: position 59,557 of record NZ_JBQQBV010000034.1, on the reverse strand, counting down.
CCGGCGTCGGAGCCGTGGGCTCCAGGTACTCCATCCGGCCGGAGACCGTGACCAGATACGGCGACAGCAGATGCCGTACCGCGTGCTCCAGCAGGTAGTTGGGCGCCATCTGGAGGTCGTCGTCGATGAAGACCGTCACCGGGTGACTCGACAGCTCCTGGCCCAGGTTCCGAGCACCACCGCGGTAGACCCGCTCGGGGGCCCGCACCAGCCGCACCTGCGGCGGCAGCCCAGCGGGCAGCCGCAGCGGGGACTTGCTCAGGTCGTCCACGAACACGCACTCCCACGGAGTGCGCCCCGGAAGCCGTCCGGCGGCCTCGATGACGCTTCCGGCCGTTCCGGCCAGCACGCTCTGCGCGCCACGCGCCGAGACGACGACGCTGATGCCGGGAAGCGCCGGAAGGTCCCGGCTGGTCTCCGGCAGCCCCAGAGCCGCCATGGCCGCCTTCAGCAGCCAGTAGTCGTTGCTGCGGGCCCGGAGCCGGTCCCGGACACTCACCAGCCGTCCGGCCTCGCGCGCCATGGGCCAGCCCAGCCACGCCAGCACCTCGTCCAGCGCCCTGTCCGACGCCCACGCCAGCTCCGCGACGACATACAGCGGATTGTCCCGCACCACCAGAAGCACCCGGACCTCACCGGTCTGCCCAGAACGAATCGCCCGGGCAGTCGCGTTCATGACCGCCTCGGAACCCATCGGCACCCAACGGCCGCGACCGGCAAGCCAGCTGCACCGGCCGGGACCCGCCAGCCGCATCAGCCGACCGCTCTTGAGGCCGACCTCCACCACCACATCCAGCGGGACGAAACCATGCCGCGCCCACCAGTCCCACGCGACCGACGGCTCCGCGGCGAAAGGACGCACCCCGCTCGGGTACACCACGTTGTTCGTACGCACTTGACTCTCCTCACTGTTGAGGACGGACCGAATTGGCCCGTCCGGAAACCTGGAAGGCCCGCACCGCGGCAGGCCGGACACAAAGAGGGGCGGCCCCTCGGGTGAGGGACCGCCCAGCGAAAGGGGGAGCGGCCGGAGCCGCTCCCCCCGAGGGTCACTCCACCAGGCCCAGCAGGGCCTTGGCATCCGCCGGAACCTTCACGGTCACGACGTCGCCGGGGCCCCAGGCCTCAGCTATGACCTTGACGGCCAGCTCCGGGTCGGCGAGCTCGACTTCGAGCTCATCGTCGCCTTCGCCGGTCAACGACCACAGCCTCAAATGGACGACGTTGCTGCCACGGATGCAGACGTCGGAGATACGGCCGACAAGGTCGAAGCGAGGTGTCATGGTCTCTTCCTTCCGAACAGACCGGGGGGACCGCCGCCCGACGCGGCCCCGGGGCTCTGTGGTCCCCTTCCCGGTGATCGGCCGACAGCGCCGCGCCGGGGCGGGGGGTCAACCGAGCGCGGCTTTTGCTCGGTTGACCCCCCGTTCCGGTGTGGCGCAGGCTCAGCCACCGGGAAGGGGGGGCGCAGAGGCCCGCACCACAGCAGTGGTCGCCCCTCTCACGACCGGAAACAGGGAACGCCCCGGCCTTCCGTCTGACCAGAACCGGCCGGACATGGTCTCCATGTCCGGCCGACTGGTGGCGCCCTTCCTTCGTACGGAGTCGCGGGCCCGCCGCGGATGCGTGCGGTCCCGCAGCCCGGCTCACTGCCGGGCTTCACTCCTATCGGCGGCATCCCGCAGAAGGCGGCGATACTGGCCGACGACGTCCTCGTCCACCTCAAGAGCCAGCGCATCGACCAGCTCCCGCAGATGGGCAGGGTTGTCCGTACCGACCGCCACCGCGTCAACCGCAGGGAGACGGTAGGCAGCTCGGAAAGCTGCCTGCGTCGCAGTGGCCTGCTCCGCCTCACGCAGGAACACCCGTGGGTCGAACCGCCCCCACACGTCCTCCGCTGTACTGCCGCCGAAGGGGCTCATCCCCCACACCTGCGACGGACGCAGACGGGCGGTGAGCAGCTCGGCGGCTTCGAGGATCCCGGCCCTGACCAGCAGACCGGAACGGACCATCAGAACGTCAGGACGCGGCAACCCGTCCCCGGTGAGGGCGCCCAGAGGGCGCGGGTCCCAGGACGAGATGCCCCAGGACCCGCACACGCCGCTCAACGCGGCATCCTCCAGAACATGGCAGGCAGCCGCCAGCCGCTCGCGGCGCGCCGCCTCAGGACCTGCGGACAGGCTGTGCTCCGGATTGTGCAGAAGCACCACATCCGGCTCCCGCCCCAGATCCTGGGCCGCGCGCTCAACCGCCGCACGCAGACGCTCCGGATCCAGAGAGTGCTCCGACGCCCGGCCGGGCACCGGAAAGTACCCGACCTTCGTCGACACCCTGAACCGCGGCAGCAGATCACCAGCGACCCGCGCCAACGTCTCGTGCGAACGGAAACCCAGGTAGTTGGAGCTCGTATCAAGAGCCCCAACTCCCAGGTCGAGCGCCTCCCTCAGGACAGCGGGCTCGTGACGAGACCGGTGTAACCCGAGGACAACTCGGGAGTCAGCGGCGCACACAGTCCCTCCTCCACCAGGCTCTCGGCGATCTCGGTCACGTCGTAGCCCACGGCCGCCTCGACGGCACTCAGGCTGACCGGCCTGCCGCTGAGCAGCAGCCGCAGAGCGGGCAGCGCCCGCTCCGCGAAGAGGAACTTCCGGCCCGCTGAGATCACGCTCACCGTCGTGCCCTCCGGCTCGATCCGGGGCGGGAACTGGCTGATGCACACGACCCCTTCGAGCGACCCGAAGACGTCCACGAAAGGCACATACCGGGTCGAGAACGGCTGCTGCTCGTACGCGGCCAGGTAGTCGGCCGGAGGGTTCTCACGGACGAGATCCGCAGCCGCCTTCTGAAGCGCCGTCGTGTCCGCCCACGGGCTCCGGTCCAGGTCGTGCCGGAAGATCTCCTGCTGCCTGCACCAGTCCGCCAGCCACGTGAGGTAGCTCGCGCCCGTGCGCTTCGTGATGCCGAACGTCGCGTGCAGGCTGTAGCCGGAGCCGCTGCCGTTACGCGTCGCCTGGTGCCAGAACCCCCGGGGGATGTGCATGACGTCGCCCGGCTTCATGACCCCCTCCCACACCATCTTCTCGCTCGGAGTGGTGTTGGGATCGGCGTCCCGGTACATCGGCGCCGGCCGGGAGGTGTTCCGCACCTCCCACTCCTTCTCGCCCGCCAGCTGCACGATCACCACGTCGTGGTCGTCCCAGTGCAGCGGGAAGCCCGAGGCCTCGTTCGTGGTCAGGTACACGTTCACCTGCACCCGCTCGTGAGACCACCACTGGAGAGCCCGGCAAGCGGCCTCCATCGTCGGGTCGAAGGTGTTGAGCTGATCCATGATCAGCGTCGCACCCTCCCGCAGCAGCCCGCCCAGCCGCTGCATGTTCACCATCGGGATGCTCTGGCCCCGAGGGCTGACCGTGTCGGTGAAGTACACCGCCGGGTGCACCTCCTCGCCGTTCTGGAAGAGCCGGAACTGCGGACGGTTGAGGCTCCTGCGCATCGCGACGTCCAGCAGCCGGTTCGGCGTCAGGACCCGGGAGAGGAGCGCCCGATCACCGATGTTCCCCCGTGCGAAGCTCTTCCCGATCTCGTCCGGGCCGCTCCATCCGAGCGCGGTCTCGATCGCGTTGATCAGCTGGTGTTCCACTTCTTCCTCCTTGGAAGTTCGCTCGTGTTGTGCGGAAAAGCCGGCGGGGGCCGACGCGACGAATCGCGCCGACCCCCGCCGAAACCGGGACCGTCAGTGGTCGTCGCTCAGGTTGCCGTCACCGCCCGGCCAAGGGGCGTCGCCGCCGTTGCCCTGGTTGTCCGCCGACCGGTTGTTGTCGTACCGGTCCTGGACGACGGTCAGCTGCTGCACCGCGACCAGAAGCCCCGAGACACCGGGCTCCGCCTTGGCGGGCTTCGCCTTCACCTGTGCACTCACGTCGTGCTCCTTCCGCTGAACTCCCGCCCCGCTCTGGGGCAGAAGAGCGACACCCTCCACTCGGGAGAGAACCGCACATGAACACCTCCTCCTCACGCGCCGCGAAAGGCGCGAAGAGGTGTCCAGCCGGGTCCTTTCCGGCACGAGCCGGACGGCGGGCCCCCTGGGTGGTGGCAAGGCGCTTGTAAATTGCCCACACCCCGGGGGTCTGCCAGGCTCCAAGTGCCGGAAAGGAACCGGCTGGACACCTCCGTCCCCAAATGACCCCATTACGCGGTGGGTCCCTCGGGCTCTTGCCCGGGGGACCCACCGGCCCTCGCCCTGGGGCAGAACCCATGGGCCCGACATCACGTGCAGCCTGACGAGCAAGCCGTCCCTGCGAAGCCGCGGACATATCACGAGGAAGGGGGGGCTCGGCGCCCACCTGCGCCGCCCGCGAAGGCGGCGCCGGGAAAGCCCCCGTACCCGCCAGGTCCTGGCGAGCGCGTCACAGACACCAAATAGTTCCGGCGCCCGCCGCAGTGCGACGGACGCCGGAACTGGTCACCGCCGGATCAACGGCGGTTACGAGCACCAGAAAGCAGCGCGTCAGCGCCGCAACTGACAGACAGCGCAGGCTTGACCACAGCCCCTGCGGCGTTCAGTGGTGGGCGGCGCGGAGCGCCAGGTAGTAGGGCACTGAGCGCACGACAGCCGCGGAGCGGCTCAATCCGCCGAGCGCGGAGCCCCGAGGGAAGGGTGGGGGGGGGGGAGCCGGCGCGCGAAGCGCGCCAATGCGTCGTTCGACTGTGTGCCGCTTAGCCGGAGTGCGACCCCGCCCCCACCCTCGACACCGCCAAGCGACCACCACCCCCAGCCACACAAGCCCATCGCCACCCGCACCCACGATAACCGAAGCCCTATTGCATAGCTCGCTCTCCTCTCTCTCACCACCACCGATACTTCTCCCAGGAGTTGGCGCAGAGGGAAGAGAGCGAGCTGGAACAGCGAGAGCGGGGGAAGGCTGGCTGCCTTCCCCCGCTCTGTCGGGGCTCTGTCCAGGGAGTGCTACAGCGCGGACAAGCTCTCTACATCCGCACGGGCGTAGCGGCCGAAGCGGCCGGGGGTCAGTCCGTGGCGTTCGGCGGTGACTTCGAACTTTCCGACGGCCCAACCCAGCAGTTGCGCGGCCTCTTCGCTGCTGAGGCTCGCCTCGATCCAGGCGTGACGGTCGGATATGGAGGCGGTGATGTCCGCGGGGGTGAGGGCGTCCAGGTCCTTGAGGGCGTACAGCGGCCATCCGCGGAAGTCGCCGACCGGGCGCAGCACGCCGCGCTCGGCCAGCAGCTGGACGTCGGCCCGTTCCACCTCCAGGCCGGTGCGCTGTGCGAGGTGCTCTGCGGCCTTCTCCGAGCCGAGGCCGGGGTGGTCGCCGACGATGGTCAGGATCTCCTCGACGCGGTCGGGGAGGGTTTGTGCCAGCTCCTTCGACCAGCGCTTCTGTTCGGTGTCGGGTTCTGGGACCAGGCCGCGTTCCCGGGCGCGCTGTAGCTGCCAGGTCTTCAGGCCCAGATAGCGGCTGAGTTGGACTGGTCCGAACGTCTCGCGTCGTTGCGCTGCGCTCGCCCGGGGGGCGGCGGGTCGGTTGCCGGCGTCAGAGGGGGTGGATACGGGCGGGGCGGGATCCTGCTTCAGTTCGAGTGCGGCCAAGATGGCCTCGACACGTTCCGGGAGTGTCTTCGCCAGGGTGTAGGACCAGCGTTTGTCGTCGATGTCCGGTGGGGGGATGAGTCCCCTGTTCTGGGCGCGGCGTAGCTGTGGTTCTTCGATGCCCAGCCAGCGGGCGAGTTGCACGGGGCCGAAGTCGGCGCGGTTCTGACTCATGGTGCTTCCCTCCGCTTGACACGTTTGTACGAAGTGGCGGCGGGCTGCGTCTCGGGCCCCTTCCTCCAGTGTCTCGTGCGGCACTGACAGTGGTCTGGGACAACTCTTCAGGTCCGGTCTTCAGCTCTGGGGTCCCGGCGGCTGGTCGGGGGTAGAGGTCAGGGCAGTGTGGAGTTGGGGCCAGCTCAGGTCCTTGGCGACCTTGGAGGCGGTGACCCAGATCTGGGTGCCGTCCTGGTCCCGCCAGGACGGGATGCTGAAGGAGTAGCCCCGCACCCGGCCGGTGGAGGGGGAGCTGTGAGCGCGCCAGTCCACCCCTGCTTCGGTGAGGGCGCGTTCGAAGGCGTTCTGGCCCTGGCCGCGGGTCGCGTCGCGGGCGGCGCGTATGCGGACACGTAGTTCCTCCCGCTCGGGGCGGGGCGCTCCCCTGTTCTGGCTTGCGGCGCGTTCGGGGCGGGTGACCTGGGGGGCGATGCGGTTGCTGCGTTCTTCCGCGTTGACGAGCTTCCAGATGCGCTCGATGTCGCGGACGACGGGCCAGGAGCGGTGGTAGTCGAAGGCATCCCGCACCAGCCAGCCGGTCCAGTCGACGCGGCTGATGGTGAGGTGGATGTGGTCCTCACCGTGCCGGACGGCGACCCAGGGGCAGTTGCCGTATCCCATGCGGGTGACGTAGCGCTCGGCGATCCGGGCCCAGGAGGCGTCGGGGAGGATCGGGTCGTCGGGGGCGGTGCGCAGGGCGCAGCGCCAGATGGGGCGGGCTATGTCGCCGCGGCGGGCGGTGTGGGTGTCGATGAGGTGTGCCAGCTGGTCGACGGTGCCGGGGACGTTGCCGGTTATCAGGCGGGGGTTGACGTGTTCCTCGTCGCGGCCGGGGCCGAAGTCGTAGCGGAGGGCGCGGTCCGCGCGTCGGCCCTTGGTGATTTTGGCGATCATCGTGGCTGCCCGGTGGTCCGCTCGGGCGCTACAGGAAGTCCGCGCATCTGGAGGGCGGCGTTGCCGAGTTGGGCGAGCGTGGCGTCGGTGTCCGGGGGGAGACTGCCGTTTTCCTGGGCGAGGCGCAGCAGGTCGCGCAGGTCTTCTGCCGCCTGTACGAGGTGTGCGTAGGCGGTCTCGTTGACCTCGGGGACCCGGGGGATGTCGCCGGGGACACCGGGGTGGCCGTTGAGGGATTCTTCGACGACTGCCCGGACCCAGGCGCCGAGTTCTTTGCGCTCGGTTCCCTGGCGGGCTTTCTGCCAGCGCTCCAGTTCCTCGGCGTTGAGGCGCACGCTCACGCAGTGCGTGCGCTTGTTTTCCGGATTCCCCCGCACCATGCCGGTCTCCCCCTGCCTCTCGGATCAGCCACCACAGCATCACAGGTGTGATGCGGGCACCAACGGTAATTGCCGCCCTTGGAGACGCGGTTGCGCAGGTGGGGGGAGGGTGCGCGGGGCTGAGGGGGTGGGTGCCGGGGGCCGGGGTGGGACTCGGTGGCTATTACGGCGTAATAGGTGTCGGTCTTACGGGCCCCGGGGGGGGAAGCGCGGGGTCGTCGCTCTGGTCGGAGGTGCTTGGCTGCCCCCGCGGCCCGAACCAGGCTGAGGCACGGTGCGACAGAAGCAGCTGTGACGCGCAGGGTGGTGCGTGTGACGGACGCACGCTCCGTACCTACGGGAAGAGGCGGCCTGCTTCCGGGACTTGCGGGTGTGCCACATACGCTCTCAGTCACCTTGGGCGGATGCAGTTCGGCGCAGAGGAGAACAGACCATGGCCGCTTCGTCCGCCCCGAGCGGGGCAGTCCGGTCCGCCGACATCGTCGGGCAGGCGTATGGCGCCCTGTTCAGGGACGAGCGGCTGAGCTTCCGGGCGAAGGGCGTCTTCGGGCTGCTCTGCACGAACGGGGACGGCCACGGTGTCACGGCGGAACTGCTCGCGGAGTGCTCCACGGACGGTGTCTCGGCGGTACGGGCAGCCCTGCGGGAGTTGGAGGAGTTCGGCTACCTGGTGCGGGAGCGGTCTGCTCGCTCCGAGGGCTCGCTGGGCGATGTCTCGTACGCCGTCTCGGAATTCGCCAGGTCAGCGCCGGGGGGCGACGGTCATTCGCCGGCCCGGAGCGCGGACCACTCCGCACCGGCCGGGGGCACGGAGGCGGCGCAGCGGCAGACGTCGGCTTCTCGCGGGCCGTTCCTCGTCAGCGACCAGGTGCAGGAGGTGCTGCTGGCGTTCCCCGGGGACTTCCGGGAGGCGATACGGGCAGTGGCGCGCACGGACCGGCCCCGGGCTCTGGTCGTCGCCGTCGAGCGGGAGTTGCGCGCTGTGGGGCGGCATCGGCTGGCCGAGCGGGTGCGGCGGCGGTGGGTCACGCACGGGTACGCCCGTCTGCTGGCGGAGGGGACCCTCAAGAGGCCGGTGGGTGCGGCTGTGGCCTTGGTCAAGGCAGGGCCGTGCCCCGACCCGCGGTGTGAGGACGGCCGGCTGGAGGACGGTGCGGCGTGCCGGGCCTGCGGGGAGCGGGAGAAGGACCGGCGCGCCGGACAGGCCCGTCGGCGCCCCGAATCGCGGCAGGGGGCGGCCGGGCCGCAGTCGTGTCCGCACTGTGGCGGACAACCGGGCGCGGACGGGGAGCTCTGCGGGGCGTGCGCGCGGTCTGCGGAGGCGGTCCGCGAGGAGATCGCCGGGCTGGTCGACGCGGCTGTCCGGGACTGGGCGGCGGTGCCCGGTGTCTCGGCCGCCGAGGCGCGTGCCGAGGTGGAGCATGCGGTTGCGCGGGCCCGCATGGACGCTGCCGAGGCCGGAGCCGCCCTCACGGGTCAGGCGCTGGCCGCGCGGCTGGCGGCCCTCGAGGAAGGCCGACGCGCTTGGACGGCGCGGAACGAAATCGGCGCCGGAGATCGAGCTGGTCTGCCTGCGATCGCCGATCGCCCGGGCCACTAGGCGTTGCCAGGGGAACCCTCGCAAGCCCCCCGGGGCTGGACCGGTGCCTGGGCATGGACGGTATGGGCTGTGGCTGTCCTGAGCGGCAGGTGGTGGTTGGGACGTACGCCCTGTGCGTGCGTTGCTGTGGCGTACGGCGGAGGCGCCTGTGAGGCGCGGAGCCCTCCAGCAGCGTTCGTGTGGCTTTCACGGTGCTGCAGTGGCCTTCCCTGCTGGCAGCTGGTGCGCGCCTTCCCAGCGGCCTGCCGAGCCTGGGAGGGGCAACGGCAGGCATGGGTGGATCGAGGTTGAGGAGGGTGGGTTTTCCGGTCGCGGCGAAGCCGCCATCGCGCGGGGGGCCCACCGGGTAGCAGATGTGTACGTGGCTGTTGCGGGGGTTCGCGGCGAAGCCGCCTGCGACCGCAGCGAAGTCGGCCCGCGCAGGGCCGCCCTCCGTCCGCGGGGGTCCACCCGCAGGTCGTCCGCGGCGTCTGTCTCTGTATTTAGAGGCGGTTTGCGTTTCCGCAGGTCAGAGCGTTTCTGAATAGCTCCAATCCGTGTTTCCAATTACGCTTTCGGAAGTTGCAGTTGCCTATAGGCAACTGCTGTTCGATTCATGTTCGTTGCCGTGGAGACTGTGACACGGCAGTGACGTGCCTAGGGGCATCTCCTGTGTAGTCTCCCCGTGTTTCGTGTTGCCTATGGGCAACACCCCAGGTGAGAGGGGGGATATGAGGCGGAGAAGCACGACCCGGCGGCTGCCTGCGGTGGACCGTGGGACGGGGGAGATTGTGCAGCTCGAGCTGCTGGGCAGGGAATCGTTCCAGCAGACGGGCACCGAGGAGAACCCGGTACTGCCGGCTGCCAGATACGACTGGCAGCCCCATCCGGGCCGCCATGTGAACGTCGCCAAGGCACTGATGAGGAAGGTCTGGCACAAGGACAGCGGGTACCGGCAGAACGACCGGGACATCTTCGGGTTCTACGTGGCTCACTCGCCCGAGCGCGCCGAACCCTTGCGGATGACCTTCAAGGAGATCGCGGAGACCTTGGGTATCCGGCCCGATACGGTGGCGCGGTCGGTGGGCAGGCTCCATGCTGGCGGGCTGTTGCTGGAGGCCGAGAAGGTGGGGCGGATGAAGTTCTACCGGATCAATCCGCGGGCAGCCTTCGACGGTTCGGCATCCGAGCAGATGCGGGCCGTCCAGGACGCCCGCTTCCCGGTGGTCCCGGCCCCGAAGCCCTCACCGGCACCCAGGAAGAAGGAGGCTTCATGACATTTCCCGCAGCGCGGCAGCCCGAGCTGCCCTTCACTCCGGAGCTCATGCACGAACTCCTGCTGGGCACGGCCGACGCCCCCGGCGCAGACTTCCGGGTGCTGAGCTACTACGCGACAGCCGTGCCGCTCGGCGAGACGGTGCGCAAGACCGCCAAGGAGATCGCGCATGCGGTCCAGCTCAGCCCGCCCAACACCGGCAAGAGCATCCGCCGGCTGGTCGAGGCCGGCTGGCTGGAGGTCTCCTACCGGATCGGCCGGGTGACGTTCTACCGCGTCGGCCCCCGCGTCATGACCCTGGCCACCCAGTCCCCCGCGAAAGACCTCCGACCGGCTGTTGCCACCGTCAGCTACCTGCGGAGCGCCTACGAAGCCCCGGAGTAGCACCGGCGCCCGAGCCCATCCTTCAGCCTCCGAGCAGGCATGCGGCCCCTGTGATCGACGGCGTTGTCGCAGGGGCCGTCACCACTCCGGCCGGACATCGGCCACTGGGAGCGCGGGCCGTCGCAGTTAGCGCGGACCCGATACGGGGCGGCAAGAGGGAATCTTCACCGGGGCTGCCACAGCTGCTTCAGTCCGCGCGCAACCATGCGCCCCGTCACTCGCTCCCGAAGTCCGCTGCCACCTCACGGACCTCCTCGTCGGTGCTTTCGTGCGCTCGGACGGTCAGATCTCGCAGGGCAGTGTCCAGACCGAGATGGTCGAGCATTTCCGCCATGCGCCGGTAGTCGTCACCATCCTCTGTCTCGTCCAGCAGTGCCCACACTGCCGACGGCACAGCGGCCTCGGCGGTGGAACGGGGCAGCCGACCGAGCAGATGCCGGACTGTGAGTGTGTCCCGCACTCGCAGTGCCGCCCTGAGCAAGGGGACGAGAAGAGCTTCCGTGATGTCAGTGTCCAGGGTCGCCAGAAGCAGCAAGGCGTCGTCCCGCGTATCGAGGCGTTTCAGCGCTTCTCCCAGCGCCCGGCTGGTGGACTCCCTGTCCTGCCGCAGCGGGACCAACGAACGGTCCAGGGCGTCGGCTGCCGCAAGAGCAGCAGAGAAGGGCTCCCACTCCGGGCCGGTGTTCGGCATGTCAGCGTTCCCATTCACTCCGTGCTTTTCTCGTTGCCGGCCCATCCTCAGGGGACCCCGTCCGCTTGCACACGGCCGCACGTTCATCGCCTGCCCCCCGGGGTGGGTCCTGTCCTTCGGGGCGTCGCTGCCGCCATGACTGAAGTCCAAGGTCTCTGGACGCCAAGCGGCTGGACCCGCTCAGCCCGTTCGGTCGGCCCTATTACGTCGTAATAGCCGGCAACCCGTGGAGTGCAGTGGGCCCCGGGCCGATTGCCTGTCCGTAGCCGGCATGGGGGCGCAACGCGTGTGCCGTTGCTCACCCGGACCGACCGGGAGACGCGTCGTCCGTATCGATCAGCCCTCTGCAGACTTCGCGGGCCCGTGGGACTGCCGCTGCAACAGCCGTGCCAGCGCCTGAGGTTGGTGCGTCCCTGAGGGACCTCCGCGCTATTACGTCGTAATAGCCGTCGCCCAGCGGTCTGCTGGTGCCTTCTCAAGCCTTGGGCCGTCAGAATGACAAGCTAACGTGTAGGTACTCACGTTCGCGGCGTTCGTTAGTAAGGTGGCCTCCATGGCTACCTCACCACCGCCCAGTGACCGGGAGAAGGTCGTCTCCAAGCTTCCTGCTCAGCTGCGTCAGGCCCTGAAGATCCGGGCTGCGCAGCGGGGCACCGATATCCAGCTCGCGGTCGAGGAAGGCATCGCCTCGTGGTGTGCCCTTGCCGCGACCCCTGAGAGCGTCGAGACGGCGGGTGCCGACTCCTTCTCCACTTTTCTGCCCGAAGGGCAGTGGGAGCACTTCCGCCGCGTTGCCGGCGAGCGGAAAGTGTCCCTCATCCAAGGGCTTGCCCAGTCGGTGCAACTGTGGCTCGAGACCCATCCCGCACCCGACATCGAGCGGCCCGCCATCACGCGGCGCATCGTGGTGTGCAACCAGAAGGGCGGCGTCGGCAAAACCGCCATCACCGCAGGCGCCGGCGAAGCCCTCGCCGAAAGCCCCGAGAACCTCCATCCCGTCCGGGTCGCCAAGCAGCTCGCGGCTGCCACCTCGGACCACAGCGACCCGGCCGCACTCGACGTGGAGAACCTTCCCGGCCTCGGGCTCCGAGTGCTCCTCGTCGACTTCGACCCCCAGTGCCACCTCACCAACCAACTGGGCGCCACTCCCCTGACCATGGACGGTGACAGCCTCACCAATCACATGGCCGGAGACCCCAAGGGCGACCTGCGCGACCTCATCGTCTCCGTCGATGACGACACCTTCGGCGGCCGGCTCCACCTCCTGCCGGCCTGCAACGACGCCTTTCTCCTCGACGTACGCCTCTCCGCCGTACGCGCCAGGGAAGCCGCTCTCGAGCGCGCGCTGGCCCCCTTGGAGAGCGATTACGACGTAATCCTCATCGACTGCCCGCCCAGTCTGGGCCTCAGCATGGACGCCGCCGCCTACTACGGGCGCCGACGCGAGGGCGAAGCGCCGGGACAGTCCGGAACGCTGATCGTGGTCCAGGCCGAGGACAGCTCCGCCGACGCCTACGACCTGCTCGTCCACCAGATCGACGACCTGCGCAACGACCTGCAGATCGACATCGATTACCTCGGCATCGTCGTCAATCTCTACGACGGCCGCCGCGGCTACATCGCCACCTCTTCCCTTCAAGGCTGGGTCGACATAAAGGATCCCCGCGTCGTCGGCCTCATCGGTGACCTGAAGGAACAGAAGGAAGCCGTCCGCATGAAGGAGCCCCTCCTCTCCTATGCCCCCCGCTCCCAGCAGGCCATCGGCATGCGCGCACTGGCACGGGAGATCTCATGAGCAAGGCGGACAAGCTCGGTGCAGGCCGGTTCGGCCGCCAGGCCCAACCGGTCAGCGCCCGACGCCGCGCGGTGGCCTCCGCCACCGGCGTCCCCACTGAAGGCATCGCCGACCCCACCGAACTCCCCCTCGACCGCATCAGCCTGAACCCGGACAACCCCCGCTCCAGCCTCGGTGACCTGACCGACCTCGCCGGCAGCCTCAGGGACCACGGCCAGAAGCAGGCCATCACCGTCATGAACCGGGACGCCTACATCAAGGCCAACCCGGACCACGAGGCAGACCTGGAACCCGACGCCACCCACGTCGCCGTCGACGGCAACAGCCGCCTGGCCGCGGCCCGCGAGGCCGGTCTGACCGCCCTGAAGGTGATGGTCAGCGACGCCCAGGGAAACAACGCCGAGGAGCTTCTCGAATCCGCGCTGGTGGCCAACATCCACCGCCAGGACCTCGAGGAACTCGACGAGGCCCGCGCCCTGGACCGGCTCCTGGCCATCCATGGAAGCCAGACCGCGCTGGCCAAGCGGCTCCACCGCTCCCAGGGCTGGATCTCCCAACGGCTCGCGCTGCTCAACCTCACCCCCGAACTGCAACAGCGGATCGGGCAGGAACCCATCGACCTTCTGCGTGCGGTCGGGAACAAGCCGGCCGATCAGCAGCAAGCCGCTCTTGAAGAGCTCAAGCAGCAGCGGGCCCGGAAGGAAGCCGAAAAGCAGGAGCGCCGCCGCAAGCCCGAGCCCGCCCAACAGGACGAAACCGCGGGTGAGGACTCCACCTCCTCCGCGGATGCCTATTACGACGTAATAGAGCGCCAGGGGAAAGCGGCGGCATCCTCTGCAGCGGAGCCCGTCCCCCAGTCCTCCGGGCGCGGAGGCGAGGGGGTGCCCGAGCCGCGGGCGAACCACTCCCCCGCCGCCCAGGGCAAGAAGAAGGCTGCTGCCTCGAGGGGGATGCCGTACCACGATGGCGAGGCACTGGCCCAACACCTGATCGAGCGCCTCGACCCTGCCCAGATGGAGACCATGCTTGCCGTGCTGAACCAGCACCAGGCGCACGCAGCCGCTGACAGGGAGGCGGCTGCCTCCTGATGGGACGCCACTGGTGCAGCAGCGCTCCCCCGGGACCTGGTGAGCAGAGGCAGGGCCCGGGAGCGCATGCTGTATCCGGCCTGGAGTCCCCCTCCCCCTCAGAGGCATCTCTCATCACTCACATGAGTGAGACACTGACCGCCCATCAAGGGCGAGAGCAAAGAGACAACGGGGGCGCTGGTGCAGGGGGTGCGCATTAGTCGCGTGCACCGCATGCTCATCGCTGTCGTGGTCACCGGCGCGATGGTGATCGCGGCGATCGGCTTTGCGGGTTCCTACGCGGCGGTCCGCGAGCTGGCCGAACGGAAGGGCTTCGGCGACTTCGCCCCGTTCTTCCCCATCGGCGTGGACGCGGGCATCGTCGTACTGCTCGCCCTCGACCTGCTGCTGACCTGGATCCGCATCCCCTTCCCGCTGCTGCGCCAGACCGCCTGGCTCCTGACGGCCGCCACCATCGCCTTCAACGGCGCCGCCGCCTGGCCCGACCCACTCGGAGTCGGCATGCACGCGGTCATCCCCGTCCTCTTCGTCGTCACCGTCGAAGCCGCCCGGCACGCCGCCGGACGGGTCGCGGACATCACCGCCGACAAGCACATGGAAGGCGTACGCCTCTCCCGCTGGCTGCTCGCCTTCCCCTCCACCTTCCGCCTCTGGCGACGCATGAAGCTGTGGGAACTGCGCAACTACGACGAAGTCATCCGCATGGAACAGGACCGCCTCGTCTACGAAACCAAACTCCGCGCCCAGTACGGCCGCTCCTGGCGCCGCAAAGCCCCCGTCGAAGCACTCATGCCCCTCAAACTCGCCCGCTACGGGAAGCCGCTCACCGAGACCGCACCCCCTGGCCTGGCCGCCGCAGGACTGCCTGCGGACTCCCTCGCGGTACTCCCCCGGCCGAGCAGCACCCAGCAGCACCACAGGCTCCCGAATCTCACCGGTCTCAGCGAGCCGGATGACCGTCCCCGTCCGGGTGCGAGCGGCCACGTCGAAGAGGAGATTGAAGAGGAGGTCGAAGAGGAGACGTTCGCCGGCCGCTACGAACAGCGGACCGTTCCCACATCCGGTGACAGCGACAACCACCCGGACCTCGAGTCGGCGCCGGATGCCCGTACTGACAGGGCAGAGGATCCGGACGACGGCGAGCAGGATCAGCCGACAGCGGAGAAGATACCTGCAGAGCCCGATGCCGCAGATGGCCAGGAAGCCGTTCCTCACCAGCCTGCGCGTGGCCCAGCCGACAGCTTCCGCACGTCGTCTCCTCCAGCCACGGAGGCTGAGGCGATGGTTCCTCCGCTGGAAGACGACGACGGCGACAACCACGAGGACGACAGGCAGAAGGACGACAGGCAGACCGGCGAGAACGCACGGGTCCCGCCGATACCGCCGTCGGGGGAGAAGGCATTGACCCTCGTCGACCGGTACTACCGGGCGTGGGCCGACCTCACGGATCGGCTCGGCAATGAGCCCAGCCTCCAGGAACTGTCCGATCACCTCTGGATAAACGGCATGGCAGGCCGAGGGGGCGGTTCGATCAGCCCGAGCACTCTGCGCCGGTACCGGCTCAGCTGGCGCATCTACCGAGTATGGGAAGAACACCTGGAGGCCCAGGGCAGCGAACCCTCCCCGAGCGAACTCGAGGCGCTGTGCGCCAAGCACGGCATCAAGGCCAAGGGCAACCGCGGTGACCGCCTGGACGAGAGCGCGCTCGTGGGATACCTCGACGAGTTCCGCCGCCGCTACGCCGCCACCAGTGCGCAGCCTTCCTGATGCGCACGTGCGCAGTGCCGACTTGGACTGCGCAGTGCCGGGACTGCGCAAGGGCCGCCGGGTGCGCACTGCCGAGACTGCGCACCGCCCCAACTGCGCACCGCCGAGACTGCGCACCGCGCAAGAGCCGCCGGGGTGCGCACTGTCGCGGAACAACTGCGCAGCTTCCGCGGCCGAGCGGACAGCGGGTGCGCAAAGGCTGGTCGCCGTACCGGCGGCAGTCTCTGAGCCCCTGAAGAGCGCTGAGACTGAGTCCATCGGCTACCGCCGCGACATCTACGGCCCCGGACACGCCAACTAGCATCAACTGCCAGCGCACTTCACCGAGTTCGCCAACTACCCGGTGAATATGACACGTTACTATTCCGACATGCCGTCACCCGGCGTACAGCCAGACCACGCGGCTGTAAAGGGCGTATATCTTTCACCGGCTCTCATTTGGGGGGGAAGGACTCGATGACTGCTGCGACGATTGAGCAGCGCCTCAGTGAAGTCGAGGCGCTGCTGGCCGGGTCTCGGAACCTGCCATCTCCGGCTCTGCGTGCCGCACTGCGAGAGGCTGGGGGCCTGAACAAGAACGAGGTCGCGAAACTGGTCGGTGTACAGCGTCTTCAGGTCTACCGCTGGGAGCACCCCGGGATGAACGTGGAGCCCCGTCCTCCGCACCGTGCCGTGTACGCCCGTCTCCTCAGAGGGCTGGCGGAGAAGCACCCCTCGGTTGTGGCCGAGTTCGAGTTCGCTTCCCACGGCCAGGAAGGACGTCCCGTGGTGACCTAGAAAAAGCAGAAGCCGCCTCCGTATGACCAGAGGCGGCTCCCACTGCGAACGACTCGCCAACCTCTCACAGTCCGAGTCGTGAAGCGGCGCGGTGACTGCACTTCTACAGACCGAGTCGTGAAGTCGGTGACCGCAGGGACCGGGGCCACAGGCCCAGGTCACCTCCCTCAAGGATAAGCGCACTTCGCCGGGGTGCCCAATAGCCCCTCGACTTTGTCGCATTCTTGCTGGTAGGTCACCGGTCTCCGTGCCTTCACGACTCCCCGATCAGGGGAGAGCACCACATGCTCACGCAGCACCTCCGCCGCCTCTCAGGAGCGGAGCCCAGAAACTTTGCCGCCGGTGTCACATCCGGCCGTTTTTCGCCCCGTTCTTGGGGTGTGACGATCATTAGCAGCGAGCCCGCCCACTGCCGGGCGTTCCGGCTGGCGACGATGTTCGCGTCCGGCCCGGGGAGGCCGTGATGGCGGACAACGACCAGGACCTCGAGCTGTACGGGCCGGATGACGAAGGCTGGTACACCTCACAGACCGCCGACTGGATCCCGCTGTGCCCGGAGCTGAGCGACGCCGCTGTCCGGCTGTACTGGATCTTGCGCGCGCTCGTCATCGAGAAGCGCGGGCCTGTGCGGAAGCTGACGTTGATGGAGCTGGCGTACATGCTGCCGAAGCGGAAGCACAAGCGGGGGGAGAAGGCGCTGCCCTCCAGCATGAGCCGCATCCGCGGCCTATTGCGCGAGCTGACGGACGTACGGCTGGTCACGACACCCGAGGGACGGCCGCTGAAGACCTCCTCGCGGGCGAAGGCCGCCGCGGCGGGGGCGCTGCGGATCCGCATCAACCAGTTCCCGGACCGCGGGTACCCGGGCCCGCGCAACGCGTTCGATGCGCTCGATGCGGTCCGGGAGAAGGCAGCGCAGGCTTCGCGCGAGGCGGCGGCGAAGGAGGCCGCGCGGGAGCAGCAGAAGAAGGCCGAGCGGCGGCGAAGCAGCGCCGACGAGACTGCGGGTCAGAATTCTGACCCACCGGGTCAAGATTCTGACCCGCGGGGTCAGAATTCTGACCCGGATCTGGGCGCTGAACAGGAAGAACGCGACCCTCCGTTCAGACTTCCCACTCAGTCTTCCCGCTCACAGCACCCCCTCTCCGTCCGTCCGTCCCTTCCTGTAGGTGACGCGCGTACGCGCGAGGACGGAACGGACGGCGGTACGGCACCGGGCGCTGAGGACGAGCAGCCGGACAAGACCGTCCCGGCGCCGAGGGATCCCCAGCGCCTGATCTCCCGTACGCCGGGCATGCAGTTGCTGCTGGCCATCGGTGCGGAGAACGAGCGGTATCTGCTCTGGGGGCTGCCGCTGCTCCACCAGAGCCTGGTGGTGGACGGGATGCTGGAAGAGGGGTGGACGCGGCAGCAGGTGCGGCATGTGGTGTGCGGGCGTCCGCTGCCGGAGGTGATCGAGACGTCGGTCGGCGCGATCATTTCGGCCCGGCTGAGGGCCGCAGCGCGCACCGGGCCTCCCGCTGCCGCACCACCGATTCCGGCCCAGACCGCACCGCCCCCCGACCAGAGCGACGGCGCCTCCGGCACTCCGGCCGCGCGGTCGGTCATCGAGGCGGTGGGCCATCGCGCGATGGCCGAGTGCACAGGGTGCGGGCGTGCAGGACGCGCACCGGGGGCGGAGCTGTGTCCGACGTGCCTGGACTGGCCGGAGTGCTCCGCGTGCACAGGCCCGAGCCCGCGCCGGGCCAACCCGGCGACCGGGGGAGTGTGTTCCAAGTGCCTGACCGAGGGCGCCCTGCCGCAGCTCCCGGTCGCTGAAGCCGACAGGCACGACGGGTCCGTACGCTGCACAGGCTGCGGCACCGGCGACGACGTCGATGCCGACTCCCAGTTCTGCCCCCGGTGTACGCAGGAGGCCCGCGAGCTGGTGCCTGAGCTGATGACCGGACTCGACCAGGGGGGCAGGGGCGAGAAGCTCGCGCTACGGCTTCTGAGGAACACCTCTCGCGGCAAGGGGGAGGCGGCTGTTGCGTCCTGACGGAACAGTGCGGAGAGGAAAGAGCGGCCGGCGGCCTCCCCGCCGCCCGCCGCCAAAGTGCCCGTTGTTTCCAGCAGTTCCACGGCCCCGCCACCAGGGGAGCTGATCTGTATCAGACAAGGACCTGCATTGCATCTGCGTTGGTAGGATCACGGAAACGGAGACATGAGGAGGCCCCTGAATGGAGATGACGCTCTCGCAGGCTCGCGAACAGTGGAGCGAGGTGGTCGAGCGCCTCCAGCAGGGCGAGGACATCGTGCTGGTCAACTCCAAGAACCGGCAGGCCGCTGTGATGCGCCGCCTGGAGGGGCCCGAACCGTCCTGCCGTGCCTGGTCGAGTACGCAGGCCCGGCAGGAGCTGGGCAACCTGGTGGCCGCCGCCCAGGAAGAGCCACAAGTTTTGACTGTGAGCGGCCGGCCCGGCGCGACCGTCACCCGGCACAAGCACACCCCACCCATGAACCGGCAGCAGCAGACCTCCACCCCCGGGGTCACCGGACTCGGGGATGTCCTCGACGGGCTGCTGGATACGGCCCCGCAGACGGCGGGTCTGTCGACGGGTGTGGCGGCGCTGGACCGGGTCAGCGGGGGTTTGGTGCGAGGGAGTGTGACGCTGGTGGCTGCCCCGCCCAACGCCGGCGGGAGCCTGCTGCCCCTCCAGGCCGCACGCGCAGCGGCGTTCGCTCCCGAGCAGCCGGCTTCGGTGCTCTACGCCCTGTCCGGGGTGCCGTTGCAAGTGGCCGCCCGGCGTCTGATCGCTGCCGAGGCCCTCGTGCCGTATGCCCAGTTCGCCGCCGGTACCCTCACGCCCGAGCAGCGGCAGGCCGTCTTCGACGCCGACAGCCGCCTGCGGGCTGCACCGCTGGCTTTCACACGTCCTGAGCCGACAGCACAGGCGATTGCCGAGGAGGCGTCCCGTATCGAGGGGCTGGGTGTGGTGGTGGTCGACCGGCTCCAGCACACCCGCGCCGACAGCACTCCACTTTCCGGCCGATCCCTGCCGGCAGCGGTGAAGACCCTGGCCCGTCTGGCCGCCGACCGGCACGTTGCGGTGGTGGCACTGCTCGATACCGACGACGCCCATCTGGTGGAGCAGCTGAGTGTTGACCGCGTCTTCCATCTCACCCGCCCCGGCGGCGGCAACACCGCCCGTATCACGGTCACGGACCGCGACCTGGGCACGCTCGCAGCCGCAGAGGTGGCGTTGGACATGACGCACCTGCGCCTTCTCGACCGGCCTGCCCCAGCCCCAGCCCCAGCCCCTGCCTCAGCGCCGCCGCAAGCGGTGGCCGTTGCCCCGAACGCGGACGGGGCGGCTGTACCGCGCCCGGCGCGCCACCCGGCCCGCCCGGCGGGGGCGCCGGCAGCTGCCCCGCGCGCTGCGGGCGGCACGCCGGCGACGGTGGCGAAGTCCAGCGGGACGGTGGCCGAGCTGGTGGAGCGGATCGAGGGCAGGGTCCGCAGCGTGCTCGCCGAGACCGGGGGAGAGGTCCAGGCGGCTGTCGCCCAGCTGCAGAAGACCGCCATCCCGGACGTGATGGACCTGCTGGAGCAGAGCCGCGCGGGGGGACGCTACGACTTCCGTAACTACCCCGATCTTCCGGATATTCTCCACAAGCGCGGGCGCCAGGACGCCGACGCCATCTGGGAGGCCCGGCCCCGTTGGACCGCCCCGCCCGAGGTCCTCGACCCGCTCGCCGACCAGGCGGCGACAGTGACGGCGCTGGACATCAACGGTGCCTACCTCAGCGCCCTGAAGGCCCACCTGCCCATCGGGCAGCTCGAACACCACCTCGGCCCCGACGAAGGCGGCCCCGCACACGACACCAAGCGCTCCGGCGTCCACCTGGTCACCCCGCCCGACTGGCAGCACCCGCATCTGCCCAACCCGATCGGCGACCGTGAAGAACCCGGCCGCATCTGGATCACCGAGTCGACCCTCCGCCTCCTGCTGCGCCTCTCCGGCCCCAAGTACGGGCTGTGTGAGCGGCCTTTGATCCATGAGTCGTGGACCTCGGGCTCGACCGAGCAACTGCTGGAGCATCTGCGCCGGGCCCTGGTCCAGGCCCGCACCAACGCCCTCGAGACAGACTCCGCCGAGAGGGAGGCGGCGTACGAGTACGTGAAGGCGATGTACTCCAAGCTGGTCTCCACGATGGGGGAGTCCAACTACAACCGCGACCTCTACCGGCAGGACTGGATGCACATCATCCGCTCCCAGGCGTTCGCCAACCTGTGGAACAAGGCATGGCAGGCTCACCAGGCGGGACTGACGATCGTGCGGATGATGGGCACCGACGAACTCCACCTCGCGGGCGACTGGCGCAGCGCCCGGACAGCGGGGAAGGATACGCCGCTGTTCCCCGAAGGACGTGAGGTCACCGAGGTCAAGCCCAAGCAGACCTACCGGCTTGAGAAGGTGGCCGAAGGCAGCTACCGCGAGCGGGAGGTGAACTGAAGTGCCGGACAGAACACTGAACTTCGGCCTCTACGGCGCCCAAGGACAAAAGAGTGCCCAGCTCGCCGCGGAGGTCCTCGACCGCCTCGCGCTGGAGGGCGGCATCCGCTCCCCGGTCACCACCCGCCGGGGGCTGCACGCACGGCTGAACTACCTCACCAACTCACCCGCCGGATACCAGGCGATAAGGGACGCGGGAATCACGGTGGCCCGCGGCACCCTGCGCCGCTGGCTCCAGCACAAACAGACCCCCACCCGCGACAACATGGCCCGTATCGACGCGGCCTACCGCGCCTACCGCCGCCGCAACGTCGCCCGTCACCTGCTGCAGCGTCTGAATGCGCGGGGCGGGACACGGGTGGAGATCCAGCCGCTGGACCAGAGCGGGGTGGCCGAGCCCCGCAGACGGGTCATCACCACGGACGTGACCGGGTTCCGCAGGCTGCGGATCCGCAACTGGGACCGGATCGTTGACGCCTGGGTCGCTCAGGACGACGAGGCGCTCGCGGACGCGTGGGACGACTGGCTGACCGACCTGGGGTCGCAGTGGGGCCAGTACGAGTACGCCACCTCCGTCGGCTTCTCCGCCTGACCACTCCGGGGCTGAAGGAATGGAGGAGAGCGGCGTGCGCGAGCCGATGACGCTGAGGGCCCGGCAGCGGGAAGCCGTCGACGCGGCGGTCTTCGCGCTGGAGACCCCGCCCGGCGGCGTCCCGGCAGAGGGCCTGCGCACGCAGGTGGTCGCCGCTCCGGGCTCGGGCAAGACCCTCATCGCCTACGAGGCCGCCCGCCGCCTGGAGCCCCGCGGGCGGGTGCTGGTGCTGGTGCCCACACTCAACCTGCTGACCCAGACGGTGGAGAGGTGGCGCCAGTACGGCATGCGCGGCAACGCGGTCGCCGTGTGCTCCCTGGACCGCGACCCCGAAGTCCGCTCCTACCTCGCCGACGAGCTCGGGGTGCGGTGTACGACAAACCCCATCCGGCTGGCCATGTGGGCCGGCACCGGGCCCGTGGTCGTCTTCGCCACCTACGCCTCCCTCGTCGGCAACCCCGGCCGCCGCAGCGCCCACGAAGACGACGAAGACGACGAAGACGACGATGAGGCGGAGGCCGCCGAGGAGCGTGCGGTCGCCGGTGCCCTGGAGCGGGCCCTGGCCGGGGCGTTCGGGCAGAAGCTGGACGGCTTCGGCCTGGCGATCGTGGACGAGGCCCACCGCACCGCGGGCCTCGCCTCCAAGCCGTGGGCGGTCATCCACGACAACACCCGCATCCCGGCCGACCGACGCCTGTACATGACCGCCACGCCCCGCATCTGGGAAGCGGACGGCACCGGCAGTGAGGCCGGCGACCGCCTGGTCGCCTCCATGGACGACGAATCCCTCTACGGCAAGCCCGCCTTCACCTACCCCCTCGGCCAGGCCATCGAGGAAGGCGTCCTCGCCTCTTTCGAGATCGACGTCCTCGAGATCCGCGACCCCGCACCGCCCGGAACCGACGCGAGCCTGGAGGAGCGGCGCGGAATGCGGCTGGGAGCGATCCGCGCCGCCACCCTCGCCCACATGGAAACCGCAGGCGTCGTCAGCCTGCTCTCCTTCCACTCCCGCACCCAGGAAGCCCTCTCCTTCGCCCGCGGCCTCCCGGACGCCGCCGACGAACTGCGCACGGCCGGGCGGTTCCCGGGCGAGGTATGGGGGGAGTGGCTGTGCGGCCTCCACCCGGCCTCCCACCAGCGCGCCACACTCGACCAGTTCGCCAACGGCATCAACGCCGGAGGCCGCAAGACGGAGTTCCGCATCCTGTCCACCTGCCGCCTGCTGGGCGAGGGCACCGACATCACCGGACGGTGCGGCCTGGACGGCGTCCTGTTCGCCGACGTACGCAGCTCACCCGTCGACATCGTCCAGGCCGTCGGCCGCGCCCTGCGCCAGAAGCCCCACGAGGGCAAGGTCGCCCGCCTCGTCGTACCCGTCCTCCTCGGCCCGGAGGACGAGGGACGGGACATGGCCGCCACCGTCGCCTTCGAACCGCTGGTGACCGTCCTGCGCGCGCTGCGCGCGTTCGACCCCCGCGTCGTCGAGCGCCTGGCGCGGCGCCCGGCCGGCCGCCGCGGCGGCGCCGAAGACACCCTTGCCACCGACCCCGCCGGAGACCCCCGCAAGGCAGCGGCGGCCGGGACGTCCGAGGCCGAGGCGCCCACCGCAGATCACGACAAACGGCAGCAGGGGGAGGCGGCAGAGCCCGCGCTGCTGCGCTTCTCCCGCCGCGGCCACGACGCCGAACAGATCGCCCGCCTGGTCCGCACCCGCATCCTGCGACCCGAGTCGACCGCGTGGCTCACCGGACTGGAAGCCGTCCGCACCTTCGCCGCCGAGCACGGGCACGCCAACATCCCCTACACCGCCACCGTCGACCTCGGCGACCACAACGTCACCTATCCGGTCGGCCAGTGGGCCGCAGAGCAGCGGCGTGCCTGGCGGAGCGGTCACCTGGACGACTGGCGCATCGAACTCCTGGCACAGGAAGGCTTCGTCTTCGACCCGCGGGACCAGGCGTTCACCGAGTTCCTGGACCTGTGCGCCCTCTACCACGCCGAGCACCACACCCTCGCCGCACCCCGCGACGCCGCGATCGCCGGAGTGCGGATCGGCGAGCGGCTGCACCAGGCCCGCAAGCCCGGCGGCCTGGGCAAGAAACCCGAGCGTGCCAAGGCCCGCCGCCGACAGCTGGAGGCCATCGACCCGGACTGGAACCCCCGCTGGCCCCTGGCCTGGCAGCGCCACTACGCGAAAGTGCGCCGGCTGCTCACGGAAGGCGCCACCCTCCCCGAGCTACAGCCCGGAGTGAGCGTAGGCGGTGACGACGTCGGCTCCTGGCTCGCCGAGCAGCCCGCCACCTGGCACACCCTCCAACCGGGACAGCAGAAGCGTCTGAGCGCCATCGGCGTACGGCCCGCCCCCCAGGAGCAGCTCACCAGCCCAGCCGTGGCCGCGGGGGCGTCCCGCTGGGAGATCAACCTCGCCGCAGCCCGCCAGTACAAGGCACGCGAGGGCCACTTGCGCGTACCCCGCTCCCACACCGAGACCGTCACCGACACCGAAGGCAGCGAGCACCACATCCGGCTGGGCGTCTTCCGCAGCAACACCCGCACCCACCACAAACAGCACAAACTCAGCCCCGAGCAGGTACGAGAAGCCCATGACATCGGACTGCTCACATGACCTGCCGCTAGGCACGGTCCGAACCCTTGCTGGCTCCTGGGCCGTCGCCACACCAGGACAGGGTGAGAAGCTGCTGCTCATGTCGGGTTTCACGCGGGACACGAAGTATTACGGCGATCAGCTGGTGTACGAAGCGCTCGGCTCGAAATGGGGCCGCTATCACAGCACTCATTGCGGGTGTGGGCGCGACTGGGTGAGTGCGCACGCCGAGTCGGCGGGGTTCACCGTGGTGCGGTCCGGGCGCGGTTTCGTCGCTCTCACCGGCCCCGGCCTGACCAAAGGCGTGGACGAGTCCGCGCTGACCGTGGACGCCCTGTGGGAGGCGGTGACGGGCAAGCCGGGCAAAGGCCGGACCGAACAGATCCGTATCGTCGACCGCAGCGAGAAGACTGAGGACAAGCGCAAGGCCGCCAACGACCGCGTTTACGGCGCCCGACGCGAGCGGGCGGCGAAGCCCAGGGCAGAGTCGGCCGCTGACAAGCAGATCAGGTACCTCATCACGCTGGCGTCCAAGGTGAGGCGTGACCGGTTCGACGCAGAGTTCAACAAGGCGGTCATGGACACAGGCGTGGCGCCGCGGGGCCCGGACGAGACAACGCAGGCGGCCGTAAGGCGGCTGACGAAAGCGGCAGCTCACAAGCTGATCACCGCGCTGGCCGGCTCGGAACACTCAAGCGAGGGCCCAAGAGCGGAACCGGCACTCTGCTACCAACAGCGGAAGATGAAGGGCTTCTGGTGAGCGAGCACCCGCCGGCCTTTTCGACGCTCGATCTCGGGAACTGCCATGGGCCCTAACAGTTCGCCAACCCGGGTTGGCAGATTTGTACATGCTGCAGGTCAATGTGTCAGCACCAACACATATCCTCTTACAAAGCACCAGGTCAGAAACGCTTTCTCCCACGGGCCCTCTTTTCCTCAAGACGCACGCGCGCGAGGCAGTAGCGAGGCTTCACGCACACACGGACACCACCGACAGCAGGCCGTCGCCCACCTCGCCCTGCGCAGCACCCCGACCATCCCCTCAGCCGACGGCCGCCCCTCGCCGCCCACAACCCCATCGCGGATGGCCTACTCCAACTCCTCCTGCGAGGCAGGGGAGGCGACGTAGGGGTAGAGGTAATACGTCCGGCACTTCCGGTCCTGTGGCCGCAGCACCAGGCCCCGGCTCTCCAGCAGTGCCATCGCGGTGTTCGCAAAGTTGCGGGAGAGGCCCAGGCGGGCTCCCCAGCTCGACCTGGGAGACGTTCACTTCGCCTCACCACCGGGCCCCTGACCCGCTCGATGAGGGCGCTCAGGAGGTCCAAGGCCGCCTTGGTGAGGTCCAGCCGATACAGCATTCCGAAACCGGCGCTCGCCGGAAGGAGGTGAAGCGACTGAAGGCCAAGACCTGGGACCCCGTGCGCACGCGGCTGTTGTCCGTAACCCGAGCCCATAGTCGCTTCAGTCGCTCCGTGTTCTCGAAAGTGGCGGCTGGCCAGCACCTTCCTCCAAAGGCTGCACCAGCGACCGGGCATCCTGCGGGGAGAAGGAGCGCTCCTGCTTCCTGGGGGGAGCGACTGAAGAGCGCGGTTCTCAGCGACTGAACTCTTCCTCAGTCGCTGGGGGCGACCGAGGAAGAAGGGCTCTCTGACCTGCGGGCTTTCTGTAGACAGCGACTGAAAGCGACTGAAGCCCGGTATCTATGACACGCACGCGCACACGCGAATGTCGCCATAATCCCGAACTAGAGTCGCTTCAGTCGCTCTCCAGCTCGGAGAACGCCTCTCACCAGGGCTTTTGTGCAGCGACCGAAGCAGCGACTCAACCAGGTCGAGACAGTCACCCGTCGCTCCCTGCTCTCCGATGCCGATGCCAGCTGGCAGCAGAGCTTTGCTGGATCCGACCCGCGGCGCCCCGCTGCCTCGAGCCCGAGGCACGTGTCCCTGCCCGGCCACCAGGCGTTTCCTGCCCGGCCGCCACGCCCAATCCGGCCCCGCCCTCCAACCGGCTCGACGATTTTCGCTAAGGTGTCTTCACCTTGTTCCGAACTTCAGTCGCTTCAGTCGCTGTCCGACGTGTATGTGCACTCTGACCTGCTTTTTCCTGGCAGCGACTGAAACCCGTAAGACGACCGGGAACCGCTTGAGCTACGAGGAATGGCCATCTCCACCACCGGTAGGCGAGACATGCTCGCTGTCGCCCACGAGTGCGCGGCGGCCGGCTGGCCTGTTCACCCTCTGACCCCCGGCAGAAAGATCCCTGCCCGCAACTGCGGGCAGTGCCAGGACCGATCACACCAGCCCGACAACTGTCCCTGCATCACAGACGGGGGCTGGTGCCACGGCTTCCACGCCGCCACCACCGACCCGGACCGCATCCGGGCATGGTGGGCCGCGCTGCCCGCTGCAGGAGTCGGCGTCTCGTGCGGGCCCGCGCACCTGGTCGTCATCGACATCGACGCCCACCCCCAACCCCTCCCGGGCAGAGACCGTTTGTGGCCGGGCATCCCCCTCCACGACCACGTCGACCTGACCGGTTTGGAAAACGGCTTCCACACCCTGGCCGTGCTCGCCGCCCTGCGCGGCGCCCCTGACCCCGCCCAGGACGAATCCACGCTGCGTGTGCGCACTCCCTCCGGGGGCCTGCACGTGTGGTACCAGGCCGACCCCGCACACGCCTTCCACTGCTCCAGCGGATCCAGCACCGGCCGGGCCCTGTGCTGGCAGGTCGATGTACGGGCCCACGGCGGCTACATCGTCGCTCCCGGAACCCGCACCACCGACGGCGCCTACACCCCCCTCCCCCCTTCAGCGGCTCCCGCTCCACTCCCCGGGTGGCTCGCCCAGGAGTTGGTCCGCACCGGACACACCACCCTGGCCGACGAGCCGCCGACCCGCTCCCCCCAGAGCCTGGCGCGCCGTTCCGTACCCTCCCGCGCCCGGGAAGCGGTCGCCCGCGCCGGAGGCGGCCACACCGCAGCTGCCAAAGCCATGGAGACCGTCCTGACCGAAGTCGCAGGATGCGCAGCCGCTGCGGAGAACATGGGCTTCTCCGAAAAGCTCAACCGCGCCGCCTACACCGCCGGAGGCCTCGTCGCCGCCGGCCACCTCGACCAGCAGGCCGCCGAAGAAGCCCTCCTGGCGGCAGCCGACTACGCGCGGCCGCGCCAGCACGCCCGTGCCCTGCAGATCATCCGCGCCGGACTCGCTGCCGGTGCCCAGCGCCCCATGTACCCGGGAGCCCGATCGTGACCGCAGCATTCGACCCGGCCGCCGTGGCACGCCAGATCCTCAACCAGCCTCCCGCGCCCCTCCCCGCCCAGACCACAGCCCCAGGCCCCGCACCGAGCCCCCGGAAGGAGCGGCCGCCGTTCGAGGTCACCGAAGAGGGGCTGCTGCCCGACTCGATGACCGACCGCGGCCTGGCCAAAGCCTTCGCCCACCTGTACGCACGGGACTTCCGCCACGTCAACG
Source organism: Streptomyces sp. 3N207 (assembly GCF_052246355.1). Lineage (NCBI taxonomy): Bacteria > Bacillati > Actinomycetota > Actinomycetes > Kitasatosporales > Streptomycetaceae > Streptomyces > Streptomyces sp. 3N207. The sequence continues at coordinate 31,936 of NZ_JBQQBV010000034.1, read as the reverse complement.
GACTGGGCTGGTACCGCTGGTCCGGCTCCCGATGGGAGCCCGACGAACACGACACCGTCGTATGGGCCGTCGGCGACATGGCCGAGACCCTGGCCACCCACGACCCCACCGGCACCCACACCGACGCCGAAATGCGCCGCGAGCGCCGCCGCGCCATGTCCACCTCCGGCATCAAAGCCGTCCTCCAGCAGGCCCGCGCCGCCCGCGGCATGCTCCTGGACGCCTCCCTCCTGGACGCCGACCCCTACAAACTCTGCACCCCCCGCGGCATCGTCGACCTGGCCACCGGCGCCCTCCAGCCACCCGACCCCGAACACGACTTCCACTCCCGCAGCGCCCTGACCGCCCCCGAGCAGATGCCCACCCCGCGCTGGGACCTGTTCCTGGCCGACACCTTCGGCGACGATGCCGATGGCCGCCAGATGATCCGCTACCTGCACCTGCTGCTGGGCTACTCGATCACCGGCGACGTCGGCGCCCAGGTCCTCGCCTTCCTCTACGGACAGGGCAAGAACGGCAAGTCCGTTCTCCTGGACGTCATCGTGAAACTCCTGGGCGACTACGCCGACGCGGCCCCGCCCGGCTTCCTGATGGCCAAACCGTTCGAGAGCCACCCCACCGACCTCGCCGAACTCCACGGACGGCGGGTCATCGTGTGCAGCGAGCTGAAATCCGGCGACCGCTTCGACGAATCCAGAGTCAAGCTGCTGACCGGTGGCGACCAGCTCAAAGCTCGCCGTATGCGGCAGGACTTCTTCTCCTTCACTCCCACCCACAAACTCTTCCTGCTGGGCAACCACCGCCCCGAAGTCGGCACCGGCGGCTACGCGTTCTGGCGGCGTATGCGCCTGATCCCCTTCGAGCGGATCATCCCCGACGAACGCAAGATCGACAATCTCGCCGACATCCTGGTGCGAGAAGAGGGCCCCGGCATCCTGGCCTGGCTCATCGACGGCGCCCGCCGCTACCTCGCCGGCGAGAAAGACCTCACCGGCCCCGAACGCGTCCGCGTCGCGACGACCGCCTACGCGGAGACCGAAGACCACATGGGCCGCTTCCTCACCGAAACCTGCAAAATCGACACCGGGCTGCGGGCCGAACAAAAACACCTCTACCTGGCCTACTGCCGCTGGTGCGAAAGCGAGGGCGCAACTCCCGTCTCCAGCCGGGCGTTCGCCGCACGGGTCCGCGACACACTGGGTATGCGTTCACCCAAGGAGATGGCCACCTCGAACCAGAAGAAGTACTACCCCGGCATCGGACTTGTCGCCGACCTCACCGACGAGGAGACCCCGTGAGCGCGCTGATCGACCCCAAAGACCTCGCGCACGAGGAAGAACTCGTATGGCTCGAGAACACCGAAGACCTCGACTACGTCCGCCAGACCCTCGACCGCGTCTCCTCCCGCCGCCGCCAACCCCCCTACCACCGCGACGGCCGCCTCATCGGCTACGCCACCCTCACCCGCGACGCCAAACCCTCCCGCGCCTCCGGCACCTGGCTACGCCGCGTCTTCTGGCTCGCCCCCCACGACCGCGACCAGGACCCCGACGGCCTCTACGCCACCGGCGCCCCCTCCGAAGCCGTCGACCCCCGCACCCTGGCCCCCACCGTCAAGGGCTACAAAACCGAACGCTCCGAAGGCGGCCCCGCCTCCGACGCCATGCGCGAAATGGGCATAGAGCTCCCCAAAGTCTGAACTGGGTGCGACGACGTTCTCACTCCGAAATTGAGTCGCTTCAGTCGCTGACGGCCCTCCGGTGTTCATGAACGTCACGTCGGCAGGCCGCACGCCGGGCCGTTCGGCACCGGTAGATGTCCTGGTAACGACCCCCTGGAGGGTGACCGTGTCGGCGAGCGGCGCAGTGTGGTCCAGCTCTATCGTGCGCACCCGCAGCTGGCGAAAGCCGCAGTCGGAAGGCCGAAAGGCAGATGAGCGATGACGACAACCCCTGCGTACCTGTGGCAAAGTGCCGAAGAAGCCGATGCCCAGCGCTCTCGGAGACTGATCGGCGACGTCTGCGAGGGCATCAACCTCGTGACGGACACCGGCGGGCCGGACGACCCGGAAGAAGTGATCGCCTTGTCGATCGCAGGAGCACGGGCAGCGAAGGCAGCTGAAGCCGGCCTGCAAACCGAATGGGCGCTCTACACCCCCCACCAAGCAGCCGTCGTCGCCTCGGCGCTGCTGGCACAGATCGACGCAGCCGGAAAGGCCCTGGAACACCTGGCCGAGTACCTGCACGTCATGGACGCGCGGGGAGACACAGAGATGCCGGAGTACAACGGCCACGAGGAACTGAACCTCAACGACGCCGAAATGATGCTCACCTGCGCCGGCGAGGAAGCGCGCGCGGCCGTGCACGGCTGCGAAGACGCCGTAGGCGTCCTGGCTGCTACGCCCTACCTGGGCCCGCAGACGGCAGATGCGCACCAGACCGTTGCAGCCGTAGCCGGCCTCCTCGGCGACTCGGCACGACTCGTTGCAGACCACCACTGCCACGACCCAGCGGAACTGGAGAAGAACTATGCCTGCGGCTTCGGATGCGGCTGCTACATCGAACTGCAGGACAGCGACGGATCCGAATGGCAATTCCAGCGTGGTGACTCTTCGTGGAACCTGTGGCGCACCACGGACATCGACGAAGACGGCATTCTGCGGGAGTGGACCGAACTCGGGATCCCGGACGCCTACGCCCATCCAGGCCACGTCAGTGCGTTGATCACGCAATCCCTGCCCTGATGCCACGGAACACCGATCCCGAGCCTCTCGGTACGGACTCCGGTCACTCCGGCTGTCGCATCCCCGGTCCGGTCAGCCGATGCCGTCTTCCACGTCCCCCGCTGCTGGAACGCGCTTCAACTGGGCAGGCGGTCCAGGCCCCATGTGAGCGGCAGAGCTGCTCGACGCCGGGCGCGTATCGGGTCGTGATCAATGAGCGCCGCAGCTTCCGGGGCAGGTGCCCCGTCCGGGGCGCGGGGCCCGGCGATCTGCGGCTGCGTCGTGTGTGGGCCAGCAGAAGCGCCTGACCACTGGGGATCCGGCATGCAGCCGATGCGGAGCTCACCTCGCCTGCTGTGCCGGCCGGGGCGTCGGAGTGGGAGATCAACCTCGCCGCCGCCCGCCAGTTCAAGGCCCGCGAGGGGCACCTGCCTGTGCCTCGACCCCACACTGACACTGTCACCGACGCCGAAGGCCGCCAGCACCCCATCCGGCTGCGCGTCTTCCGCAGCAACACCCGCAGCCACCACAAACAGCACAAGCTCACGTCCGACCAGGCCGCGAAGCCCTTGAGGTCGGGCTTCTTGCTTGACCCGTGGCTTTGCGGCGGTAGCGGTTGTGCTGCGCAGCATGCGCGTCCACGAAGTCGATTCGCGCCCCGGATCCTTCCAAGCGGCCGGACGAGTTGCAGTACGCAATGCTCTCGTGTTGGCCTATGGGCCGCCCCCGAGGCCCAAGCGTCGGCGTGCATGACGACTCGCTGCAGCACCTGACGTCGCGGGGCCACTGGCAGGGTTCGGCCGGTTCCTCCGCTGGTGACACGTGGTGGGTCGAACCGCGGCCACTACCGGCCTCGGCACACAGGCATCACGCCAGGGCGTTTTCAGGGCAAGTTGTCCGAGTGCGGTCGTGTTGTCCCAGACGGGCACTACCGTAGCGAGAATGATCCCGCACCGAGCGACTGCGGCTGAGCCGTGGCCGGGCTGGGCGACCAGCCGGGCCGCACAGGCTGCGTACGGCGAGCACTTGGTCCGCATCGGGCAACTCATTCCAGCCCTCCTCTACAGCCGTTCCATGGAACGCCAGGTCCTGGCCGACGCGCACGCGCGTAAAGACCAGGACTGGGTGCTGGAAGAGGCGGGCATCCAGGCGATGGAATGCCGCGACGAGCTGCTGGAGACGGCGGTCGTCCTGGACGTGCTCGCCCTGTGTCATCGACCGGGCGGCTATCTGCCCCGCCCTTGTGAAGGGGCATCGGCCGGCGGTTTCGACAAGGCAGTCGAGCTGCGCACCGACGCCTCCGACGTCGCGGACGGGGTGGTGCTGCACGACCTGAGGCACGGCACGAGCCGGACCGGCACAATTCCATCGCCGCTTCGGGACGGCTGCACCGAGGCGGAACGCGACGCGGTGCGCGCCTACGCGCGCCGGGAATGGCAAGCCCGGGAAGAAGACCATCAGACGGCCTGATCGCCGGCCGGCCGGATGCGTCCTGTCATCAGGCATCCACTTGCAGCTGACCCGCCGGGCCGGAGCACCGGTCGGCGCAGGGCGCTCAGCGCAGGCGGCCGCGGTGGACGGGGCAGTACCTCGAGGCCGGCCAACCCCCGTCAAACCGACGGCCTGTGGACGAGATGGCCGACGGCAGTGAACACCTGCCGCACCCCCGTTGAGGGCGTCCCTTGTGCCTGGTCGGCGGCTGGTGGCCGTACAAATACACCGCCGCCGTTCCGCCGCCCCGCCGCAGTGAAGTCGCCGCTGCACGTGATCGTGGCCAGCACCCCTCTGGAGGAGTTGGAAGGTGGATGCGACCAGCGTCGCCGCCCCACGAGGCGGCTACGGATCCGCGGGTAAGGAGCTGGCTGTCACCTGCCGGGTGGGAGCGGGCGTTTCATTTCTTCCAGGCGTGGTGATCCGTGAGCTCGATCGCCCAGGGGTGGCATTCGCGAGCCGCGGTGTCAACGACTCGCTTGAAGGCTCTTGGGCCCCTCGTCCGTCCGTAGCGGATGCACAGTTCCAGCAGGTGGTCGACGCAGATCCGGGCGGTTTCTGTGCTGACGCCGGGGTAGTCGTCCTGGAACTTGTTGACCAGGGGTGTCATGTCGATTCCCATGCAGTCTCCTCCAATGCGGCCAAGCCCCCGATATGTTTTGGTTCCTCTCACAGACCGGCAATACCGAACGAGCCGGGAGGCCGTTTGATGGGAAAACCGCCACGGCGGTGAGGAATTCAGAACAGGGCAGTGCCTGGGTTCGCTCAGATGCTGGGTGGGTCTGTCCGGGTGAAAGTAACGCTGCTGCTGACTCCGCCGGGGGTGGTGACTGTCACGGGAACGGTGCCGGCAGCGCCTGCGGGAACGACGGCGGTAATCGTGGTCTCGGAAATGATCGTGTAACTGGCGAGAAGGGCACCGAAGGACACCTTCGTGGTACGGGAGAGGTTGCTCCCGGAGAGAGTCACCAGGGTTCCGGCGTCGGTGGTCGCCGATGTGGGTGTGATTCCGGTGACCGTGGGCGCAGGAACGTATGCGTAGGGCACTGGATTGCTGGTTCCTCCTGGGGTGAGGACAGTGACCTGGGCGTTCCCGGACCCTGGCGGGGCGGTGGCGGTGATGTGGGTGGATGACACCACGGTGAAGGATGGGGACGGAACGCTCCCGAACTGGACCGCTGTCGCGTTGAGCAGGTCTGCTCCCGTGAGACTGACGAGCGTTCCCCCGGCAGTGGGCCCCGCGGGCGGGGTGACCTCGCCCAGCCTGGGTGGGCTCGCGTAGAAGAAGTGCGTGCCGGGGGAGCTGCTGCTGGTGCCTGCGGCGGTGGTGACCGTGACAGGAACACCTCCTGGAATGCCGGCGGGGCTGACGGCGGTGATCTGGGTGGGGGAGCTCACGGTGAACGAAGCGGCGGGTGTCGCACCGAACTTCACCGACGTCGCACCAGCAAGGTCAGTACCGGTGACGGTGACGGTGGTCCCACCGGATGTCGGCCCGTTACTGGGTGCGAGAGCCGTCACCAATGGGCTGTTCAGGTAGGTGAAGGCCAGGGGGTTGCTGGTGCCTGTGGGGGTGGTGACCGTCACCGGCACTACCCCGGCGGTGCCGGCGGGGGTGACGGCGGTGATCTGGGTGGGGGAGTTGATGGTGAAGGAAGCGGCGGGTGTGGCACCGAACTTCACCGACGTCGTACCGGTCAGGCCGGTACCGGTGAGCGTGACGGTGGTCCCACCGGAGACGGGCCCACCGCTGGGCGACACGCTGGCCAGCGCCGGCCCCGCAGCAGCATAGGTGAAGGCCAGGGGGTTGCTGGTGCCTGTGGGGGTGGTGACCGTCACCGGCACTACCCCGATGGTGCCGGCGGGGCTGACGGCGGTGATCTGGGTGGGGGAGCTCACGGTGAACGAAGCGGCGGGTGTGGCACCGAACTTCACCGACGTCGCACCGGTCAGGCCGGTACCGGTGAGCGTGACGGTGGTCCCACCGGAGACGGGCCCACCGCTGGGCGACACACTGGTCAGCGCCGGCCCCGCAGCAGCAGGGGTGGGGGCCGACGGGCTGTCCGGACCGTCGTACATGCAGGCGGTCAGCTGGCCGTCGTGAGGAGCGGCCGACGGCGGAGGGGCGGACTTGCCCCTGCCAAGGGGGACGGGCGTGCGGCCGGGCGGTGTGGCGGTGGCGTCGTCGTTGGAGTGGCTGCCGGGCGCTGCCTTGGAGGCAGCACCTGACAACGGTTCCCCGGGGGAGCCGGCCCTTGTGGCCACGGGAAGCATTTTCCTCCTCAATCGAGAGAGGGAGTGACACCGAAGTTCGACAGCGGAAGGGGTGAAGGGTGAACCGCCTGGGCGGAGATTCCGTGACCACCCAGGGGGAGACGAGGGGTGTGTGGGGCCTGATTGACGTCAGGCCCCACACACCAGGAGGGCGCGGATCAGATACCGGGACCGGCGACGTAGGTGAACGCCGCGATCGCGGTCGCGGATCCGGCGGGGTTGGTGACCACCACGTCGACAGCCCCGGCAGCCCCGGGCGGGGTGACAGCAGACAGCGTGGTGGAGTTGATCACCGCGAAGGGCGCTGCGGTACCACCGAAGGTCACCGAGTCCGTGCTGTCGAGGTTGGTCCCGGTGATGGTCACCGCGGTGCCGCCGGACGCCGGGCCCGAAGTGGGGGAGAGGGTGGCGATGGTCGGGGTGTCGACGTAGGTGTACGAGAGGCCGTTGTTGGTACCTCCCGCAGTGGTCACGCTCACCCCCACCGGCCCGGCCGCCGCGCCGGCCGGCACCGTGACGCTGACCTGGCTGTCGGAGACCACCGTGGGGGTCGCGGCGACGCCGCCGAAGGAGACGCTGGTGGCGGTGGACAGGCCGGTGCCGTTGATGGTGATGGTGTTGCCACCGGCCAGCGGCCCGGAACTGGTGCTCAGGGAAGACTTGAACGGAGCCCCCACGTAGAAGAACGACACCGGGTTGCTGGTGCCGCCCGGCGTGGTCACAGTGACCCCGACCGTCCCGGTCCCGGACGGGGATACCGCCGTGACCTGCGTCGGCGAGACATTGGTGACGCTCGTCGCCGGCTTGCTGCCGAAAGTCACCGCACTGGTGCTGCTCAGGTTGGTCCCGGTGATCGTTACCAGGGTTCCACCACCGGTGGAACCCTGATTCGGAGAAATAGGCATGCGAGTACCTCCTTGTGCGCCCCAAAGGGGCATGGCGGATGGGGTGGGGCGGTGCCTCCCGCAGCGCCGGGCGGAATCCGCTCGGGCATGGCATAGGCTCATCAGCGGCGTTGGCCGTGCACGAGGTGGGCTCCACGTATACGGACGGCCAGGCCAGTCCCCGTTCGGTGACTCCTGCTCCGGGCGCCGTCATGCCACGCGCCGGCACGGGGCGCATGGGCAGGCGCTTGTCCCACGGACAGCGAAGGATGGCGAGAGCCGTTGATCCTCGCCTCACAAGACGGACCGGTACAGGAGTTCCATACTGCAAGTTCCCGGCAAGAGGGTTGGCCTCCCGCCGGTGTGCTGACTGCGAATACGACACAGCGCTCAGGTGAGCGGGAAGAGACGTTTGTGATCCCGAATAGCCGAGCCCACGCTGGTAAAAACCCCGCTCAATCAACGACCGCGCGCACCCGGGCCATATGGCCACTGCGGGCGGAGCCAGGTTCCGGCCCGTGGCCATGCTCCTCGTACTCCTCCAAGTCCTCTGGAGCGAGCCTCGTTCCCCTGCCGGGGGAAACGCAGCTCACCACAGGCCACCGGTGCCGGCTGTGAGCCGATGTGCCTCCGGCGCTCCCAACGGCGCTGTCGGACCACGTTGAGTTGTGGGGGTGATGACGGCCCTCCGGCAGGGGAGCCGGGTGGACCACGCCCGTGAGGGAGAAGGCGCCGGCCTCCGGGAAGTGGGATCCGGAGGCCGGCGCTACCGCCGCGCGCTCGCCGGGGATCGGCGCATGACCACTGTCGCTGCGGCGGCTGACCGGCGGCTTACGCGTAGTTGAAGCCGCCGGGGACGGTGGCACTGCCGCCCGAGGTGGTGACGACGACGGGCTGGTTGCCGACGGCGCCTGCGGGGGTCGTACCGAACAGCAGAGTGCCCGTCGGATCGACGGTCACGCCGGTGGCCGGGCTTCCGCCGATGGTCACGCTGCCGCCCTGCAGACCGGTGCCGGCAATCACGAACGGAGTACCCCCCGCGGCGGGGCCGGAGTTGGGAGTGATGGTGGCCGCGGTCGGGGCCACGGCATCGTATGTGAACCCACCCGGGACGTTGGCGGTGCCGGCGGGGCTGATGACGGTGACCGTGACGTTACCCGCGCCGAGTCCGGGGGGAGTCACGCCGGTCAGGGAGTTTCCGGTCGGGTCGACGGTCACGCCGACGGCCGGCACACCGCCGAACAGGACGGTGGCGCCGGCCAGGTTGGCGCCGGTAATCGTGAAGGGCGTGCCCCCGGCGACCGGACCGGACGTCGGGCTGATCGCCGAGACGGTCGGCGGAAGGACCGGGCCCTGGTAGGTGTAGTTCACCACGTTGCTGGTGCCGGCGGCGGTGGTGACGGTGACAGGAACCGTGCCCGCAGCATGCGCCGGAGCCGAGACCGCCGCCAGGAGGCCGAGGAAGTCCTGCGACAGCACGATGGCCGGGTTACCGCCGAATGAGACGCTGGTGATGTTGTTCAGACCCATGCCGATGAGGAGAACAGTGTTGCCACCGGTCGTGGGTCCGCTGGTCGGGACAGCCGCGAGCAGCACGGGCGGCTGGGGCGGAAGAGGGGGAAACGGCCAAAAAGGGTTCTGGCCAGCCGCGTTGAGTACAGGATGGGAGCCGATGTTCGGGAGCATGGGTGTGGACATGAATGCCCTCCTGTTGAAGTGATTCCACCAGTGCCGGGCCCAAGTCGTGCCGTGGGCCATCGGCCGCGGTCCGTTGTCGAAGGCCATGGAGTGCTCGCGGCAGCCTGACGCTCAGGGCAAGGCCCTTGGCGCCGGCTGTTGGCCTGGGTGGGAGGCTCGAGCAGTGAGCGTCCCGGGGATGGCGCGGGGTGTATCTGCCGATACCGGGGACAGACCTCATGTGGTGGCCTGGCCGTAGAAGGAGAACTCGCCGCGGTCCAACTGGGGGCGACTGCGGCCGCTCTGCACGTAGAGCGAGAACGGGCGGGTCGCTGCCGAGCTCCCCGGAAAGGGATGGGCAACCCACCGGTTCGGACGCATTCAGTAACCCATAGGGTCAACACGGTGACAAGAACGGTGACGCACCGTCACCCGATCGGCGTACACCTGCGGATTGGGTGGCGAACCACCACGTGAGCCCGTCCCGGCAGATCCCCCGACTGCCAGCCGCTCCGGCCCGCCCATGAGCTGCTCGATCGCACAAGCTACCTGTGAGAACGATCAGTGCAGACGCATCCGGGGATTCCCGGAATTCGAGCTGAGCGCAAGACACTTGCTGACCAGTTCGGCGCCGTACAGCTCCGTGGCCATGGCCGAGCCGAGGATCTCATAGGCTGCAGTCACCAGGGACGGGTCACCGTCCTGCTTGTAGGCCGACCACGCCTCGGACACCAGAAGCGCCCGCGTCTTGGTATCCATGTCGGAGAGGCTGTCGAAGGCCGGCAGCACGTCGTCGGCGTTCGCCGACCGGCTCTGGGCCAGCGCATCGGCGAAGACGTCGTTCGGCGCGGTGGCCTGCTCCCAGTCCGCCTGCAGCGTGGCCTCCCACTGCCGCTGCTCAAACTCGCGGCGTAGTCGGCTGGCGATGTACAGGTGGGGCCGCCGCGGTCGCCAGTCGAGATCCACAAGGACCGAGGGGGAAATCTCAAGCAGCCACTGGTGCAGCTGCTGCTCGCCGCACCCCTCAGCGATCTTGTCGACCAGGACCCATGACAGCTCGCTGATCCGGGCTCGCCGGGTCCAGCCATGCACCGCACGCAGCCGCCTGGCCAGCCTGTCGGCGGCCTGGTAGATGGATGAGGTCACCCGGCGGCCCAGGATGCTCTTCCTCGGCGGCTTACTCCGTTCGGCACGCGCCCCGCGCCTAGGGTTATTCTTCCCACTCATCCCAAAGACAGGTGCGTTGGGGTAAGTCCCACGAGAAGGGGGCGCAAGACGTCTCCTTCCGGACTTCTGGGCAGCGTTCTTTGCAGCCTGGTTCACGGCCAGTTCGCGGCCGGCCTCCGTGACACCGACGACGCTCGATTCGTAGCCCTGGCCGCGCAGCCGATGCCCTTTTGCCATGTCATAGACCGGCGGGATGGTCGCCGCGTAGATGGTAGCCGTGGCAGCGTATTTCCGACCTGGCAAGCGGAGGTTTCGCCTGCTGCCGTGTTCGAGCCAGACCAGCGCGCCGAGCTCCCTGAAGTAGGAGACGTGGCGCTTGACGTTGGACACCGACATGTTCAGGCGTGCGGCAGTGCCCTTGAGGTCGTAAAGCACAATGCCGCGGCTGTAGTCCATGCGCCGGGCCAACTCCCGGGCAATGCGCATCGCGGAGGACCGGGCCTGGGGGTGCAGGTGTTTCGGATGCAGTCCGGCGTCGACAAGCCAGGTGATTGCGCGTAGCCAGGCCCGTGGTTCAGCGTGGCGGGAGCAGGTGCGGACAACCTCCTGGTCGCGCCTGCGGACCTTCTCGAAATGCAAAGCCGAGATGCCGGACCCGAGGTCCGTACGCGGCATGACGGGCATGCTCTCCGCCGGGGCGCTGGATGATACATCACTTCTCTTCCGATGCGCGTTGACCTGGCAAAGGACAGCGCTATGCTGCATGATGGAATCGTCGACCTCTCCGGAAGACAGCAACATGGGAAGCCGAAAATCTGCTCGTCGGCCTCTCACGCAAAAATGGGGCGAGGCTTACCAAAGAGTTGACAGCCTTCTCCCCTGACTTGAAAGGCGTGTTGGTGAAGAAGACGTCTCCACACCCGACAAGGTGATGAAGTCCCATGGGCCGGTTCGAGTAGCGACCGGACCGGAAGGGCCCTGGCGAGTAGGACCGGTTGAGCTGCGAACTCACCCGGCTGACTAGCCGTAGCAGGAGGCCGCGCACTTGAAACTAGGTGTCGGCGAAACACTCAGTTTCGGGTGCAGCGGCCTGCGGACAACCTCGTGACTGCTATGCAGTCACTGTCCGCGAAAAAATCACGTCATTAAGCGCTCCTCCGACGAGGTGTCAGCCCTTTTCATCCACTTGCAAAGCGGTGGCGGACGAGGCCGATCTGAAATTGGCCAGCAAGAGGCTGGGACAATTGAAGACATGAAACGACCCACCATCGGCGGCAGGTATGCTCGCGCGCTACCCAGGCGAATCCTCCTGTGCCGTTCAGCGGTCACGCAGGCACTACCGATCACGATGCCTCGACCCTCCTCTTCCACGGTCTCGGCGTCCGGACATTGTTCCCCGGAAGGCTTGATCCCCTGAGGAACAAGGAGCACCGGCTATTTAGGTTGTGAGTAGCCGTGACGTTCGTGATCTCAAATATGGCCAGAGGTGAGCCTACCTCCGCTGAGACTGGGAAAGTTATCCAGCGGCCATCTTCACTCCGTCGTGTCACTGTCTGCAATTGCATCGGTAACGCCGTCTGCACCTGCATCTGCGGAAGCGCTCTGCACTTGCACTTGCATTTGCACAATCGCTCTGTCAGTTTGGGGAAGCTTGAGAACCGGCAGACCGGCGTCGTAGGACCGAGAGCTCCGGTAAAGGGACTGGGGAAAACGATCCGTCACCCAGCGCTGTGTCTATTCGACACACATTCGGCGCAGGCGGTCGGCGCGGTAGACAACCGTGAACCGCTCAGCCAGCATCACCGTCTCCACCACTCGTAGAGCCCGGCCGCTCTGAGCGAAGTCGGTCCGTGTCACAACAGTGGCAGGGTGCCCGGCGGCACCCTGCAGGGACCGCCCTTCGGCATCTGCGGCCGGACGGACCGACAGCTCGTCCTCCCACAACAGTGCATCCGCCATGACGTCAGCAGCTTTGGCCGCATAGGTGGTCACCAGCTGCGTCGGGGAATCCCCATGGCAAAACACCTGCCGCAGCCTCAACACCTTCTGACCGGGCTTGATGCCCAGCCGTCGAGCAACCTCGCCCGACACCGCCCTCTTTCCTGTCTTCTCCACAACTTCCGATAACAGCGCCGCCTCATCTTCCTCAACCCGGAAAGGCGCCTCCCCGGGGCGAGCCTCGACACGTACCAGCCGCTTCGGCGCCGTCCGCTCCCGTACGTAGGTACCGTCCCCTGCACGTGCCTGGAGCAGCCCTTCGGCTACGAGGATCTTGCGCGCCTCCAGGATCACTGTGTCGGAGACGCCGAAGTGCTCCTGCAGCTCCGACAGGCTGGGGATACGGTCCCCGGGCTTGAGCGTGCCGGCATGGATCTGTTCCCTCAATGTGTCGGCGACACGCCGGTATGCCGTCATAGCCCTAGGCACAGCTTTCCTCGCTCTTGATCAACGTACGGGTATGGCGTGTCCCTGGAGCGTCGGTGCCGCTACGGACACGAGTGCGCGGACGCCCAGAGACCGGCGGCACACGTGCAGCACCTCTGAAACTGTCTGCTCTTCGGGCGGTGATTCCGACCGCCTTGACCTCAAATGATGGCACGCGTACTCCTCGTCCAGAGGGAATCGCGGCCATGCAGCCGTTCCTGCCACCAAACGGGAGGCAGGAACGTACAATAAGCGCGCCGTGCTGCTATGGCGACTGACTGTCACATCTTGAATCGTCCGAGGACGCGGAATTCAGGACGTCCTGCCGCAGACGTGGTCCCTGCCCATCTTCCCGTCGCGAAACCAACTAATGTCCGACCCCGCCTGGTCACCAGGCTTCTCGGCGTCGCATACATGACCTTGGGCCCTCATCGGTGCACCACGCCCACCCAGTTCAGACGCTGACGGATCGGTTCGGTCGGCGTGACCGGTTCCAACCGCCGGTACGTTCTGCTGCTGCAAGGGAATGACCGGCCACCGCATCTACACAAGCGCCGATTCCCCGATCCCAATCCGCGGGGTGGTGCGTGAAATATGCACGCGTAGCGACCAGTTCACAGGGGTCGTCTTCCTGCGCGGATACGCCACTGCCAGCAGGACAGCCGGAGGCTGACCCCAACAACCGGCGGTGAAGCTCCCTGTTGTGCCGGTCCCACCATGCTTTCCTCACGCGACGCGGCATGTGGACATGCAAGCGAACAGGTTCCCCGGCCCCTTTCGCCCAGGGAGGAGGCCGGGCTACCGCAGGCGCGCCGTGACGGTATCGCTGGGGGCCAAGCCGCCAGCTTGCTCCGGATTGGGCCACTCGAATGGGTGAACGACGAGCACTGCGAGAACCGCGGGACTCCGATACGAGTCGTGCTCCAGACTCTGCTCTGGAAAGGAGGTGCCGGGGAGTGTCCAGTGGCGCTGTGAAGTGGTTCAGCCGGCGGAGAAGGTGGGGTGTCATTGCACAGAATGGGGAGGGAGAACCGGACGTCATCGTGCATTCATCGGCCATCCTGGGGTGCTGTTGCATACGTGGCCTACGGGCCGGTGACAAGGTGATCTTCGACGTCACCGAGGACTCACGGGGGACCCGTGCCGATAACGTCCGGCGGGTCGGGGCATGTCGTTGAGGCAGTACTCCGGGGCCGCAGGACACATCGAGAATTGCCAGGTCGTGGTGTTCGCTGCTTATACATCCAGCCGGGGCAGGACCTTGGTAGACCGGGACCTGTACTTGCCGCAACTCCGGCTGTCGACCCCCGCCCACGCGGCAACGTCTCCAACATCAATGGCCACATGCGTAGCGGATGGGAGTGTTGATGACAATGCCGTGGCGGCTTCGCCGCCCATATACGGAAGCGACACTTCCTCTGCAGCGGCCGACAGGGCCGTCTCTTCTCTGCCACCGCGTCCAGCTCGGGGGCTGCGCGTAGATCGCTGCTACACCACTCAGTGGAACCCGATCGATGTGGAGCCTTTGGCAGGTGCCCCTGCCACCCCGGATTGGGTGCCGGATCCACAGGTCAGCGGGAGAACCGAAGGTGCCGAGAAAGCACTTGGTGACGCAGCCTACTTGGATCTGCCGCCCGTGTTGACCGACGGCGTACCCACGCTCAGGACAGACTCATTGGGATTGAAGAAATGAGGGCTGAGCATGCAGGATGCAGAAACCATGCCCGCCTGCGATCTCAAGCGATTCTGCACTCGGAAAACCGTTGTGGAGCCAGAGCAACGATCATAATCTCGGCGTTTGGGCCATTTGAGTGAATATCACTGAGACGGGTTGTTAGGACATGCGAGCCCCTCGATAGTTGTGCACGTCCAACCGGTGGGTTGCCCATCCTCTCCGGGGGAGTGGCACCTCATCTCATGTCGGCCTCGATGCCGAATTGCCGGTCGACGGTGAGAGGTTGCCATAATGGGCGCCCCCGGGCGAGGACTTGGATCCCCCCGGCCGGTGTTGCTTACCAGCATCGGCCGGGGCGGCGACCCCCTCTCCTCTCCAGCTTTGGGGGGCGCCAGTGAGTGCTCTTACCATCTTTGCGGGTGCTTGGCAGGTAAGCGACATGCCGGGGCCAGTGTTCGGCGTAGCTGACGATCGACACCGCGCGCGCACTGGGATTGTTCCGGTCGGGACGTATGCCCGAGTTCTCCCGCCAAGGGCGAACATCGCCGAGTCAGCGCATCGCATGTCCAACCTTCGAAGTCGATCGTGTGGGCGGTGCGGTAGCCGAGACCTGGCCCTACCTCGGCCGTCATCGAATGCCGGGCGAGCCCCTTGGCCGCACCCTCCTCCGAAGCTGGAGAGAACCGCCAGGGCTCTAAGTCCGATCCCGTCGGTCCAGCCCCCGCCCGGCCCCTCCCCCCCTCCGCGCCCAGCGCCCAGCGATGGCCCCACGCCACGGCTACCGGTGCAGTCCGTCCACATTGCACGAGCGCTCTCACGCTCATGGCGCCGGCGGTTCGGTCCCCGATCACGCCTGACGGCATCTCTTGTGCGCGCTGCAGGCCGGCCCAGCCCCTCGCAGGCCCAGCATGCCTCTTCGGCAGCCCAGCCGACGTCCGCCATCGCTGGCACAGTCACCACTTCTCGAAAAGCTACCGCCCCAGGCCTGGGCCCCGGAGTCCCTGACGAAGACGCTTCCTCGGAGCCCCCGCTTCGCCGACCGGTGGACGTCCCGTCAGGGCCCCGATGCGCCCGCCCCTCTTCACAGGGCAACGAGATCTCCACTCCGTAGGTTCTGGCCCCCGGCGCAGAAGTCGGCACCTCCCCTGGCTCACCGCCCTGTTGTGCCCTCCTGGGGCTGCCAGCCCGCCGCGGCCGGGACACATGAAGGGACCGGAGCGATCCGCTCTCCACTCCGAGACTTTCCAGGATAGGCGGAATATTCATGGAAACGTACGTACAGGTCATTCTCGAGGGCGGGCCGGACGACATTCCCAGGATCAGGGAAGTCCCACGTGGAAATGACATCCCACAAGTAAAAGTACTGCGTGGAAACGGCTACGAGCACTATCAACTCACCCAGGGCTACGAAGAGTACGACGGGCAACTTTTGCCCGTATACCAATGGTGTTACCGGACCTTCATCGCCGAGTAGCAGACCGCCCGGATCCAACGACGAACGACAAGGAAGAGAAATCTCTTATGGCAAAGACGATCACGAACGTGACGGCATACGCAGGTACCTCATGAACGGCACGGCCAACCGCGGTCCCCACTCGCAGGATGCCGTAGTAACCGGCATGGGCTTCTGCCTGCCGGGACCTGTCCGCCCGGTCTTCACCGCTGAAGATCTGTGGCGCGTCGCGTCCCAGGGCGTCACTTGCCTCGCGCAGGACGACGTCTACTACGGATCGGTACAGCTGACCGACCAGATGTTCAATGAGCGTGTTCCAGACGTCCCGCCGTTCTTCTCCGCCCACTATACGAATGCGCACAAATTCGGGCTGCTGTCGATGGTGGAGGCATGCAATGACGCCGATCTGGACTTCCGGGCCGGAGATCTCACCAAGGCGGCATTGCTTGTTGGCCGCGGAGGGGTGGACGCCAATATCGACAGCTACCTGTCGATCCTCCGCGCCGACGCGCAGTCGACGTCCCCGATGGACGCCATGGAAATGTTCGTCGCTGCGGAACAAGCCGTATCCCCCTCCGACGTGGCCCTGGTCCAGGGCGCTCTGACTCGTTCCAGCGGACCGTGTTTCACGGTTTCTTGCGGATGTGCATCATCTGCAGTGCAGCTTGGCATCGCCCGGCGGATGATCGCCGAAGGACAAGTTGACATCGCCGTAGTGACCGGGGTCGACATCTTCAACGTTCATCTGATCCGGAACATCCAACGCCTGCTGCGCGGCGCACAAAGCACCTACGACGCCATTCGCTCAGATGGAATGCCGACACTCCTTCCGTCCTTCGACGCCCTCATGCGTCCCTACGACCAGCGCGCCGACTGCATCAACCACGGTGAAGGCTCCGCGACCGTCATCTTGGAGAGCCGCGAGCACGCCGACAGGCGAGGCGGCCATCCCTACGGTCAGGTACTCGCCCAGGCAACGACCCGCGACGGACTGGCGAATCCTCTCGCATGCGACGACACGGGAAGCCAGTTGGTGACCGCCGTCCGGAGCTGTCTCGATGACCGTTGGCAGATCGAACAGGTGCCATATGTGCACGGCGGCAGCGACGGCAATGTCGTAGTCACCGCGTTCGAGGTGAACGCCGTCACGGAGTTGTACGGGCCGGCCGCTGTCCAAGATCTCCTGATGACCTCGCAGGAAGGCTGCTTCGGCCACAACGGGGCCCCGGCCGGGTGCCTCGGGGTAGCCCTGACCCTGCTGATGCTGCAGACAGGGGAAGTGTGCCCCACGACCAACTGTGAGCAGCCGGCCGAGAACGTGCCGTTCGATCCCGTCCCCGGAACGCAGACCCGCCCACTGGACTTCGACTACGCCTTGAGCTTCAACTACCAGGTCGGCGGCGTGAAGAGCGCGATCCTCCTGGGCAGCCCTGAAGCTTCCTGAACATCTCCGGCGTAGCACGGACGAGATGACCGGCCGCCTACCGCGCCCTGCCTCCACCCGCCCCGGGCCTTGCCCTGCTGCCTGCAGCGGGCCCGCCCGCGCCAGGCACGTCCGTGTTCGCCCTCCTGCAGCAGGCAGGGACCGCCGCCCTTGTGGGTGACTCCCGCTTGCAGACGAGAGGAATCCGATGGCTCGCGACGCGCACACACCCAGTAACGAAACAGGGCCCATCGCTGTGATCGGCATGGGCTGCCGCCTGCCGGGCGACGTCGACTCCCCCGCAGCCCTGTGGCAACTGCTCACCGAGGGGCGGGACGCAATCAGCGAACCCCCAGCAGAACGCAAGGCCCTGCTGGACCCGAGCGCCTTCGCCAGCGGTCACGGAGCAAACGGCACGCCCCTGGTCGGTGGCTACCTCAAGGACGTATCCGGCTTCGACGCGGACTTCTTCGGCGTATCGGGCCGTGAGGCCGACGTGCTGGACCCCCAGCACCGGCTGCTCCTCGAGGTGGCCTGGGAGGCTCTGGAACATGCCGGAATGCCGCACGACCGGCTCGCTGAATCCGCAACCGGTGTCTTTGCCGGGCTCAGCTACAACGACTACATGGACGGCCTCGCGGGCCACCCCCAGGAGCTCGAGGGTTCCATCCTCACCAACGGCCACTGCGTGGCAGCCGGCCGGATCTCCTACCTCCTCGGACTGCGTGGCCCCTGTGTGGCCCTGGACACGGCATGCTCCTCCTCGCTGGTCGCCGTGCATCTGGCTTGCCAGTCACTCCAGCAAGGCGAGTGCGACCTGGCCCTCGCCGGCGGGGTCACGTTGATGCTCCAGCCCAGGATCAGCCAGTCGTTCGTCCGGATGGGCATGCTCTCTCCCACCGGCCGCTGCCACACCTTCGACGCCGCGGCGGACGGTTTTGTGCGGGGCGAGGGCTGCGGCGCCGTGGTCCTCAAACGCCTGAGCGACGCTGTACGGGACAACGACCGGGTGCTGGCCATCGTCCGTGGCTCCGCGCTCAACCAGGACGGCCGGTCCGATGGGCTCGCCGCACCCTCACCCGCTGCCCAGCGCGACCTGCTCCGCCTGGCCCTTGACCGCTCCGGTACCGACCCCGGCGACGTCGGCCTCGTCGAAACCCACGGCACGGGCACACCGGTCGGCGACCCCATTGAGTTCGCCAGCCTCGCCGAGGTCTACGGAGCCGGCAAGGGCCGTTGCGCCCTCGGATCGGTCAAGACGAACCTGGGACACCTCGAGCCCGCCGCCGGAGTAACCGGCCTGATCAAAGCCGTGCTGTGCCTCCGCTACGGACAAATCCCGCCCAACCTGCACTTCGACCGATGGAACCCGGCCATCGACGCGGCGGACACCCGGCTGTTCGTGCCCACCGAGATGACCCGCTGGCCGGTTGACACCAACGTCCGGCTGGCGGCTGTGTCCTCCTTCGGTTTCTCCGGAACCAACGCCCACGTGATCCTGCAGCAGGCCCCGCCCAGCCGACGCCGGGACCCCGTCGCCCGGCTGAGACAAGGTGACACCACCGCGCCTTCCGTGGTCCTCGTCCCCGCGGGCTCTCGGAATGTGCTGCCCGCCGCCGCCCGGCGCCTCGCGGACTGGCTGGACGGCGAAGGTGCCACCGTGCCGCTTCAGGACGTCTGCCACACCCTGGCCCTGCGCCGCAACGCCGGCCGCGGACGGCTGGGAGTCGTCGGCCGAACGCGGGCAGACGTAACCGAGGCACTCACGGCCTTCGCAGCCGGCCAGGCACATCCGGCCGCCGTCTCCGGCGAGGTCGGCGCATCGGTGTCCCGCCAGCCGGTGTGGGTCTTCTCCGGCCAGGGCTCCCAATGGCCCGGCATGGGCAGCACCCTTCTGGAGCGCGAACCGGTCTTCGCCGCCGCGCTGGCCGAGGTCGACCCTCTGATCGCCGACGAAGCCGGCTTCTCCGTCCTCCAACTGGTACGCGACAAGGAGCCGGTAAGCGGCTGCGGCCACGTACAGCCCACCCTGTTCGCCCTCCAGGTCGCTTTGGCCGCAGCCTGGCGCTCCTATGGAATCGAACCAGCCGGAGTCATCGGCCACTCCATGGGAGAGGTCGCCGCCGCCGTCGTCGCCGGCGCGCTGACGATCGAGGACGGCGTGCGTGTCATCTGCCGCCGCTCCCGCCTGCTGAGCCGTATCGCCGGCCAAGGCGCAATGGCCACCGTGGGCCTGGACCCCGCACAGGTACAGGCCGACATCACCGCCCACAGCGGTGAAGCGGTGTCAGTGGCGGTCCTGGCCGCACCCGGCTCCACCGTGGTGGCCGGCGACGCCGCACAGGTGTCGGGGCTGATGGCCACCTGGGAACAGCGGGGGGTGCCGACGATGCCGGTTGCGGTGGACGTTGCCTCCCACTGCTCGCACGTCGACCCGCTCCTGCCGGAGCTCCGCGATCTCCTCACCGAACTGACACCACGTCAGCCGCAGATCCCGTTCTACTCCACCGTGCTGGAAGATCCACGCGAGGAGCCCACTTTCGACGCCGACTACTGGTGCGCCAACCTGCGCCGGCCAGTCCGGTTCAGCTCCGCAGTGACGGCAGCCGCCGCCGACCGCAACCTGGTGTACACGGAGATCTCTCCGCATCCCGTCGTCACCTACGCCCTCAGCCAGAACCTCGCCCCCCTCGTCAACGACCCGGTCGTGCTGCCGACCCTGCGGCGGGACGAGGAGGAGGATCTGACCTTCCGGACCCAGCTGGTGGCGCTGCACTGCGCAGGCGTGAGCGTGGACTGGAGCTCAATGCACACCGGCGCCGACCTGGCCGACGTCCCCATGATGACCTTCGACCGCCAACACCACTGGGTCCAGGCAGCCCAGGGCCCGCCGGCAGAACCGGACGACGAAGCCGCCGCCGGCCGTGCCCTGCTCGGCCAGCACCGAGAACTGCCCGGTGACCCGGTGCGCCATTCCTGGCAGGGGGACTGCGGCACTGCGGTGCTCCCATGGCTGAGCGACCACCGGGTGTTCGGCACCCCGGTCATGCCCGGCGCCCTGTCATACGCCATCGCGCTGAACGCCGCCTGCGAAACCTTCGGTACGGCGGCCGACGAGGTCGAGGTCACCGACATGGCCTTTCACGACCTGCTTCGCCTCGGCGAACACACCGGCTTGACCGCGACCGTCACCATGGTTGCTCCCGACCGCGCCGCATGCGACGTCTTCGGACGCAGCCCGGATGAACAGTGGATCCCGCACGCCAGCGCCGTACTGCGCCCGCTCATGCTGCCCGCCCGGCCAAGGCCCGCTTCCATCACCTCACTGGCGCTCCGGCACCCCGTCAAACTCGCCCCGGAATCCCTGTATGCCGGACTGCGCGGCCGAGGACTCGAACACGGGCCGGCCTTCAACGGCATCACCGAGTTGCACACCACCCAGGACCGCACAAGCTTCTGGGCCCGCATCGCGGCGCCGTCATCCACCCGCACCGGGGCCGAGGACCTGCGCATCGACCCGGTCACGGTCGACCTGTGCCTGCAGATGGTGGTGGCCGGACTGATGGAGGACACCGATGGCGGACTGGTCCTGCCGGTGCAGATCCGCGCGGCCCGGATCCTGGGCGACCCGGCGACCGCGGTGTACTGCCACACCCGGATCTCCGAAACCACCCCCGACCGCACCGTCGGCCACGCCCGCCTGCTGGACGAGTCCGGGGTACCCGTGCTGGCCCTGGACGGTGTCCAATTCTCCCGCCGCACCGCACGACAACAGGACGAGTCCGACCGGTGGCTGCTGGAACCCACCTGGCACCGTACCCCGAGCTCCCCGAACGCCCCGTCGACCCCGCCAGGGGACTGGCTGATCATCGGAGAGGGAGACGACACCGCCGAGGGCCTCGCAACCGCATTGCGAACGGCCGGTGCCCGAACGGAAGTATGGGACGTGCCTTTGGGGGACGACCGGCTGGAGCTGCTCGGTGCGTCGTTGGACGAACGCCTGGCTGCGGACCCCGCTCCGCGCCAAGCCGTGGCGATGCTCTGCAGCCCCTCACCCACCACGGCCGAGCCTCCGAGCGAAGCACTCAAACGCACCCAACGGCTGCTGCACATCGCCCAGACGCTCGCGAACCGGGCCGAGCCGCCCCGCCTGTACGTCATCACGCACCACTCCTGCAAAGCCACACCCACCGACACCGTGAACCTCGGGCAAGGCTCCCTGCGGGGACTCGTACGTGTCCTGGCGATGGAGCACCCGGAGATCCGGACCGTCCTGCTGGACGCCCACGCCGGGCCAGGAGCACCGGATGCGTCCCGGACCGCTCGCGAGCTGCTGTCGGACGCGCCGGAGGACGAAGTCGCGCTGCGCGGGCCCGAGCGACTGGTCGCCCGCCTCGATTACGCTCCGCCCGGCCAGGCAGAACGCTCCCCGGCCCTCACCCGCGCCGTCAGCTACGGCCGGGACGGATTCCGCCTCCGGATCGCACGCCCCGGCGACCTGTCGAGCCTGGAGCTTGCCGTGACCGACCGCCGTGAACCAGGACCCGGTGAGGTGCAGGTGCAGGTGCAGGCGGCCGGCGTCAACTTCCGCGACGTCCTCACCGCCATGGGCCTGCTGCCGGGCGGTGATGACGTGCACTACCGCATCGGCTACGAGTGCGCCGGCAAGGTAACCGCGGTCGGCCCAGGGGTCGACCACCTGCACGCCGGTGACCACGTCCTTGCCGCCACGCTGAACGGCGGCGCCTTCGCCTCCTACGTCACCGTCCCCGCAACCGTGGTGGCGCCCGTACCGGCAGACCTGGAGCCGCATCAGGCCGCCGGGCTGCCCGTAGCCTTCCTCACCGCCTGGTACGCCCTGCGCCACGTGGCCCGGCTGGCGAAGGGCGAACGCGTTCTGATCCATTCGGCCAGCGGCGGCACCGGACTCGCGGCCATCGCGGTGGCACGGCAGCTGGGAGCGCAGGTACTCGCCACCGCAGGCAGCGAGGAAAAACGCCGCTACCTGCATGGCATGGGCATCGAGACAGTGATGGATTCCCGCACACTGGATTTCACCGAGCAGACCCTCGCAGCCACCGATGGCCAGGGCGTCGACGTGGTCCTCAACTCGCTGTCCGGAGCAGCGATCCGGGCAGGATTGGAAGCCCTTCGCCCATTCGGCCGCTTCGTCGAGCTGGGCATGCGGGACATCCTCTCCGACGCCCCGGTCGGGCTGGCCCCCTTCCGGCACAACATCACGATGAGCACTGTCGACCTCATCGAACTCCAGCAGCAGCGCCCGGACGTCTTCACGGCGGTCTTCGGCGAGGTTCTGGAGGAGTTCGCCGCGGGCCACCTGAAACCGTTCCACTGCACCACCTCCCCCCTGGACGAGGCCACCGACACCTTCCGCACGATGGCGGGTGCCGACCACAT
Source organism: Streptomyces sp. 3N207 (assembly GCF_052246355.1). Taxonomy (NCBI): domain Bacteria; kingdom Bacillati; phylum Actinomycetota; class Actinomycetes; order Kitasatosporales; family Streptomycetaceae; genus Streptomyces; species Streptomyces sp. 3N207. Next base: position 9,328 of record NZ_JBQQBV010000034.1, on the reverse strand, counting down.
CGGGAAACTCGTCCTGACCGTCCCCGACCACGGCGAGACCACAGCCGTGCTGCCCACCGAGCAGCGCACAGTGCATCCGGACGGGGCGTACGTCATCACCGGCGGGCTGCGGGGACTCGGCCTGGCCACTGCCCGCTGGCTCGCTGAACAGGGAGCGGGCCACCTCATCCTCAACGGACGCACACCGCCCAGCCCCGAAGCAACGCAGGCGATCGACGAGATGGCCAGTCAGGGAGTTGAGGTCCGAGTCGTTCTGGGTGATATCTCCGACCTCGAGACCGCCGAACGCCTGGTCGACGCCGTGGCAGAGAGCAACACCCGCCTGCGCGGAATCGTGCACTGCGCGATGGTCCTCGACGACGCGACGGTCCTCAACATCCAGGAAGAGCAGCTGCACCGCGTCTGGGCGCCCAAGACAGACGGCGCCTGGAACCTGCACCACGCCACAGCCGATTCGCCCCCGGACTGGTTCGTGGTCTTCTCCTCCATGGCCTCACTACTGGGCAACCCCGGGCAGGGGGCGTATGCGGCGGCCAACTCCTGGCTCGATACCTTCGCGGCCTGGCGGTCCAGCCACGGCTTGCCCACCCTCTCGGTCAACTGGGGACCGTGGGGAGAAACCGGCGTCGCCACCGACTTCGCCGACCGTGGCTACCAGACGATCCCCACCGACAAAGGACTCAAGGCCCTCGGCACCCTTTTGACCCACGGCCGTGTGCACACCGGCGTCATCCCCGGTGAGCCGGACAGCTGGGTGCTGCCCGCCGTACGCCAGTCCTCCTTCTTCAGTCTCCTCGCACCGCGGGAGGAAACAGCACAGCAAGCACCCTTGGCCGACTCCGACATCACCAGTCGCCTCCAGAGCGCCGAACCAGGCCTTCCACGGCGCACGATTCTGGAGACCTACCTGGCCGACCACGTCCGCGCTGTCCTGCGCCTGGGAAGCAGTGCCCTTGACCCGCAGACCCCCTTCAAGGTCCTCGGCTTCGACTCCCTGCTCTCCATGGAGCTGCGGGTGCGCCTGGAAACCGAACTAGGAGTGAAACTGGCAAACAATTTCGTATGGCAGCACCCAACGCTCTCGGCACTGGCCGATGGTCTGGCCGAGCGCATGGGCCTGGATTTGTAACCGACCGGGTCCGACCGCGATCACCGGTCCCATAAGCCGGATCGCCCCTCGGGCAGCGGTGCCCAGCAGCTGCCCACTGTCCGTTGAACCGGCCGCAAACCTTCACATTGGACTGCTCCCCGGGCCCTCGGTGTTGGCCCGCAGGAAAAGGCGCATGGGTGGCCGTGAGCCCAGAGGGGCGCCAGCTGACCTGGGTCCCGTCTGTGCCCACTCCCGTCGCACCTTGAGCACTCCGGGCGCGGGCGCACGCCTCAGAACCGACCCGCCCGTGCTGCTTCGGCCCGTTCAGCCGTTGTCAATGCCGTGCATCCCTAAGCCATAGGGCGAGATCAAATCCGCGCCGGCTATCGCCGGAGAAAGTGAGCAACTCCCGTGAACCCGACCGTCTCCCAGGAACCCACCATTTCTTTCACCCTACGGGAGGTCAACGAATGGCGTGGCATCCCCAGCCCCGACGTAGCCAAGAGCCTGCAGCTCAGCGGCCCAACCGCTGCGTTCGCCGTACCAGGAATCAAACGCTCGGTCCCCGTCATCCGGCACCTGGCCCGATTGTGGATGGACTCCCAGAACATCCCGGATGAGGGCGCACGATATGGGGTGCAACTGGCGCTTTCAGAACTCACAACAAACGCCGTCGAACACACAAACAGCATGGTCATCACCAGCCGCCTCCATAAAGACGGCACCAACGTGCTGGTGGAGGTACAGGACCAGGGAGGGACACCTTCCGTGCCCCGGCTGAAACCCCCTGATGCCGTTCTCGACCACGGCCGGGGGCTCGCGCTCGTTGCCGAAATCGTCCGCGGATGGGGCTTCCGTCTGGACTCCACCGAGAACAGCTGCACAGTCTGGGCGGTCATCCCGTACTCGGACACACAAGCAGAGGATACCCAGGCCGCATAACGCAGGCAGAGGCGACAGACCAGTTCGCACCGGGGCCATGAGGCTTGCCGGCAACCGGTACTCCGCGGGAGCTGGTTCCCCACTCCTCCTGGGGAACCAGCCGGCAACCGCCCCACATCCGCCCGCACGAGAAGCTCACAACCAGCCCCTGCCACCGTGATATTTCCTGAAGTAGGCAAACTCGTGATCCTGACTGAGCATGCCCTTTACGGGCATCAGGGGGCCACTGCTGATGCCTGCACAGCCATGGTGTTTCAGTGATGCAAGTGTCGTTAGCGACTCGTGAATTCCGCTGCCGCAGCGGCACATTGAGGAATGTCACTTATGCGGGTGGCAGGCCCCGAAAAGTACGGCGTTCCACCGAAGTATCTGCCTAGGGTCAGCACATGCCGTTGTTTACTCGGGATCCTCGTCATCAGCACCTTGCTGCTGTCCTTGTGCCGTTATTGAAAAAGTCCTGTCCGCCAGGCGGGGGCGGATTCGGCGGATGGTACGAGCTGCGGCTGGATGTCGATGAAGCCGAGGACCTGGGAGGAGTGGGCCTGATCCGCTCCGCAATGCGCCAGGCTGCCCGGTCTCTGGGCTGGTCAAGGCTGCAGACGTTCGGGGGCACTTACCCCCAACTGGTTGTCGCCGGTGTGGTGGATCAGCGAAGGATTCCGGAAGAGTTCGCTGCCGTCATCGACGAATACCGGATGGCGCGAATGCTGGCTTCGGCCGAGGTGGTATCGCAGGAACTCCAGGGCGGGAAGCAGCAGCCAGTACCGAATTGTGTCTACGCAGCAACGCAGGAGTTCCGCGCCGCCTACGCAGCGGGTGTGCCGGAGTGACACCAGGCGGGCTGCGACGCATCCGCCGGAGAACCTCCTTACAAGGCACGGGACAGCCACTCGGATGGACTGACGAAGCAGCAAACCGCGAGTTGCCAAGAGTTGCGCACGGGCGGGGCTGCCAGCGCCACATGGGCACCAGCGGCACGGGAAGGCCCTGCCGCTCCACCTCCAGCGCAGCCCAGCCGACGGCTGCCTGGCTCTGCGCCGACCCGTCGAACCCCGCTGCGCCCCTCAACGGCCCGGCGTGCGCTGCGCTGGGTCACGAAAATGTCGCCTACAGTCCTTCAATGTCACGTCGTGTAGCGGCAGTAGTGCTGTATGGCCCGGTCACCAAGTTCCCCCCTTCGACACCGCACCATTGCGAGTGCGCGCTGTGGCCGCCCGGCGTTGCCCTGTACCTGCGCCTGTCTGCTGAGGCCGAGCCCGAGTTGCTGTTGCCCGAGCCGCGGCACTACGCCGTGGCATGCGACTGCAGAGTGGCCCTTGCGGTCTTAGACCGAGGGTTGCTCGATGTGCCGCTGCGCAAGGGTGGGCGTTGGCCCGAGCCGGCCGGGCATCTCTCGGCAGGGATGGTGCAGGGCGTCGTCACCCGCACCCGGGTCACGCGGCTGTCCTTGGCTGACGAGAGGCAGCAGGCGCAGGACTGGCTCGCGGATCACCACGCATTCGTCTCCATCACCCACAAGCCCGCCTCAGCCCAGGTCTGCGCATGAAGCCGGAGACGGTCGAGCGCGGTGACTACGTGGCCGACGAGGCGACCGTCCAGACGACGCCGCCTGAGCCCGCGTGGGTAGGCCGCGTGCAGAGATGGTCCTCGATAGCGATCAGGTACGGCTCGTGAGACCGCACGGTGCCGAGTGGACCGCCCGCCTGGCGAACCTGCGGCCGGCCACCGCCGCGGAGCGAGCCGACTACGACGCTGCAGTGCCCAAACGCTTCCGTGTCGTACGGAGGGCGTGGCTGTGAACACCATGACGATGCGCATCTCCCGTAACCTCGGCCGCTCCCGGATGAAAGAACACACCATCCACCACCGCGAAGCTGCCGCCGCCCTGCGCACAGTGGCCGAGGCCGAACGCGTTCCCTGCCCTCTGCGGCGTTCACCGCCATCACGGTCAGCACCGAGCCGACACCCAACGGCGACTACCCACCCCTCACCAGAAGGCAGGGCGCCCTGCGCCTGCACCTTTCCGCCGAAGGAGAACCGAGCGCGTGGACCGGCAGCAACAGCCCTGCACACTCTGCCAGCAGCTCCGCAACATGATCAGTCTCGCCAAGAACCGGGACGAGACCGAGCTGGCAGCCGTACTCGCCAACGTGCTGCACCTGCACCAGCAGAAGAAACACCCGGGAGCGCGACCGCTCCACAGCGTCTTACGCGATCCGCAGTAAGGACAGCCGTGGCCTGTCACTCGTCCACGCACGGCTTCCCGTCCGCCGCCTGGAATGAACCGGACGGGACGCTTGCTGAATCAGGTGCCCGGTGCTGGATGTCCATCTCATCGGTGGCAACGCCTCCACCCACAAGACCCCCTGCCATTCAACGGTGGTTGGCCACCCGGCCACGCGCCCACGTGCACTCCCCCCATCAGCACCTCCACCGCTCAACCAGATCGAGCGGTGATTCACAACGCTGGCGACCAACAGATACGGCGAGGCATCCGCAGGGCACATCCAGGGTCTGGAGTGGGGAGACATTCGCATCCGGATCAAGACCAAGGAAGGAAGACCCCGCGCCCTGGGCCCGGATGAAGAGGCAGGCGAGCTCCTCGAACGCCTCACCGGACATCCGACCGAATCAGCGACTCAAGACACTGGGCCCAACGGGTGAAAAATGCGCCGACGCCCTAGGCGCGTGGTGGACTCCGGTGAGTCAATGGTCCTGTCCGCGCAAGAGATCGCCCATTCCTGTGCACGGAGACCTGTCAGCTCTGTCATCCGTTCCAGGCGACCTCCCGCGATCCTGTAGGCCGTGTGCCACGGGAAGCGGCCTCGGCTGGGCAGTTCTCTCCCAGGAGGCCACAGATGGGCTCCTTCCTCGGGCTGCCGCCCAAGGCCGCCACGCTGCTCGGCCGAGCCTTCGCCAGACTCCTGGAACCGGAGCCGCCGGTACACCATGACCGTCCGGCCCGGTTACCGTCCCTGACGGGCCTCCGATTCGCCGCCGCGGGTGGCGTCATCTACACGCACAGCATGCTGTTGCTCGACCCTTACCTCGTGCTGTCCCCAGGCCCTGAGGTGTGGGTGGGCGGGTGTTCGGTGTCGCTCTTCTTCATCCTCAGCGGCTATGTGCTCACCCACTCCTCCCAACCCTCCGATACAGCACGCGCCTTCTGGCGGCGCCGGGCCGCGAAGATCCTCCCGAACCACATCGTCACCTGGACCGTGGTCGTAGCCGCGCTCGCGTGCGCCGGCGCGGCGTCCACCCGGACCGTCACGGGGATCACTGCCCACCTGTCGAGTCTCTTCCTGGTGAACACGTGGGTGCCCAGCCACACATTCGTGTCGGCCGGCAACCCGGTCTCCTGGTCCCTGGCCGCCGGGGGCTTCTTCTATCTCCTCTTCCCCGTACTGCGCCCTTACGTCGAACGGTTGTCGCGGCGAGGGCTGCTGGCCGGGGCCGTCGCCGCCGTCGCGGCCGTGTGGGCGCTCCCGGCGCTCTGCGGGGCCGTCGTCAACCCGTCCGGCTCGTTCTTCCAGGGCTACTGGTTCCTGCACATGCTGCCGCTCAGCCGCCTCCCGGAGTTCGTCCTCGGCATGCTGGCGGCCCGGATATCGCAGGAGGGGGTCCGACTACCGCGCATCGGTGTGCTCCCTGCCGCACTGGGCGTGGTGAGCACCCTCATCATGCACAGCTTCGCCCTGCCGCACCGGTTCATGTACGCGGCCGCCACCGTGCTGCCACTCGTCCTGCTCATTCACGCCGTTGCCCAGCTGGATCTGCGGGAGAGACCCTCCCTGCTGCGGGCCCGCCCGATCGTCTTTCTCGGCGAGATCTCCTACGGCACCTACCTCGTGCACTTCCTGGTGCTGGCACCGACGTTCGCGGCCCTGACCCACCGGGGCTGGAGCGGGCCGGTGTCCATCCTGTGCGCACTGCCCCTCGTGCTCGCCGCCTCCTGGGCGCTGTACGCCGGGGTCGAGAAGCCGTGCGTACGCCGCTGGTCCCTGCGCCGGGCGCCAGCCGACTCCGAGGCCGACCCGGGGCCCGTGCGGCCAGAGGGCTTCCGGGACGGTGCCGCCGAAGGGAACGCGCCCCTCGACAGCATGCCGCCCCGGCAACCGTCGGACTCACCGAGCACCACAGCGGCCGAGTAGGCGGCACGGAAGGGACGATTCGATGCGTGCTCACGCCGAGCGGGTCGCCGCGCGCCGCCCCCTCTACGCGAAGGAGCTGGAACGCGGGCTGGAGGCATTCTTCATGCCGAGGCGCACCACTTGCCCCTGGTGTGCTTCGCCCCATCTGAGCGTACGTCTGCGCACCCGCGACCATCTGCAGGGCAAGCCGGGGACGTTCGTCGTCGAGGAGTGCCTCGACTGTGGACACCTCTTCCAGAACCCGCGCCTGAGCGAGGACGGCCTGCGTTTCTACTACCGCGACTGCTACGAGGGCCTCGGCGAGGCCACCATGGCCCGACTCGGTTCCTCGCCGCCCGCCAAACGGCTCTACCGCTCCAGGGCCCGCGCCCTTGTCCCGTTCACCCGACCCTCCCAGTGGCTGGACGTGGGCACCGGCCACGGCCACTTCTGCGCCGAAGCCCGCAGGATCCACCCCGACACCGTCTTCCACGGGCTCGACCGGGGCGAGGGCGTAGAACTCGCCCTCGGCAACGGACGCGTTACCGTAGCCCACCAGGATTCCTTCACCGGCCTGGCCGCACGGTTGGCCGGACGGTACGACGTGGTGAGCATGTTCCACTACCTGGAACACACCACGGCGCCGCGGGAGGAACTGCGGGCCGCGCACACTGTGCTGGAGCCCGGCGGTCACCTCGTGGTCGAGGTCCCCGATCCACGGTCGTCCGCCGCCCGAATGCTCGGCAGATGGTGGGGGCCCTGGCTCCAGCCGCAGCACCTGCACCTCATCCCCCGGGACAACCTCTGCCGAGCGCTGGACCGGGAAGGCTTCACGGTGATCGCCACCGACCGGCGAGGGCCGCACGTACCCACCGATCTGACATCGGCCGCGGCTAACGCCCTCACAGCCCTCCTGCCCAGCGGCGACGTCCCATGGCTACCGCAGCGGCCAGGACCGCTCACCCGATCGGTCCGCGCGCTGGCCCTGGCGGCCGCCGCACCCGTGCTGCTCGTGCTGTTCGGACTCGACAGCCTGCTGGCACCGTTCGCACGACGCACCAGCCTCTCCAACGCCTACCGGGTGATCGCACGCCGGAACTGACACCACAAAGAGGAGCACTGCACGGATGCGCGTACTGATCGCCACAGCGGGCTCACGAGGGGACGTCGCCCCCTACACCGGCCTCGGGGCCCGTCTGCGCTCCGCAGGGCACGACGTCACCCTCGCCGCGGACCCACGCTCGGCCGACCTGGTACACCGCAGCGACCTGCACTTCCACCCGCTCCCCCTGGACCCCTGCGCCGCAGCGAAGACGGACACCACCCGGTCCGGCGAAAACTCCGGCAGCGCCAGGCGAACCGGCCTGTCGCCCGTCGAGCAAATAAGGCTGGCACGCGAGTTCGCGCCCCAGATGGCCGACGCCGTCGCCGGGGCCTGCGCCTCAGGAGCGGAGGCTGTCCTGGTGTCCGGCAGCCTGGCCCCCTTGGGACTCGTGGCAGCAGAAGGGCTGGGACTGCCCTGCCTCGGGGTCTTCCTGCAGCCCCTGGCACCAACCCGGGAATTCCCACCGGTCATCGCCCGCATACCGTCGTTCGGGCCGGTCGGCAACCAGATCGCCGGACAGTGCGCTCAGGGGGCGCTGGCAGCGGCCTTCGCGCCGGGAGTGCGGCACCTGCGGCGGAAGCTGGACGTACGTGGCGATGCCGTCAAGCGGCGCGGATCAGTCTGGCCCGTCTGCCACGGCTTCTCCCCAGCGGTCGTACCCCGCCCCGCCGACTGGCGCCGGGGCATGGACGTCGTGGGGTACTGGTGGCCCGCCGAACCGCCCAGCTGGGAACCTCCCCCGCGGCTGCGGGACTTCCTGGCCTCCGGACCCCCGCCCGTCTACGTGGGCTTCGGCAGCATGTCGCCCAGCGATCCGGACCGACTCGGACACCTCGTGGCACGCGCCCTGAAGCTGGCCGGCGTTCGCGGTGTCGTCCACAGCGGGTGGGCCGGGCTCCGCATCGACGGTGACGACGTGCTGACGGTCACTGAGGTGCCGCACACCTGGCTGTTTCCCCGCATGGCGGCCGTGGTCCACCATGCGGGGGCCGGAACGACGGCGGCCGGACTCCGCGCGGGGGTCCCGGCAGTGCCGATTCCAGTCATGCTGGACCAGCCGTTCTGGGCGTCGCGCCTGGCCGCTCTCTCAGTCAGTCCGGAAGTGGTGCCCTTCCGGCGGCTGACGGCCCCGGCACTCGCCGAGGCCGTATGCAGGGCCGTGCAGGAGGAACGCTATGCCCGGCGTGCCCGCCAGGTGTCGGCGGCGGTCCGCCGCGAGGACGGCGCCGGCCACGTCGTGGCGGCGGTGGAGCGGCTCGTGGGCCACAGTGGCTGAGTGACACAACCCCCAGGGGATTCAGGAGTGAGTACTGGCTGATGACCTCGGCAACCGCCAGGGTCACGGGGCGCCCACCCGGGCTCACGGGCCTCTACCAGAGCGGCCTGCTAGGCGCGAAGGCCCTGCGCGAGTACAGCCGCCTGATCGCCTCCGAGCCGGCCCCGGCCGCGGGGACGGCGCCGGGTGGCTGCGGCGCAGTAGATCGGCTGTCACGGGGTGCGGTGGTTGATGTTTGGTGTTTGGTTTTCAGTGGTTTGGTGTTTGGTTTTCAGTGGGGCTTGTGGCTGCGTGTCCCTTGGGGGGTTGCTGTTTGGCGGCTGCGTGCGCTGAAGACCAGGTGCTGAGCGTGTGTAGGCCGTCGACGGCGCCACGAGTGAGCAGCTCCGGCAGGCCGGCAGCAGTGCCTTCCGGCCCTCGGTCCGGCCACGTCTGCCCGGAGCTGGTCGGTGCTCCCTGGACGGCCCACTGCCCGATGTCACCGGCTGGAGTGCACAAGAGCCGGCGGAAGGCGCGGCCCCTGATGGAGGTGGGCCAGTTGGGGTCCGGTAGCCGGGCACTGTATGGGCCCCGGCTCTCGAATCCCGTTGCGGGACTGGGAAGGTGACTGTTCCTGAGAGCGTGTTGAATATTTTCGAGCACTCAGCTCAAATGCAGCTGATGTTTGGCGTTTGGTTTTCAGTGGTTCGGCGTGAGGGGTTCAGTGCGGCTTGTGGCCGCGCGGCCTGGGGGGTTGCTGATGGGCGGCTGCGCGCACTGAAGATCAGATGCCGAGTTGACGCTGA
>NZ_JBQQBV010000033.1:0-66150 GCF_052246355.1 Streptomyces sp. 3N207 | reverse complement strand
TACCCGTGACCATGAACGAGGCCCGGCGACTGTTCAACCGAGTCCTCTTTCCCGCCCGTCACAGCATCCAGCACGTACTCGCTTGGTCCTTATGGCGAAGAAGAAGTCAAGCCCGAGCCCGCGTCAGCCATTACAGACGCAGAGGACACCACGGAGTGTCGTTGCAGTATTAGACCGTGTCCTATGTGGTGAGGCGGACGAGTCGTTTGTAGCAGCACAGGGCGGCGGCGAGTCCGAGGAAGGCCAGGTAGTTGCCCGGGTCGCGTTCGTAGCGGTGGTTGAGTCTGCGGTAGCCGGTCAGCCAGGACATGGTGCGCTCGATGACCCACCTGCGACGCCCTAATCGCTTGCTGGACTCGATGCCTTTGCGTGCGATGCGTGTGCCGCGCAGCCATCTGCGCAGGTCGGGCCGGTCGTAGGCTTTGTCGGCGTGCAGCCGCTTCGGCTTGAAGTACCGGCCCCGGTCAGGGTCGTGTCTCGTTTGGTGACCCGCCACCATGGGCTTCAGCCCTTCGCTGTCGTGGACGTTGGCAGCGGAGACGCCAGCGAGGAGGGGCAGCCCGTTCGCGTCCGACAGGATGTGCATCCTGGAGCCCGGCCTGCCCCTGTCCACGGGGCTCGGACCTGTGTGTTCACCCCTTTTTTCGCCCTCACATGGGCGGAGTCGAGGACGACGCGGGTGACGTCGATGAGGCCGGCGTCGTCGAGCCGGTGCAGCACCGCCTCATGCAGCCGGCCCCAGACGCCCGCTCTCGACCAGATCACGAACCGACGATGAGCTGTCGACTTCGATATCCCGAAGCACGGCGGCAACGACCGCCAGGCACAACCGCTGACCAGCACATAGACGATCGCTGCGAACACCGTCTCATCTGGTGTGTCCTGCGTTCCGCCACCCTGCGGCCGCACCTTCGACGGCGGGATCAACGGCTCCGCGATCTCCCACAACCCGTCCGGAACAATCCAACTCCAAGTTCCCCTCCCCATGCAGGGAGGCAACGAGTGATCACCACATAGGACACGGTCTTAGCAGGCGTCAAGCGCCTCAGCACCACCAACGGAGTCACCCTCTACAGTGGGGTGAAAACCCAGGCCCAGGCCGCCGCCGTATGTGACGGACGCTGGTGCGCCTACAGCTCGAACGTCGGAGAGACCGCTGCGCGAGGCCGTGCGGCAGGCTGCGGCTGAGAAGGTCGCCGCGCTCATGGAGAGTGGCCTGGTCGAAGAGCATGGGCACTTTGTGGCTGAGCAAGATCTCAAGCGGGCGGCAAGAGCAACCATGCTGGGCTAGAGGGTGTCTGAAAAGCCGGTCAGCGGGCTGATCTTGCGAGACGGCGCAGGAGGAGCAGGACCATGGCCAGGTAGATGGTGTTCTCCGAGTTGACGCGCAAGAAATTCGTAGTCCTTGGAGAGGCGGCGGGAGCGACCGAGCCAGGCAAACGCCCGCTCGACCACCCAACGGCGAGGGACAGCCGCGATTCGCGGCACCTCGCGCGCTGGCGCGTCCGCCCGGGCCCAGGTGGAACGGAAGCCACCATCGCGGCGCTGCACGATTTCCACGGTGATGCCGGTGGTCTCCCGGATCCAGGTGTGGAAGTCGGCGCCGCGGTAGCCCTGGTCCGCCCAGACGTGCCCAAGACGCGGGAAGGCGTCGTCGGCCCGGGAGAACAACACCACGGCGCTGTCCCGGTCACCGACGCTGGCCGGGCTCACAGGCGAGAAGGACAGTGCCCAGGGTGTCGCGACCAGCAGATGGCGCTTGACCCCACTGACCTTCTTGGCTCCGTCGTATCCGTGCAGGCCGCCGCGCTCGGTGGCCCGGACGCTCTGACTGTCCACGACGCCCGCGCTGGGCGTGGGCTCCCGCCCGAGCCGCACCCGCTCACGTTCGCGCAGCGCGGTCAGCATCCGCTCCCACACGGCATCCCGTCGCCACTGGCGCAGTAGTGATACACCGTCTGCCAGGGCGGCAGGTCGTGCGGCAGCAGTCTCCAAGCGCAGCCCGCCCGCAGCCAGTAGGCCAGCGCATTGATGATCTCGCGGCGTGTGTGTTTCGCGGGACGTCCGCCCGGCTTCACCGCCGGCACCAGCGGACGAAGGATCTCCCACTCCGGATCGGACAGATCCGTCGTATAACGGGTACGTAGCCCGGCCACCCCAGCCCCCGAGAGTGCGCATCCGCCCCGCTACCAGGCCACATGCCCACTGACCGGCTTTTCAGACACCCTCTACTGAGTTTTTCGCTAGTTCTGTGGGTGGTGGGTGGATGGTCAGCCCGGTGTGGGTGAGGAAGGACCGGGAGTCGGTGGTTCGCGTTTGAGGGTCCCGACCCAGGCACTAGGACTTCCCAGAGGGCAGACATGCTCCGGGCGGCCGAGCGGCAACGGCGGAACTTCGCAGCCCGGCGAGCAGCAGGCCAATAGCTAAGAGCGCCCGGCGGAAGGCGTGCACCGGTGGTCGAGGTGGTACCCCGGATGTGGAGAAGGCACAAGCCGGGTGATCACGGAGTTCTTTACGCTCAGTGATTGCCGGAGGCTTGTGCCTGTCCTGCCATCATGCCTGCTTGACCTTCTGTGGGACCATCACGGCCTTGCTGCCCGAGCACGTGGATACCCACCTGCTGGGCCGCCACGACTCGGGGCACGGTATGTGGGAGCGCTGGTGATTGCGAGCTCGGCGCTCATGTGGGCCTTCCCGTCGCCACCGTCGGTGGTGATGCACTCGATCGGCAGACCCTGGTCGGCGTTTCTGGGCCTGACACAATGCTTGTGGGTAACGCTGACCGGTGAAAACGAGGTGGGATCATTCCAACACCAGACGAGCTTGAGGGCCGAAGCTGCTACGTACTCGAGACCGCAAATGACGCTCAGATAGCTTGGAGCGTCTTCTTCGTCTACGGAGACCGTGAGCACATCCGCTTCCTGCTGCGGAACATCTTCGTTGAGAACGACGATCCGGACATGGTCGACGCACATCTCGACCAGACGGCTGACCTCTGGTTGATTGAAAGCGGGCGTCGTGTCGGACACGTCGATCTGCATTCCCTCATCTCGAATCATGACGATGCAGGCACGAGACAGGTGTTGATCGACTGGGCCCGTTTCGATGAGCTGGTCCCGGCTTCCCTGACCGGTGTGGTCTTACAACATGGCGAGGAATTGCGGCTTCTGGCCACTCAAGAAGACTTTTCCGACGCTCAGAGCAACTTGCCTCTCCTGTACCCCGATACGCCGATTGGCTACGGGATGCAGGTGTGGGTGGAGGGGGATCTTACCGACCAGCCATACGAGATCTATCCGGACCCTGATCCCACAGAGAGGGGCTGATACGTTCTCGCCCCCAAACCGGGGTCCGTGCGTGCAACAGTAGAACGTTACTTGAGCCTTCGGGTGGTAGGGCGTTCATCCCAGCGGTAGAGGCGGGTTGCGCGGCGGATGAGCATGCGGAGCGTAACGAGAGTGGCGGCAAGGTGGAGGTAGAACTCCACGACCTTGCCGCTCCTCTCGGTGCAGCGTCGTAGCTTGCCGTAGTCGTTCATCCACGAGTGCGTGCGCTCCACCACCCAGCGCTTGCCGGCTTGCACCGGGGCAGGCACGCCCTTGCAGGCGATCTCGGCCGAGAAGCCCAAATCGTCGATGAGCACACGTGACTTTGCGCTGTCGTAGCCGCGGTCGAGGTTGACGTTGATGGTCTCCGGCATTGCACCGGCCTGTTCTTTCGCCGCTGCCAGGGTAGGGCCGAGTAGCCACGAGTCGTGCCGGTTCGCGCCGTCGGACACGATCCCCAGTGGGACCCCGCACGCGTCCGATGCGACCGAGCGCTTCAGTCCCCGCTTCCCCAGGTCAACGGGCGAGCGGCCTGCCTTCTCCCCACCGCACGGAGCCTTGGTGATGCAGCCGTCAACCGAGACCTCATCGAGGCGGAGGCCGATCATGCGGTCGTATGCCTCCAGGGTGATCTGATGCAGGACCTGGACGATCCCCAAGTCAGCCCATAGTTTGACGCGACGTCGGATCGCCCGGTCTGAGCATGCGGGCGAGGAGACCCGTTCATATCCGGAGCCATGGACCAGCGCCTGTATGACATGGTCGAACACGACACGGTCCGGTATGCGTCGCCGATGGCAGCCGAGCGGATGACCCGGGTCGAACTCGGCCCGATCGGGCAGCAGGGCACTGAACTGGTCCCAGGCAGATTCAAGCAGGCATGATGGCAGTGCGGGCACAGTCGTCCTTCACGGTCACATAGCGTAGAGAACTCCATGATCGCGTAGGTCCTGTGCCCGTTCCGCTGCCACCCCAGAACACAGACCGTCTGTCGCGACCTACCGCCGGTCGCTCTAAGCTTGATGACAGTTCTTTATGGTCCGCCGTCCGCGCTCGGCGCGGGGCATCTTGTGAAGCCCTGCGCGACCCCAGGTGAAGCGACGGGCACATTCGCAAACCAGTTCAGACCGGCTCCCCGTGCACAGTGTCGGCGACTTCGGGTAGCTCTCTCCACCGGACGCCAGTGCGGAGGGGACCACTTGATCGCTGTCTACCAGGTGGCGCTCGCAACACCCGCCACCATGGACGCCGACGCCTACCGGGAGTTCTGCTGGGGCGCCGACCTGGATCGCACGGACACCGGCTACGGGCTGCTGCTGGCCGTCAACTATCACAAAGGCGACTCGGTCACCGCTGTGCTCGATGACCCCGCATACGCACGGCTCCTGGCAGAGGCCTCCGGCAGCATCACGGTGCCTGCCCACAAGGTCATCCGCACCCTGCGCGAGTGGGCGGATCTCCGGCCCGCGGCCGCCACCGTCTGGCCATGAGTGCTTCAGGCGCCGGCGACGGTCGTTGAGTACGTCTTCGACTTTCCCCAGCTGCTGACGGCCATGCTGCGCGAGGCTCCGTGCCGCTTCGGCGGTGCGCTGTCGGATCCGCTCGTTCCTCCTGCTCTTTCGTCTCGTCCGTGGCGAGGTCGTCCAGACGTCGGTGCGGCCAGATCGCCTGATCCCGTCTTGTGGCCCCTCTAGTGGTCGACGGGTTTGGGCATGAGGCCGTCGGCGACCAGGCCGGCAAGTACCGCCTGGCCCAGGGCGTGCACAGCGGACTGGGGGCGAACCATCACGGTGAACTCCTTGACCCGGCCCGTCTCGTCGAACTGGAGCATGTCGATGCCGTGGATCTGCTTGCCGTGCACGGTGGCCCGGAAGGGCAGGATCACCGACGGAGCTTGTTCGCGATCGGTACTGGTCTCGGCCATGCCCTCGAAGTGTCCGATGTAGCGGAGGTCCTCGAAGGTGCGCAGCAGGACGCCGAAGAGTCCCAGCACCATGGGCTTGCCCTCGAAGGGTGTGAACTTCACCGGGCTGTAGAAGCGGATGTCTTCGGTGAACAGGTCGCCCAGTGCGGCGAGTTCGCCCTTCTCCACTGCGGCGCGGAAGTGCTCGGCAGCCTCCATAACCCTCCTCCTACTCAAGGATGTGACTAGTCATATCCTTGAGTATGGTGCAGTGGCGGACGAGGAAAAGGGAAGGGGCTGCTTCGATGGCCTTGCGACATGCCGTGCTGGCGGCGCTGCTGGACGGCGAGTACAGCGGATACCAGTTGGCGAAGGCGTTCGACGTCGGCGTCGCGAACTTCTGGCACGCCCTGCCCCAGCAGCTGTACGCCGAGCTGGCCAAGCTGGAGAAGGAAGGGCTGGTCGCGGGCCGGCAGGTGATCCAGGAGACCCGGCCCAACAAGCGACTGTTCCACGTCACCGACGCCGGTCGTGCCGAGCTGGAAGAGTTCGCCGCAGCCGTATCGAAGCCCTCGTTCATCCGCGACGACCTGCTGGTCAAGGTCCAGGTCGCCGACCGCATCGGCACCGCGCCGGTGATCGAGCAGCTCGAAGAGCGGGCATCCGCAGCCGAGGCCAAGATCGAACTTCTCGGCAAGCTGCTGAGGCAGATGCGCGGCGATGCAGACGAAGAGGAGTTCCTACGCCGAGGCGAGCGGATCGGGCCGTACCTGACATGCCTGCGGGGCCTGGCCTTTGAGCAGGAGCACCGGGACTGGTGCCTGCGGATCGCAGCTGTCCTGCGGGAGAGGCAGACGACTCATGCCGAGCGGTGAATACCTGCGCTACGTCGCCCTGGGCGACAGCCAGACCGAAGGGCTGGGCGACGGGGACGACACCGTGGGCCTACGCGGCTTCGCCGACCGGCTCGCCGAGCACCTCGCAGCCGTCAGCCCGGGGCTTCAGTACGCCAATCTCGCCGTGCGAGGACGTGTCGCCGACCAGGTCCGCGCTGAACAGCTAGGGCCTGCCCTGGCCCTGCGCCCCGACCTGGCCACCGTCGTCGCGGGGGTCAACGACCTGCTCCGGCCCCGGTTCAACGCCGCACAGGTGGCCGGGCACCTGGAAGCGATATTCGCCGCGCTCACGGCCGCAGGGGCCCACGTGGTGACACTGACCTTCCCCGACGTGGGGAAGATCGCGCCTCTTGCCCGGCCCCTCAGATCCCGCGTGTCCGACCTCAATATCCGTATCCGCGCCGCGGCCGCCCGTCACGGGGTCGCGGTCGCGGAAACCGCCCGGCACGCCGTCGCCACCGACCCACGGCTGTGGACCGCAGACCGACTCCACGCCAGCCCCCTGGGCCACGAGCGGATCGCCGCAGCCCTCGCCCAAGCCATCCACCTGCCCGGAAGCAACGACGCCTGGACACTACCCCTGCCGCCACAGGCGGTCCCCGCGGGCTGGCAAGCCGCAGCAGCCGAACTGCGCTGGACAGCCGCCTTCCTCGGCCCCTGGCTCGGACGCCGTCTGCTCGGCCAGTCCTCCGGCGACGGCCGGACCGCAAAACGCCCCCAGCTCCTGCCCCTGAACGCCACACACGTCCCCCCGGCAGACACCGGCCAACGGGAATCTTCGTAATACCCAAGTGGGGTTCCAAGGAGGCGCCCAAGCGGGCGGGGCAGGAGCCGAAGGCCGGGGTGCCCTGAAGGGGACAGCCCCCCGCACATCGAGTCGCAGTGCGCTCTCGATGCCCGCGGCCGGTCGGAAGACCCCGCGCCTACATATGTCCTCCGATGAAGGGGTCAGCTCGGGGACCGACACGAAGCCCGTCAAATGCCAGATGCAACGCCCTCCTTGGAGCCTGGTTGCCGTGTCTTTCAAGATCAGGGCGTACTGCCGTGACCAGCCGGGACAGCCTCAGCGTTGTCCGGGACAGCGATGAGGCTGTCCCGGACAGCGCTTCCTCGTTGTCTGGGTCGCTGTTGCCACTGAGTCTTGGTGCAGAGCGACACCACTCCTGGCGGGATGAACGCACCTGAAGGTGCCACCCCCGCGGGAGGTCCGCGTCGCCGTGATGACACTGCTATTCACCAGGGAGGGACCGTGGGAAGGACCGGTATCAAGAGCCTTGCCATAGCAGGGGGTTAGTGCTGGCGCTGCTGCCCTTGGAGGCCACTGCGTCTGCAGGAGAGCGCAGCGACCTGCTGGAGACGGCGGTCGTCTTGGACCTGCTCGCGCTGTGCCACCCGCCGGGCGGCTACCTGCCCCGCCCGTACCAGGAAGAGCCGGGTGGGCCGGACAAGGCCGATGAACTGCGCACCGACGCCTCCGACGCCGCCAGTGGCCTGGCGCTGCATGACCTGCAGCATGGCACCAGTGTCACCGGCGACATCCCCCCGGCCCTCAAGGACGGCTGTACCGAGGACAGCGCGATGCAGTCCGCGCCTACGCTCGTCGAGAGTGGATTGCCTCCGAGGTGGCCCTGACCCGCTTCTGGCAATCCCGAACCTCAAGGCGCGGCGGAACTGTCCCGGCAGGCCCGGGGAGCAGCGGCTGATCGCGTACGTGTGGCCGGGCAGCTAGTTTTGTGGTTCCCGCGCGTGGGGGGATTGCTGCCAACGACGGCGGAGAGGCGCACGCCCGGCCTCGGCGTCGTCAGCTCCCTGTCCTTCGACGCCCGTTCTCAAGAAGCCCTCTCCTACGAGACAGGCCTGCTCGGGTAGGGGAGGTCCTGACGTGCACATCCGGTGTTTCAACTGCTGCGGATCTGCCGCAGCTCCGCAGCCGGTCCGCTCCGGCAGCGGCGCCGTCGTTGCACGTGTATGACGCCGCTCAGTACGGCGGTGCCGGCCCCCCATGCCATGAGTTGCCTGGCTCCGTCCCACCGGGCACTCCGGGCGTGTTCGCATACGGGCGTGAGATAGGGGTTCCCTGAGGCAGTCTTGAGCGTGCCGGGGGAGAGGAGGGATCCGCACTCTTCCCGCACCGTCGCAGTCGGGTCGGCGGGATCCTCGTTCGCGCGGAATGGCACCAGCACCACGACGATCGAGGTCAGGAGCAGCAACGCCGGGATGGACCACAGCACGAGGTTCACCGTCAGCAGCTTCCACCGCTGCGATATTCGTCCTCCTCCGGTTGCTCTGGCCTTGGTCATTGCCACTTTTCCTCCCCGCCGAGTGCTTCCCGCGCCCGGATGCGCGGTGCGCACCTGCCTCATGCCCGGAATCGGTTCCTCGACGGCTCACCTCGTCGGCGATGCGACAGACGGTCGGTGCGGACAGGCTCCTGTAACGCGCCTTACACGCTCACGCTCAGCGTAGCCACTGACGCCCCTCGTCGCGGCCCGATTCTGCGCGGTCGCTCGGCGCGACGGCACGCTTGCGACCGTGACAGGCCTCCGGCTCCCGCGCATGGACCGTTTCTCAGGAGCTCTTCCTGTCAGGGTCCGGGAGGCACATCGGTGCTATTGGGGCAGCAGGTTCTGTTCGACCGGTGCGGGGATACCATGCCCACGTCACGGAACGTCACGGATGGTGAGCTGGGGGGCTTACGTTGGACTCGTTCAAGGCGGAGTGGGGTGCGCTGGTTTCGCGGGCGCAGGAGGGGCACGACGCGCGGATGCGGCTCGACTCCGCAGCTCCGGAGGGCGGCGGGGGCACCGGGCCCGGTGGAGCCGACCGGCTGGCCTCGGACCCTGCGGCGAAGGAAGCTTCGGCGAAGTACGTCGACGAGGAACTGCTGCCGCACCTGCGCAGTGCGGGCCGCATGGCCGGGTAGCCGTCCGAGGGCCCCGAACCGGGGATGCTGGGCAGCGAGCGCGCGCAGCCCCGGCGGCACGATGCAGACCTGGGAGGCCTGGCAGGGTGTCGAGCACGTGCTGCGGCAGTGGGGCAAGCAGGTCCGCAACCTCGAACAGCGCCTCCAGGGTGAACGGGACGCGCTGCGCGGAGTGCGGGTGCTCTTCCAGACGCGGGACGGTCTCGTGCGCAACTCCTTCGTGACCGGCTCGGACCCCTACCAGCCCACCCTTCCCCGCAACGAGCCCACCGGCCTGCGGCCTGCCGGATAAGGGCAGGTGAACCCGGGCGATGACGCTCACCTTCCGCGACATCATGAACGCCGACGCCACCGAACTGGAGGATGCCGCAGCGGCCTTCCGGCGCATGGGCAAGCGCTTCGGCGAGCTGCGCACCGACTACGACGCCCGCGTGCGCGGCCAGGTCTCCAGAAGCTCCTGGGCGGGCCTGGCGGAAGTGAGCTACGACGAGGTCGCCCGCATCTCCTCGGGCCAGTTCAGCGATGCCAAGCGCCAGGCACAGAACATCGCCACCTTGCTGATGAAGGCGTACGACGACCTGGCAGACAGGAAGCGGACCCTCGGCAGGCGGGTGAAGGCCGCTGAGGAGGACAGGAAAATTGTGGACGGCGACGGCCGGGTCACGCTCGACACCACCAAACTCAACGAGGGCGAACGCCTGGCCAGAGGGCCCGACCACACCTACGCCGAGGCCCTCGACGAAGAGGTCGCGAAATGGCAGGCCCGCATCGACACGGCCGTCGAAGCCGTCAACGACACGGACACCACGATCAAGAAGACCCTCATCGCCGCCGTCGAACCCCCCGGCAGCCGCGCGGCCGGAGCACACGGATTCAACCCCGACAAAGTCGAGTACACGCCCCCGGGAACCCGGCAGGACCTGGACCGGATCCTGCGCGACTATCAGGTCGACCCCGACCCGGGCGGCCTGGTCGAGTACCCCCGCAACTGGATCCTGCACGCAGGCGCCCTGGTCCTGGACATGAACGAGAGTGTCACCGCGCAGGAGGCGGACATACTCGACGGGCTGGGACTCAACGGCCTGAAAGACTTCAAAGACGTACAGGGCAAAGCGTTCGACACCGCCGACGATCGGTTCGCGCCCGAAATACGAAACGGCAAGCCGGACCTGAACGACAACCACAACGACGCCTTCCACCACACCTACTGGAACGCGCTGATGACGAAGAAGTACGGCGCCCAGTGGACCGAGAAGTACGCCACCACCCACGAGGCCAGGCCCGGCAACCACCCCGAGCGCGAAGCCATGGACCTCTACAACAACGAACTTGGCAGACGCATCGCCCAGGACCACCCCGACGCGAGCGAGGAAGAACTCGCCGACCTGGTGGAAAAAGCCGTGCGGGACGGCGACACGGTCGTAGTCGACCACGGCGGAGGCCGTCTCACCTTCAGCGACCGGATCAGCTCCCCCGACACCGGCGAACCCAAGCTCCGACCTCCCGAGGGAGGGCAACCCGACAAGTCCAGCAGCCTGGGTGGCGGCTCGGCAGTCGGTGAAGACAGCGGAAGCTGAATAACTGACTCGGCGCCAGCAGCAAAATTACTCGGGCGGTCGGGCTCACCGGCCGTACGGATACGCCGCAGGTCCTCGCCAACCGGCTCGCCCGGCGCCTGGACGACCAGATGCAGATGGCTGGGCCGATCAAGAACCCGGCGTGATGGCCTGGCCGACCGTGGAGTGGCCGGTGCTGCACGCGGCAGCGATCGCCTGGCGGCCGCCAAAGCCGGCGACCCGACACGGTCCTGTCGCTTGAGCCCGACTTGCATGGGGAAGCCGGCCTTACCCGTTGAATCCCACCCGACATCGCTGCGGCGCGCGGCTACTTCCCGAAGGTGGGCACTTCGTCGGGGGCCAGGTCGGGGCGTAGCCGTCGGACGCGCACCTCGTGCCGCCACCGGCCGGCGTCGACGGCGGCGTCGCCCTCGAACTCGACCACGACGGTCGGGTTCACGCACCGGTGCTGCAGCGCGTTCGCGGGTGCCCCAGCCTGCGGAGAAGGTGATCTCCCGCCAGGGGTGGCCTCGCGGGGCCAGGCCCAGGATGCCGCCGATCTGCTGTCGCAGCGCCGTGGGCAGGGGGGCACTGCGGGCGACCAGGCGCATGCGGCCGGCCTGGTCGTAGCGGGCCAGCAGGAGAGTGGTCGGCATGGTGATAGGGCCGGTGACGGCGCCGATCACCGCGCCATGCGCGGTACGGGACCGCAGCTTCTGCCAGCCTCCCCGCTCTCCGGGCCGGTAGGCGCCGGCGGATGGCTTGATCATCACGCCTTCCACCCCGACCGCAGCCCACTCCGCCTTGTGTCAGCGCATCTGGGGGAGTGGGAGGTGAAGGCGGCGCGCCGGCTCGCGTGCCCGCCCGACGCCTGATGGTTCCCGACCAGTGGTAGCCCGAGGAGGAACCATACGCCCTCACTTCACTCAGTGTGCATTGTCAGTGGCGATTCGTAGTTTTGTAGGCATGGCGCATGGGGTGTTTCACAAGACGCACGGGGAAATCAACCTCGACGAACTGGACCTGACCGTCCGCGAAGACCGGATGTTGTGGGAGTCGTTGTACGGCAAGACCGTCAAGGGCGATCTGGAGTGTCGGGAGTGCCGGGAGAACGATCCTGGTTGCCCACAGTGGATGTTCCTGCGGCTGCAGAGGGGCGGCCCGTAGCGGTGCACTACAGCGCAGCGGTACGCCACGCCACTGCTCCGGAAAGTCCACGTCACAGAGCATTGAAAGAGCGGATCGCGACGGCAGCTGAACGCGCCGGCTTCCCTGCTGAGCTCGAAGCCCGTGCTACAGACGGGCGCCGGCGAACGGATGTCCTCGTGCAGGGTGAGAACGGGATCCAGCTCGGGTGCGAGATCCAGCTGTCCTACGCAACGGCTCGGGCCGTGGCCAAATGCACCGACATCGCCCGAGCCGATGGGCTTCGCCCGCTGTGGACCACCGATGACAAGAGCGCGCCACTCATCGAGCGGACGCCGTGGGCCCGTATCGACAGGTTGCCGCTGGAGGCGTTCTCCAGCGGCAACGCCCTCTTGATGCGTGGCGGAGTCAAGGAGCTGAAACTCAAACGGTGCGACAGCCGCAACCCCCTGCCATGTCCCGACCGCGGCTACGGACGCTGCAACCAGTGGCACGGCACCTGGGCGCCTACGCTCGGCATCCACCTCGACCGCCTCATCCCTGAGACAGCGGCAGGCGACTACGTCCCCCTCTACTTACCCGCCCAGCCTGCCGCCGCCGCCCTTATCACATGTGGGTCACCGCTCAGGACCGCGAGAAGTACCTGGAGACCACCAGCGACGAGTTGACCGAACCCCAACCCGGCACCGTTGACGACCAAGAAGCCGAAGCTCCTGAAGGCCGCCCGCTCAGCCGTGACTGTTCCTATCAAGAGCGGCTGGAACAAAAAGAGCGGCCAAGTAGCACGCGCAACACCGACATGCTCATCCCCGCCGGCATCACCCTTCCCACGCCCACCCCACCGACCCGGCACGCAGCCCCAGCGGCACGGCCCTTACCTGTTCCTCCGCAACGGCCAGGCAAAGTGCCACCCACCGAGACTGCACAGGCACGCCCGACCGCGAAACCTCAGCCAACGCTCTCGCCTGCGCTGCGCGCCACTGGACCAATGAACCGCACGCCAGAAAAGCGTGCGACGGTGGCCGCACGACTGGGCTGCACGGTCACACAGATCGGACCCTGCGCGTCATGTCAGAAACTGACGCTCCGATATGGCCGCGGAGGTAACCCCCTCTGCGTCTCCTGTACACCACGCGGGCGGGCCCTTACCTGAGCCGGAAAGCTCGCTGCGCAGAGCCGCCGCTACCTACGCCGTCGCCCTTGTTGGGTGCATGCTCTGGGGCGTGCTGCTCAGCGGCTGGCGCGGCGCCCCGCTACGTCTTCTACTGTTCGGCTCCGTGATCAACGGAGCGTCGGTAGCTTCCCTCGGCATGAGCGCACATCGAGCTTCTCCGGGTGAGCCGTGGCCGGGCTGGGCGACCAGCCGGGCCGCACAAGCCGTGTACGGAGAGCACCTGGTTCGCATCGCCCAGCTCATCCCCAGCCTGCTCTACACCCAGCTCCTGGACCGACAGGTCCTGGCCACCGCGTACGAACGCGGCGACAAGAGCCGGGTGTTGGACGAGGTGCGGATGCAGGCGATGGAGTGCCGCAGCGACCTGCTGGAGACGGCGGTCGTCTTGGACGTGCTCGCGCTGTGCCACCCGCCCGGCGGCTACCTGCCCCGTCCGTACCAGGAGGAGCCAGGTGGGCCGGACAGGGCCGATGAACTGTGCACCGACACCTCCGACGTTGCCAGCGAGCTGGCGCTGCATGACCTGCAGTACGGCGCCAGCTTCACCGGTGACATCCCTCCGGCCCTTGAGGACGGTTGTACCGAGGCGCAGCGCGACGCGGTCCGCGCCTACGCCCGTCGGGAGTGGATCGCCTCCCAGGAGAGGTGGCCCTGACCCCGCTCTCGGAAACCGTGAACCTTGGGTGCTGGTCCAGGTAACCAACTCTACGGCGAGTCGAGGGGGACCAAGGAACTCGACCTTCGCTGGGCCTGAAAGCCGCGCACAGCTCGGTCGGTCTGTGCCGTTCCCAGGCCGAGCGCTGTCTACCGCCCCTGGCCGCCGGACGGCACCATTGATGAAGGCAGGTCGCCGTCGAGGTGAGGGAGCGGGTGTGGGACGACACGAGAAGCCGCCGCCGGACCCGGGCTCGGGAACCCCGCCGCCGGACAACGCCGACGGGCAGGTGCGCGAGCAGCCGCCCTCCGGCGGCCAGCACCGGCGGGACGAGGATGACGACTGACCCTGACCTCCACGCCGCGCTCCGGACCCAGTTGGAGGAGATGGACCGGCAGGACCTGTGGCCCCGGACCCGGTGGGTACGCGAGGCCATCGAGGCCCGGCCCCGGCACGCGTTCGCGCCCAGCCGGCTCTGGCAGTGGGACGGGCACGCCTACCGGCCCGTCGATCGCGACCGGGACCCCGGGGGGTGGGCGGGGCTGGTGTACGGCGACCCGCACGCCGCGGCCATCACCCGCCTGCACGACGGTGTTCCGGTCTCCAGCCTTTCGTGTACCGCCGTGGTGGCGGACATGCTGGCCGCGCTGCGTGTGCGGCCGGGCCAGCGGGTGCTGGAGCTGGGCACGGGAACCGGCTGGAACGCTGCCCTGCTCGTCTACCGGGCTGGCCCCGGATGCGTGGTCAGCGTCGAGCTCGACGACGAACTCGCCGCCGGCGCCGAACAGTCCCTCGCACGGGCCGGGGCCCAGGTGTCGGTGTGCCGGGGCGACGGCGCGATCGGCTGCCCGGACTCGGGCCCGTACGACCGGATCCTGTCCACCTATGCGGTCGAGACCATCCCCTTCGCCTGGGTGGCCCAGACCCGGCCCGGCGGGCGGATCGTCACCCCCTGGGGCCGCCTGGGGCACGTGGCGCTCACCGTCTCCGACGACGGCCGGAGGGCCAGCGGACATGTACGGGGCCTGGCGCAGTTCATGCCCGCCCGCGCCCACGCGGCGCGGCGCCCCGAGTTCCGGCAGCTGCGTGAACGCCACGAACTCGCCCACGAGTACCACCTCGTGCGCGATCTGCTGCCGCTGCACCGGGACTGGCACCTGAAGTTCGCACTCCGTGTCGCCTTGCCCGAGCTGCGGGTGCACACCGCCGTCGACGCGGACGGGTGCAACGCCTGGCTGCATGACGACGCCGGCCGCGCGTGGGCGTCGCTCACCGCCACCGGACCCGGCACGCTCCTGGTGCGGGAAGGCGGCTCCCGCCGCCTGGCCGGCGAACTTCTCAAGACCTGGGATGCCTGGCTGGCCGACGGGTCCCCGGAGCTGTACGAGTACGGGGTGACCGTTACCGAACGCGACCAGTACGCCTGGGTGCGGGACCCGGACACCGGCCCTCGCTGGACGCTGAAGGAAGCGGTCGCGACAACACGAGCGACCGTTTAGCTGTGATGAAGCCGCCGTACGGCTCGGTGAGTCCTTCACCGGAATCCTGCATGTAGGAGATCGCGATGAGCGCGGCGAAGGATCGAGTCCTGTCAGGCCGCGATTGAGTCGTGCCGCGCACGGAGACCATGAACGGTCAACTCCCTGGTGGCGTACGGGACTAGCGTGCACAGGCGGCAGTAACACGGCGGGAGGGGAGTGCTGGTGGCATTTCGACGTTCGGAGAAGCCGGAGGCGGTTCCGCAGCAACTGCTGTGGAACGCGAACGCGGTGGCCACCCGGCCCACCCGGTTCATGGGAGCCCAGCGGCGCACCGGCTGGGTGCTGTACCGGTGGGATACCCAGCTCGGAGAGGTTGTGCTCGCCCACACGGTGCGCGGGGAGATGGGGACTACGTTCCCGGGCCATGCTCTGCTGCGTGAGCTGGCCGACGACGCGGTGGCCCTGGCCGTGGTGGAACCCGACTACAACATCCCGCACGGCCCGAGCCTGGAGGCGATCGACGCGGCGGGCCCGGATGAGTACTACGGCACGACCTGGCGCCGCCTGGAACAGCTGCTCGGCATGCCCGCTCCCTACTGGCACGGGAATCTGCGTGATCCCGAGCTGATGATGGCCTGGAGACCGGGAGCGGCCACCGTGACGGTGCCGGCCGTCGTCGTCCCGGACCCGGCGCCACTGCTACGCCTGGCCGCCCAGGAGCCGGACGGCTCCCACGCGGCCGTGGCCGCGCTCGCGCTCGCACGCGAAGCCGTATGGGACAGCGCGGAAGACGCGCGCAGGGAGATCAACGAACACGTCGACACCAGCGACAGTACGCCTCGATCGCGGTTGCCGCCCGCCCGCTCATGCCACCCCCGCCGCAGCCGGTCGCCGAAGAGATCCTGCGCGACGGATGGCAGGCGATCCTGTCCCGCACCGACACACTCGCCGCCGAATGCGCCCACATCGGGCACATGCTGGGCGACACCACGTACTTCCCCGGCTCGTGCAAGGTCACCGTGGACCCGGATTCCTGCGCGCAGGCTGGGCAGTGGGTATCCCGGCTCATGCCCGCGCCTCGCACCGCGCTCGCCGTCGACCTCGGCGACGAATCGGTGAAGGACATCCTCGTCGACCCGGTGACCGGCATGCCCGCCGTGCGCATTGGTGACGAGACGATCGAGACCATTGCCCCGCATCGGCTGCCCACGCTCTCACCGCTCGCCGCGCTGACCATCGGCCGCGGCCACGGCTCGGTATGGGTGACCACAAAGGACAACACCGTGTTCCCGGCACCACAGACCGGCGCCAGCTACACCTGGGGCTACGCGGGCGGAGGCCCTGCCGCGCTGGCCCGGCTCATCGATCTGCTGTTGAAGGACATTACGCATGCCGGGCCCGGGTTCGACGCCCAGCGGCCCCCGGCCGGCCTGGACCGCGCCACCGAAGAAGGCTGGAAGGACCGCACCCCGCCCTTCACCCTCACCCGGGAGGAACTCGAAGCGCTGCGCGACGGATGACACATAATCCGTGGCGCGGCCGTGCTCACTGATGGTGGGTACCTGGGCGCGAAGACCCTGGGTTTGTCCCTGGTAGCTCGAACGAGCCGGCCACACGTGTGGCGGTAGGAGCTGTGCATCCGGCTCGACTGACGCCCACAACCCGGACACAGGGTCTGGCAGCGTCAGGCACCCGGCCGGAGTGCCGGGTGCCGCGCCGGGGCCATTCACGCAGCGGCGGCGCCGACCTCCTCGCCCGGGCCTGTGTCCTGCTCCGTGGAGGCCGGTGGGGTGCTGGTGTTCTTCGGCTCGCCGTCGGGCTCGGTGCCGCTCTCGGCGGCCAGGGTGTCCGGAGTGGGGAGGGTGCGGTCGTCGAGGGTGATGGTGACCGGCTTGCCGCTGGGGGTGAGGCCGGTCAGGCTCTCCTCGATCCGCTCATACAGGGTGGCGGCGAGCTCCTGGTCACCGTCGCCGTCGCTAGCGGTGTGCTTGATGGAGTGCAGGCTGATCAGCAGGGCGATCAGGGAGCGGCCGGAGAGCGCGGCGCGGATCCGCTCGTCTCCCTCGTCGGCGACCTGCGGCGGCACTCGGAAGTGCGGGTGCCGTCCGGCATGGGCGGTGATGAACTCCCAGGTGTCACGGTGACACAGCAGGCTGGCGGAGGAGACGCGGGCCGCGGTCTTGAGCAGGGCGCTGTGCTCCGCGCTCACCTCGGCGGCCGCAGTATCGGCGGCGGTGCTGGGCCGGGGCGGCAGCTCCTCCACGGCGGTGCGCAGGTCCGCGATCTCCCGCTGCAGGGAGGCGAGTGCGGACCGGGCTTCCTCCAGGGCGGTGCTGAGCTCCTTCTTGACCTCTCCGGCCGCTTCGCGCAGCCGGTCCGGGACGTCCTGCTGCTCGTTAGCCGGGCCGTCGTCATTGCTGTGCGGGGCGGTGAGTGCGGTGAGCGCGGGGGCGAGTTCCTCGGTGAGGACCTCGCGGACGGCCTGGCGGACCGCGTCGGCCGACAGCGCTGGGCTGGACGAGGAGTCATGATCGGCGGCGCGCTGCTCCGGGACCGCGGCATGGAGAGCGGACACTTCCGGGAGCTCGTCGGGCTCAGTGGTGGTGGTGACTGGTGCAAGTGCGGGACCGGTGTGGTCGCCCTCGGTACCGGATGCCTCCTGGAGGGCCGAGGCGGGGGAGGGCGGGCTGGTGAGCGGGGGCGGTCCGGGCGTGAGGTCCGCGAGCACGCCGCGGACCTCACGCAGTTCGGTTCGCAGCTGGGCGACGACGTCGTGGACGGCGGTGTTGAGCGCCTCTCCGTTGGAGTTCAGCTTGTTGTAGACCTCGCGAAAGTTCGCGCGCATCCGGTTGAGCTCGTCGACGACCTCCTTGGCTGTCTTGCTGTGGGCATCCCGGCTGGCCGACTCCAGTTTCTCGACGCTCTTGTCTAGCGCGTCCCGGAAGTTCTTGTCTGTGTGCACGACGGCGGTGTGGAGCATCGTCAGAGTGTTGGTGAGGTCCGGGTTCGGCTGGCGGGCCATCTTCCCCCATTTCGTCGCGGTTGGTAGTCGATCGAGTTCGTTTGTCCTCCGGGGTGGGTCACTTTCAAAAGAGGTGACCGTAGCTTCCCCTGGCCGCGGCGGCTATGAGACAGCCCTTGTCTGAGCAGGACTGGCTCAGGAGGTCGGGCAGCTGCGCGCGCCCCCGTGGTGGCACGGCAATGCTGGCGAGCACGTGTGCGGCAACCCGGCTGGTGGCACATGAGTTGGGTCGCAGTGAGGGGGTGTGCGTGTGGGTCGAGTGGCGGCAGATACCGATGGCGGTCCTGGGCAGCGCGAACTCGGATGAGCCGCTGATGCTTGGGTTGGAGGCGATCGAGCTGGATGCCTTTCGCCGACGGCACCAGGATGACTCATTCCGGTGTGGGCTGCTGCTTGGCAGTTGTGGTGCCCGGCTGACTGCCGGAGAAGCGGCTTCCGGGCCGACCAGGAAGCCGCTGGTGTCGCACCTTCGGTGCCGATGACCGGCCTGCCTGCTCCGGCGCTCAGGGATCAGGCCGTCCCCGAATCGTCATGGTGAGGTGCGGGAGGAGGATGCGGGGCCCCAGTCGTTGGGCGGAACCGGCACACGCCAGTACTCCTCGTTCGTGCCCTGAGGCGTCTCGAGGCTCAAAGCGTTCCAGTGGTTGGGGCCTTCGCCGTTCGGGGTGGTCCGCCGAAGGAGGGTGTTCATGGCGTCCCGGGGATGGATGGTGACTGTCCTGTGCGGCGCGCCACGGGGCGCCGCCCGCAGTGAGAACTGCTGGTTCGTGGCGGTCGGGCTGCATGGCGACAGCGTGACGACCCAGGGGCCGTAGCGGTCCCAGTCACCACCGGCCGCCGGCTTCGGACTGTGGGTCCAGCAGGTCCCCTTGGTAGTGCTCTTGATGCTGTAGTACCTGCCGTAATCCCGTGGGGTGAAGCTCCAGCTCTTGTCGGTCGAGGCCGGCCAGTGCGCATCAGTGAACGCGGCAAGTACCTGGCCGTAGTTGCCGTAGGTGCCGATGTGCCGGTCAGTGCTCGCGTTCCGGATCTCGCCGGTGTCGTCGGCCGTGGCGGCGGTGGCGGACGGCGCAGTGCCCAGGAGGCCGCCCAGCGCAACGCAGGCTGCGGCTGCGGCGATGGCGGTACGGCGCCACGACCGCCGTTGACGTGGGAGGGCGGCGGCGGGCGACGGCTCGTGGTGCCGGGAGGAAGAGTGCATAGAACCTCTTTCGATCCTTTCTCGTTGATTGCGGCAGAACAGATGCACACCTGCCTGCCCATGCCATGCACGACGTAGGCTGGTGATATGAGAACAAGGGGAGTATTTAGCCATTCAATCTTCTGGCTGTCGCTCCTGCCCAGCCGGCCCGCGCTCGCCCTCGCAGGTACTGCCGCCGCGGATCTGCACCGCCGCTCCG
The DNA here is from genome assembly GCF_052246355.1 of Streptomyces sp. 3N207. Lineage (NCBI taxonomy): Bacteria > Bacillati > Actinomycetota > Actinomycetes > Kitasatosporales > Streptomycetaceae > Streptomyces > Streptomyces sp. 3N207. The sequence goes on along the minus strand of NZ_JBQQBV010000033.1, from coordinate 46,668 downwards.
CCCCAGCGTGCCTTGGGGGTGAGCACAGGTCAGGGGTGCTCTGCTGATAACTGGGCGCAGGTTGCGCTGTGTTGGCCTGGCGGCCGTCGGGGAAGCCGCTGATCAGCGGATGAACAGCCATGGCGTGTGTTTGCGGGGACGGTGGCCGGAGGGCCGGGAACGTCTCATTCTTCTTCACTCGATCGGATGACTGACCTGCCGGTTCCTCTCCGGGCTCGCAAGAGCCCGACCGAGCAGGACGGGCACCTGCGGCGCGCAGGCGGGGGAAGGCGCGCAGGCGGGTCGGCGGGCTTCGGCGCCTGGATGCCGCGTCCGAGCCGAGACTGAGCTGCCCACCAGGGGAGTTGGTCCACTCGCTCACCAGCTCGGGCAGTGCGTGGCCAGCCACGCCAGGTCCTCCCGCCACTGCTGCGCCACGGGCTCGGCCCGCATGAGCTCGGTGACCGGCTGCACGTAGGGCCGATGACGGACGCCGACGGCGTAGGCCAGTTCGGCGTACGGGCCGCCCGGCCGGCGCCCGTCGGGGCCGGCGAAAAGCAACAGAATCTCGCCGAGCGCGGTATGACCATCGCTGGTGATGGCCAACTGGATGCTGCGGCCCTCGGCACGACGGGTGCGGTCCAGGTAGGCGCGGGCGGCGGCCAGATCGAACGGGTGGTGCAGGGGCATCCACTGGTCGACCTGGGGTTCGTCGAACAACTCCACCATCACCGGCGCATCGGCATCATCCCACTCCCGCAACTGAAGACCCAGGCCTGGTGATGCTCACGGCGGGGGGGCAGGCGGCGGAGTGCAGCAGGCGAAGGCCGTCAGGGCCGACGAGGACGGCAGAGCCCTCGTGGCCGGCGGCACCCAAGCGCATCCGCGGGTGGCCGGACAGCCCTCAGGCGGAGGCGGCGGCCACGAAGAACGGAATGGCGATGAGAAGGCAGTCGGCCTCGGCGCGCCGACGCTGCTCGGCGAGCCACTCGTCGGCCTGATCACGACCGACGGCACCGCTCGTGCAGGCCGGCTCCACGAGCCTGGTGAGCAGCGACAGCTTCGCGGGGTCGGTGAACACGCTGGTGTGCACCTCGACGGTGACGTCGTCGAAGCCGCCGTCCAGGAGAAGGTTGCGATACTGGCGGCCGGCTCGGGGAGTGCCCAGGAGGTCGGCGCGAGCATGCACGATCGTGCGGGTGAGCGCCGCATCGTCCGAGTCGATCATGATGGCGTCCCAGTCCTGCCCGACCAGGACGATCCTGCCGCCCGGGGTGAGGACGCGCCGGGCCTCCGCCACCGCGCGCCCTGGTTCCTGAAGTACGTGGAAGACCTTGTCGGCGCGGTAGCCGCGCACGCTTTTGTCGGCGAACGGCAGATCCTCCGCCCCCGCCTGGTGGAACTCGGCCGCCGACCACCGTTCCCGGGCCGCGGTCAGCATCCACGGGTCGGGGTCCACGCCCACCGCGTGGACGCCGCGTTCGGCCAGCTCGGCGACGGCGCGTCCGGCGCCGCAGCCGATGTCCACGACAGTCGAGCCCGGGACAAGAGACAGCAGTTCGTAGGAGCGGGCCCGCAGCCGGGTGGCGCTCGGCATCTGGTCCGCCGCGTCGAGGACGGCCAGCAGGGCCTGGGTGTCGGGGTGTTCGTCCACCGCTTTGTGGTTTCTGGACATGGACGCCAGGCTGCGACTTAATGTCGGCGTGAAGTCAAGCGAAGACAGCGGCGCCGCCGTGATGAGCATCGGCGCCCTTGCGGCACGGTTCGGCCTGGCCACGCATGTCCTGCGGCATTGGGAGTCGATGGGCCTGCTGCACCCGGGACGGGACGCGGGCGGGCGCCGCCGCTACGGTGCGGACGACCTCGCCCGCGTGGCGATCATCCTCCTTTCCAAGGAGGCCGGCCTCAGCCTGGACACCATCAGGAGCCTGTCCGCCACCGTCGACCGCGCCACCCGGCACATGATCCTGCGTCACGAGGCCGAGACCCTCCGATCGAGAATCGCGGCGGCCCAGGTCTCATTGGAGCTCATCGAGGGCGGCCTGAACTGCACACACGAGGACGTCGCCCAGTGCCCGAACTACCAGCGGCTCATCACCGAGCGCGTCGGCCCTCGAGTGCTGGCGCACGGGCGGGCGCGAGGCGGGAACCCGCCTGCTTCGCGGGACGATTGAGCACAGACTGGCGTGGACCGGGCGAGGGGTATACGGGTGCGACCAACGACGAGCCGGAACCGGCCGACGCGCAGTAGCGACCTTAAAGGTTGTTTCTGATGGTGGCTTGCGCCGGTGACTCCACGCTCGTGTGCCTGGAATGCCTCACAGATGGTGATACCGAGGTGATCAAGAGGCAGTCGTGCCTCTACTGTCAGCCGCATGAGGTCAGCTGCTTATCCGCCCAAGCTTGTGCCCGGCGACCGCATAGCGGTCATCTCACCTTCCTCGGGGCTCGCGGGCGTTCTCCCACTCCCGTACGAGCTGGGGCTCAGGCGGCTGCGTGAGGAGTTCGCCCTGGAGCCGGTGGAGTACCCGGCGACGCGGAAGATGGGATCGACACCGCAGGAGCGTGCTGATGACATCCACGCCGCGTTCGCCGACCCGACGGCCAAGGCGGTGATGGCAACCATTGGCGGTGACGATCAGATCACCGTGCTTCCGCTACTGGACCGGGAGTTGATCCGCGCCCACCCCAAGCCCTTCTTCGGCTACAGCGACAACACCAACCTGCTGCTCTTCCTCCGCAATCTGGGCATCGTCGGCTACCACGGCGCCTGTGTGATGAACGAAATCGGCCGCCCGCACTCTCTCCACCCCATGACCGCCGACTCGGTACGAACGGCCCTGTTCACCTCAGGCCCGTATGAGCTCCGCCCCGCCGAGCGTTACCGTGACACCGCCCGTGACTGGGCCGACCCGGCCACCTTCGACGCCGAGCCGCAGTCACAACCAGCCGGAGGCTGGATCTGGCACCGACCCGAGTGGATCGTCGAGGGCCGCTCTTGGGGCGGCAGCCTGGAGGTCCTCTCCTGGCTGCTGATGGCCGACCGCGAGGTTGAGCGCGACCCGGCCGCATACGAAGGCTGTGTTCTGTTCCTGGAGACCTCCGAAGAGATGCCCCAGGCGGAGGAGGTGTTCCGCATCCTGCGCAGCATGGGCGAGCGGGGCCTGCTGGCCCGCTTCCCCGCGCTGATGATGGGCCGCGCCAAGGCATGGTCCTTCCAGCAGCCCAATAGCGCCGAAGCCAGACAGCGTTACGCAGCCGAGCAGCGCGATGCAGTGCTGCGTGCGCTTGCGACATATGCTCCGGACACCATGGCCGTGTTCGACGTCGACTTCGGCCACACCGACCCACAGCTGGTCATACCCTACGGCGGTGTGGTGCACGTGGACGGCCCCGCACGGAAGATCAGCGTGACCTACTGACACTCGTCTCACTTGTGAGTCGGCGGTAGCCGATAAGGGCCGCGGCTATGCCGACGAAGGCGAGAAAGTGTTCGGCCTTGCGCTCATACCGACGGTGCAGGCGTCGGCATCCAGCCAGCCAGGACACGGTCCTCTCGACCACCCAGCGGTGACGGCCCAGTCGCGTGGAGGACTCGATGCCCTTACGGGCAATCCGTTGGCGGATGCCGCGTCGGCGAAGCCATCTGCGCAGCTGGTCGTAGTCATACCCCTTGTCGGCATGGAGCTTGGCCGGGCGTCGGCGGCGTGGGCCGCGCCGGGAGCGGATGGGCGGGATGCCGCGGACGAGCGGCCGAAGACCAAGGCTGTCGTGCATGTTGGCGCCGGAGATGCCAAGCGACAGAGGCAGTCCGTTGCGGTCCGTGATCAGGTGGATTTTCGATCCGCTCTTGCCGCGGTCGGTCGGATTCGGTCCTGTCAGCGGCCCCCTTTTGCCGCCCGGATGCTGACCGAGTCGATCGCGCACTGCGACCAGTCCAGCTCACCGCGGACGCCGAGTTCGTCGAGGATGACGCGATGGAGCCGGGCCCAGACCCGGTCCCGGCTCCACTGGGCGAAGCGCCGGTAGACCGTCTGCCAACACGGCCCGAAGACGGGTGGAAGCTGCCGCCACGTACAGCCCGAGGTCGCGACGAAGATGATCGCAGCCAGGGCCTCGCGGTCACCTGCCCGGCGCCGACCCCCGCCCTGCGGACGCTTCACTTCCGTCGGCGGCACCACTCGCCGGAACAGCACCCATAACTCGTCCGGCACCAGCCGCTCAAACAGATCCGTCATGACGTGTCCAACAACCGCCACGCACCAAAGGAAACGGCGTCTAAGACCTCATCCAGGGCCGGTAAGGCGGCGCGGTGCTCGCTGCGTTGCCGGGCACGCGTGCGGGCGATCGAGTCCGCGTCGGTCTCGCTGCGCTTTGCCAGCAGGGCAGCGGGCGCGGCGGCCGTAATGACAGCCGAGGGGAACACGACCGGCGGGCGCCGGAGCACGGCGCGGGGTGGGGTAGACACGTCAGTCCTCTCATGCGGTGGGGGGGGCCGGCCGCCCTCTCTCCCCGGTCAAGGGTGGCCGGGGCGCTGCTCCACGCGCTGCGCGCGCACGGGGTGAGCGGCGCCGCTTCCCCGGCCCGGGACTCTCCCGCGGCATGCAAGCGCGGAGGTCGCATCGGGCGAGGAAGTCGTTCTGACAGCCGCCTCGGCTCAACTGCCGGCGCGGGCAGCACGGGGCGGCCAGGTTCACCGGACGCGGCAGCGCGCCCTCACCGGGGGTCTCCCAAGAGGAGCAGACTGCGCTTCTGCTGCTCTGTGGGGAGGTGGGTGCGCAGCTCCCTCAGCCGCTGCGCCAACTGGCGTGCGTCGGTCGGCCGGTACCCGGCCCTCCTGCGGCTGTGAAGGTCATCCATGTGAGACGACATGGCCATGCAAGCCCTCCTGAGGCGGTGTTTCCTCTTGGGGGCTTCCAGCTTGTTTGCCTGCTGCATCAGGTCCTTGACCGTGCAGGTGGCTTCGGCCATCAGCACCAGGACGGTGATGGTGGAGTCCGCGTAGTGCCGGGACGTCGACAGGCGGGCCAATATGCCCATCGGGTCGGGCGCCAGCACCAGGCTGCTGCCCTTCGCCTCCCACTCAAGGCCGCCCCAAACGGGGCGCAGATAGTAGTAGAAGGTCCCTGCTTCCGCCGCCTGGGCGACTTCGCCAATGCGCTGAGCTGCGGTGTCGATGACCACCGAGCCCTTCGTCAGCTGCGGGCGGATCTCGAGGGCAGTCATCCGTCTGCCCTCCGGGGCCGGAAGACAACAAGGACTGCCGCAGTGGCTGTGTGCTCAGTACGCCTGTATGCCGCCTGTGAGCTCGTACTGGGCGTGCTGATCATCTTGTGCCCCTTCACGGTTACTGGCAGTAGATCGACCAAACCGCAGGGCATGCTGAGTAGACCAGCAACTACCCGGTAGCCGGGTCGAGTTACCCGGCTACCGGGTAGGAGCGCCCGGCCAAGGCGGGATTACCTGTACCAAGGGAGCAAGAGGCAGCCATGAATTGGTCTACGCAGGCGATCCGGGAGGCAGCCCGCCAGGGCAACTACGGCAGGGTCATTCGGCTGGCCCGGACGGAGGCTGGTGTTTCTCAGGAACAGCTCGCGGAAGCCATCGGCGCCAGCCAATCGGCAATCTCCCGGTTGGAACTCCGTGAGCGTCACGACGAGATGGTTCTCCTGGCGAGAGCCGCTACCTACCTGGGTGCTCCACCCCGGCTGGTGGGCCTCGCCGACGACGTTGCGTCGCGCGACGCACCCCCGAATGGAACGGAAGTGGAACGCCGAAAGTTGCTTGCTGGTGCCGCAGCAGCTGCCGCAGCACCAGCTGTCAGCGCCCTGGACCCGCCCGCTGCTCAGGCGGCCGACACTGGTCACGCCGCCACACTCCGTCTGGCTACTACTTCCTACCGCCGCATGGATGGCACCACGTCCTCGAGAGCGCTCGTGGAACCGGTGCAGGCTCACTTGCGGTTGACGCAAAGCACGACCGCCGAGACCCGGGATAAGGAGCAGCGGGCACGCCTGGCTGCGGTCAGCAGCGAGGTTGCGAGCCTGGCCGGATGGTTGGCGTGGGACATGGGCGATCACGGGTCTGCCCGTACCTGGTACGGAACAGCCGTCAAGGCGGCCCGCTCGTCGGGCAACCGGCTCCTGATCTCTTACCAGCTCGGTTCCCTCGCCCAGTTCGAAGCGCACATCGGGAACGCCGTGCAAGGACTTGAACACGTGCGGTCCGCACGTCGACAGCTGGGCGGGGAGGGCCCGGCGATTGCGAACGCTTGGTTGTCCACCACAGAAGCCCTCGCCCACTCCGCCGCGGCGGACGCGCGCTCGGCGGACCGGGCGCTCGTCGATGCAGCACGTACCGTGAGCAGCATGTCCCAAGAAGCTCCTCCGTGGCCGTGGGTCTTCAACTTCAGTCACAGCAAGGTGGCCGCCTGCCGCCTTGCCTGCGGGGCCCGGCTCGGCCGGCCGGAGTGGGTGTTCTCCGCCCAGGATGACGCGAGTGCTGCGCTCTCCTCCGGTCATGAGAAGCAGCGAGCGCTGTACGTGCTGGACGTGGCCGCTGCGCTCTTGGCTCAGGGCCGTCTCGACGGAGCTTTCGCGCTGGCCTTGTCAGCACTGGAGGCTGGCATGCGATACAAGTCCGGGCGGATTCTAGAGAAGGCGCGGGAGCTGCGACGTGGCTACGTCTCCGCGGTACCACCCAAGGTCGTTCGCGAGTTCGATGACCGCCTGTACAGCGCCTACCTGTAGACGACGGAGGAGTACACATGAGGCTTGGCATCACGGGGCACCGGGGCCTGCCCGCAGCGACGGAGAAGTTGGTCCGGGACGCGCTCGACGCCGAAGTGGAGCGCCGGGCGGCCGGCGGGTCTGACCTGGTGGCTGTCTCGTGCATCGCTGACGGTCCTGACGCGTGGTTTGCTCAGAGCGTGCTGGCGCATGGCGGGCGCCTGGAAGTTGTGATCCCGGCCAAGCAATACCGCGACGGCCTGCCAGTCGAGCACCACGGCATCTACGACGAACTGATGCGCCGCGCGAGCGAGATGCACTCGACCGGGCTGGTGGAGTCCGACAGCCAGGCCCACATGGCTGGCAGCGAGATCCTGGTCGGCCTGGCGGACGAGGTCGTTGCTGTCTGGGACAGTCAGCCAGCCCGCGGATACGGCGGGACCGCCGACGTCGTTGCCTACGCCAAGCGAACCGGCATTCCCGTCCACGTCGTGTGGCCAGCAGGCGCCTCACGGGATGGTTGAACGCGCGGTCGAATCTCCCTGGCGGCTGAGGGCGCGAGAGAATAGAACGCATGAGCGAATGGGTCAATGCCCGGATGATGCCGCCATGGCGTGCGGAGTGGGGACCGACGCCCTCATGGCGCGCCTACAAGCCCGGCCAGTCCCCGATGCTGAGCATTCGCATCGACGGCCGCTGGAAAGACTGCGTGGTCGTTGAGCGTTCTGACTGGCCAGATGGACAGACCGTCTACACAGTTGAGGTCACGTGGGGCCTGAGCACGTACTACCGCTCCTACCTCTGGGATGCGCGGGTGATGAGGGTCAAGGCCCGCCCGGGGGAGGGTGTGGAGCCCAAGCGCATCCCCAAGAGCCTTTGGCCACGGCTCGGACGCCGCGGTGACTGGGCTGGAGGGTCAGGGCATCCAGCCGATGTCGTGCACCTCCACGATGTCGTCCGGGCAGATCCGGTAGCGGGCCCAGCAGAAGTGTCCGAACGCGTCTCGGAACTCGCCGCCGGGAATCTCTCGTGCGTCCGGGAAACGGCGAGGGTGCAGCTGCACTCGCTCCAGCAACCCGGCGACCTCGTCGCGGGCCTCCTCATCGGGCAGTTCGGCCACCACCCGCGCGGCGAGATCACCCCGAGCGTTATCCAGGGTCGCAGGCGATCAGCGCAGGTCAGCGGCTCGCAGGGCGTTCTGTCACGTAAGGCACACTGCCGGGACGGTGATCACTGGTTCTGTGATCTCGAAGCCATCACATGTCGGGCTTTCGTCCAGAGCCTCCCTTTTTTACTGTCTCCCCCATGGGCCATTTCTGCGCCGAGTGCGGGCACCGGTACCCGGACGATGCGATTGAGTAGCCGGCGCCGGAGGAGCGTCAGTGCCCGCAGTGCGGGAGCAAGCGAGTCAGCGCGGAAGCACATCCTGGCCTAGCGACTGCTTCAATTCGGGTTCAGGGCCCCAGAAGGATTGAGGTCGCGGCCCGTCAATGGCCGCGCTGGGCCGGTATTGCGATCGACCAAGCGCTAGCCGCCCGCGTGGCTCGTGAGCGGGCTGTTGCAGCGAACGACTTCGCGGCGAAGTCTTCCGCACTCAATGAGGAGTTCGACGCTGCGCTGGTCGCCGTGGCCGCCTCAGCGCACACGCTGGATGCCCTCTACGGCTCGGTGGTACCGGAGTCACGCCGGGCCGAGTGGAAGGACAAGCGCACGCCGCGGCGCTCGGTGATCCGCGAGGGCCTGAAGCTCGTGTTCGCTACCGGACCTCGCAACACCCTCTGGGTTGACGAGTTCGAGTGGCTGTTCGATCTTCGGGGCGCTGCGGTCCACCACGGGGAAGAGCCCCAGGAGACGGTTCCCCATCCGTCCTTGGACACGCACACCGGCCCGGAGTACGTCGCCTACTCGACGGAGTCGGCAGAGCGGGCGGTCGGGTTGATGCTGGAAGTCCTGCGCTGGTGCGTCGACCCCCCAAAGCCCCAGACGCCCACGACCGGGCCCCAGGCACCCACGGCGGATCAGTGGGCTGAGGGCAACAAGCCGGTGGTTACTGACCTGGAGAGCCGTTGGGCGTCGGCGTGAGGCGTCGGCGGCCGGGACTTGGCGCACTTCCGGGCCCGCGGTGTGCGCTGCGCCGCCCAGCTGGATGAGCGCGCCGTCGACGTCCTCGTTGATACGCCCGCCTGACGGCCGGGCGTATCAACGGCGAGCCCCCGCAGCGCGCCAGCCATCGAAGACGGCTGCCTGCTGGTCAGCGTCGAGATCACTGGATCACCCGTGCACCATCGGTGACGCGGCCGACAACGAGCGGAGCGCGTCGAGTCGTGGCGGTAAGCCATGCGGGGCCTTGCCGACGGAGCTATGAAGAACCTGGTCGCGAGGCCCATGTGCTGGCCCCTGTGACTCGGCCTCGGACGCGCTTCGCCTCCAGGTGTCTCAGCAGTGCGTCCACCTCGGGTGGGACGCGTTGCGGTTCCACCGGGGCCTGCTGGCACTGCTGGCACCGGAACTTGTACAGGCCAGGGCCTGAGCCCTGTACTTCGACGTGGAGGGTGAGCCCGACGTCGGTGCCACAGGTCTCACACCGGGCTGGTACCGGCGGCAGCTGGCCGGTGTGCACGGCAGCGAGCAGCAGTACGCCCGCCACCAACTGCTCTGCAAGGTTGGCACGGAGACTCTCCGGGGTGACGAGGAAAGGCTCAGGCGGGCTACTGGACTGCTCAATCGGCCAGAACCACGCTTCTTGGCACAGCCAGGTCGCAAGACGGCTGCCTGGCGTGGTGGGAGGATGCGGCGCGTTCGCTGTCCGGGCTTTTGTCGCGAGGGCGGACAGCACTGCGGCGCGGTCTTCGGCCGCCGCTTGAGTCCACCGGTCCAGGAGCGCGCCGGTGCCGACGGTCTCGGGGTTTTGCACCGCGGCGGTAATCAGGCTGATCAGGCCGATGCCTCTGGAGTGGGCGTGGGTCACCAGGCCGCCGTCCTGGCTTTGGGCAGCGGTGTATGGCGCACGCCGCCCTTGTCGGATGCGTCAGCCCTCTCTGGGGTATCGGCGACCAGCATTCTCTGAGCGAGTTTGCAGCCGCGGGCCCAGGTCACGTGGGAGGACGCGCCGTTCTACGACGCGATGGTCCGCGAACTGCCCCGCTCACACACACAGTAGTGCCGCCAGCACCTCGCCGAGGGAGGGGCGGATATGGCCGGCCTGGTTCTCTGGGACATCGACCACACGCCGATCGACACACGAGGGGTGGGCCGGGCCCTTTCCGCAATCGCGTTCGAGGCAGTGACCAGCCAGCCGATGCGGCAGCAAGCCAAGATCGACGGCATCACCGAAGCCGTCATCTTCCGCGAGACTGCCAAACTCCACGGCCTCACCGCCAGCCGACAGGACTTTGAGAACTTCGCCGAAGCGCTCACGGATCAACAAATCCGGTGCGCAGCCGAGCTGCGCGAGCGCGGTCACGCACTGCCCGGTGCCGCTGTTGCGCTCAACGCGTTTGCCGCCGCCGGAGTGCGTCAGACCGTTGTATCCGGCAACGTCCGCCCAGTCGCGGAGATCAACCTCGCTACCTTCGGACTCGACACCCATCGAGTGGGACGCCGGCGCATACGGCGAGGACGCCGACACCCGCCCCGGCCTCGTCGAGTTGTCCCTCCAGCGGTCCGGCAGCATGGCCTGGGACACCGTCCTCATCGGTGACACCCCGACGACGTCGAAGGCGGCCGTGCCATGGGTGTACGCGTGATCGCTGGAGCTACCGGCCGCAGTTCCGTTGACGGGCTGCGGGCGGCCGGTGCTGATGTTGCACTCAACGACCTCACCGGCACGGAAGCTCTCCTTCATCTGATCACCGCTGACAGCCTCGACCCTGCCTAGACGCACCGCATGCAGACGCATCCGTGCGCTCTTGCGGTGCCGTTGCCCCCTTCGCCATCCTCAACCCGACTGGACAGCCGACGGAAGAAGGGCACACCGTGGACCGGCACAGGGGCGAACCTTCGGATCGACCATACGAACCGCCCGATCCCAGCCCGGACGGCTCCGGGCCCAGCCAGCCCGACGACAACGACGACAGCGACTGATGACCGGCGCACAACGCAACCGTGCCCTCCTGGACCATCTCCAGCACACTGGGCACCTCTCCCGTGCGTGGCGCCCGGCCCTGGAGGCCATGCCGCGCCACCGGTTCATCCCCGCCCAGGTGTGGCGCCACGGCGAACGCACCCCCGTGGACAGGGAGACGGACCCGGACTCCTGGTGGGACCTGGTGTACCGCGATGAGCCCGTCATCACCCAGCGCGCCCCCGACGGGACGCCCACCTCATCCAGCTCGATGCCGTCGATGGTCGCGGCGATGCTCCACCACCTCGACCCGCAGCCGGGCGAGGCGGTACTGGAGATCGGTACCGGCACCGGGTGGAACGCCGCCTTGCTCGCCCACCGTTCCGGCCCCGACCGCGTCACCACCCTTGAGGTCGACCCCGTCCTCGCGCGCTCCGCCGAGCAGGCGCTGCGCCAGGCCGGCCAGACGGCCCGGGTCGTGTCCGCAGACGGTGAGCACGGCTGGCCGGACACCGCCCCGTACCAGCGCATCGTCCTCACCTGCTCGGTGCGTACCGTCCCTGCCGCGCTCCTTGCACAGAGCTCACCAGGCGCGGTGATCGTCGCCCCGATCTGGGGAGCGGGTCTCGTCCGGCTCACCGCCGACGGGGACGGCAGTGCGCAGGGCCGGTTTGTGGCCGGCGCCGACTTCATGCCCTCACGCACGTTCGGGGACGCCGTCACCCGCCCCACCGGGCCGAGTTGGCGGTCTCCGACCGAGCTGGATACCCGCTGCGTGGCCGACCTCGGCTTCCAGGTGCACGTTCATATGCGGATGCCGGGCGTGCATCTGTCCGGTGAGCAGCGGGTCGGCAGCTACCAGGCGTGGGTCGAGGACGGCTGCGGGTCGGCCGCGCACGCCGACGGCACGGGGGCGGTGTGGGAGTGGGGCGAGCGGTCCCTGTGGGAGGAACTGGAGAAGGCCCACGCGGACTGGGAGCGTGAGGGTCGGCCCGGGCCGGAACGCTACGGGGTCACGGCCGAACCGGGCGGACACCGCGTGCGGCTGGCGAAGTAGGTGTCAGAGGGGCGCCATAACGTAGAGCCATGACCACCCCGCCCCGGGCCCACAGCCCTGCGGTGGCCGAGGTGAACGAAGCAATCCGACACCTGATGCAGCAGCCCGCCAGGTTCCCCTCCACGTCGTATGGACTGCAGGTGCCTCACGGGACGGTTGATCGCGCGCTCGAACTTCTCGCTCGCACCGCGCGCGACGACCTCGCGGTTGCGGAGATCGACGGGTATGGCCGGTGAAGCCGCGGCTGTCGCAGCCGCTTTCGACTCTGCGCTCGGCGAGGCGAAAGAAGTTGCGGTCATCTCCTTGCCGAATGACAAGACTGCCTGAGGGCGGCGCCCAGCCGCGGACCTGGCGTTACCGTCACTCCGCAACCAGCAGATGAGCATCCCCAAGGCCCCGGGCGGGCCGTCTTGCGGTCCGGCCCGGGGCCGTCTTCTTGGGGCCTGTTCCGCCGAAGGCCCTGTCGGCTGTGCCGAGGGCTGGCTGAAGGTTCAGAATCCGTCTTCGCGCTCGCAGCCGATGAGGCGGGATTCGGTGCTGAGAAGTGTGGGCTTGCCGCTGGCAGGGATGAGGGCGGAGGACTGGTGAATGTAGCTGGTCAGGAAGCCCGGGGCGCCGTCTTCTCCTACATAGATCTGTTCGGTTTCGTTCGGGTTGATGGTGTAGCCGGCCTCCATGACCCGGACGGTCCTGTCCACCGGCGCGTTGAAGACGGCAAGTGTCTGCCCGGAGCGCGTCTTCATGGCGTAGGTCTTGGTGTGCTGAGTGCCGCCGACCATCCGCGCATCTTCCCGCCTTCTCCTACAGAGGCTGCGGCTTCCCGGGCTGTCTTGTACAGGTCACGGGCCACCTTGTTCGGCTTGAACCCGGCAGCGGACACATCGGGCTTCGTGTACAGCTTCGTGAGCGTGTACTTGAGCTGGTCGGGGGCTGTGCGCTGCCCTGCTTGGCGGACTCCGGAACGGTCTGGAGGAATCCGTGCTTGTCCCTGGCCGGATTCAGGGCGCGGTCCTTGGGGACCTGGAGGCTCGCCACGATCTTCCAGGGCTCACCTTCTTCACGGTCGAAGACCAACAGGGTGGGGTTCTTGCTCTTTTCTCCGTCATCCTTGGTACGTGCAGAGACGGCAAACCAGCTGGCTGTTCCTTTTCTGGGGATGTAGTACTGGCGGTCGACGTAGTAGAAGGGTTCGCTGTACTCCTTCTTCTCCTTCGCTGAAGCCAGCGTGAACTGCTTGTAGTCGGCCTTGCTCTGTTCGAGGAGGGCTCCGCCTTCGACGGTGGAGAGCAGCTTGCCGTTCTGAGTCTTGTTCGCGCGGTTGTTGACTGCGACGTAGCGGTCGAGTTGCCGAGCCGCCGTTTCCGTGCTGACTACTCCTTCCGCGGCGTGCTGCGCGGCGGATTCTTTGCTGTTCTCGGAGTCCTGATCTTTGTCATTGCTGCTGCATGCAGCCGTGAGAGCAATCAGCGCAACGGCGCAGGCAAGGGATGCGGGGCGGCGCAGGGTTACTCGAAGTATCACGTGTTGCTCCAGACGCGTATTTCATGCGATGCAAGGTGGGAGAGGCGTTCATGGGTGAACGCCTTTGGTAGACGGTGGCTGTCAGCTGAGACGCCAGAGTGGAATCGCCAGAGAGGTGGAAGAGGGGCCAGGAGCTGTGCTCGGACCGCGCTCGAATGCAATCCCTGGGCCGGGGCTCACACCCGGGTGCACACCTTGCGGTGCCCGAGCTTGGCGCACACCAGCGTCTTGTGTGGCACGCGCACGTCCGGGGACCAGTAGGCGGCGGCGATGCCGCGGTGGTTGAACACCGGCATGCTCTTGCTCTTGTGGGTGCGGCCGCCGGGCTTGCGGTAGGCCCACCAGGCTCGCGCGTGGACGTGCTTGTGCCGGGGCTTGCGGATGTCCACGGAGAAGATCCTCGTACCGGGGCCCTTGTTGTCGACCGAGACGGTCAAGCAGGTGCGGTGCTTGCACGCGCGGGGTAGCTGACGTCTTTGGCTTCGGCGGCCGGCGCACCGCCCAGGAGACCGGCAAGAAGCACTCCCGCCAGGACGGTCAGGAGACGTGAAGAGGTGGAGCGGGTCATGGGCTCTGCCTTCCGGGAGCGGATTGATCAGTGCCCAACTCTTCGCCGGGGTCCTTACCGCCCCGCTTTCCACCGGCACCCGCGTGCGGTCACGGCTCCATCACGGATGCCCGTGGTAAGCGGCGTGGTAAGTCGGCGCGGCTGTGGTGAGTGGACGCCATCCGCTCTGCAACGGCGAGATCACCTACCGCGTCACGTCACATGGGCCCTTCCCCTCGCTCTGTGGGCGGCGGCAATGAGGGCTGCGCCGGATGCTGCTGTCCGGCTCAGCGGTCCGCTTCGCGCGGGCGCGCTGCAGGTACAGCAGTGCGGTCAGATCGGCCTGCAACTGGACGATCTGCTCCTGGGTGAGCCGGCGCTGGGCCGAGCCGATGCGGATGCGGACCTCTTCAGAGGTGACCGTGTGTCCGGCAGGTTCCCCGCAGCCGCGCTCGATGCGCTGGCCTGCGGCCAACTGCCGGTAGGTGCGTGCCAGGTGCGGAGGCGTGGAGGCAGGGGCCGAGCGTGTACCCGGTGGGTGCAGGGCGGCGCGGGGCGCCGATGGCGGTGTAGAAGCCGGTGATGGCCTCTTCCAGCTCGCGGCCCTCAGCGGGGACGGCGCCGACGAACGCCTCGACCAGCTCCCGGTGAGGGTGGGGAGCGTCGGGCCCGTAGGGGTGGTCGGCCAGCGGCGGCTCGTCCACCTCCTCCAGGAGCACACAGGCGGGAGGAATCAGAATGCGGGTGAAGCCGCGGCGCAGCAGGGCGGCGTGTTCCTGGCGAATCCGCGCAATTTGGGCATGAACTGGGTTCTGTCCGAAAGGCGGGGAGGGGCGGCAGACCGTGCCGGGCTTTCCGTACGGGCCATGCGCGGCGCTGATCACAGCGGCAAACCTGACCTCGCGTCAGCTTCCCCGCTACTCGGCCTCGGGATGTCGACGTGGGCGGCCGACCGGCAACGGAGAAGGCAGCAGGCAATCTCCAGCATTCCGTGGCTCAATGGCCGAACATCCCTTAGAGTCCTCCTCGCCGGGCCGTTCGAAATCTCTTCGAACTCCGCCCGTCGGCACGCGGGTTCGCGGCGGCCACGGCGGTGGCCCGCGCCCCTCTTGCCGGAATTTCCCCTCGCAAACGAAGGTGACGTACGTGAAGCGCACCCTTGCCATATCGGCCAGCGTCCTGACGCTGAGCACCGCGGGCCTGGTCGGCCTCAGCCCGACCGCTCAGGCGGCCGACTCCAAAGCTCGCTGCGGAGCCAATCAAATCTGCCTGTACGAGGGCTACAACTTCGAGCGTGGTGTATACCGCCACACGCACGACTCGAGTTCCTGGCCCGACGTGAATCTGCCGTCCTCCATCAACAACAAGGCAACCTCGATGGTGAACAACACCGAGTACACCGTGACCCTGGCGCCCGACCGCGGCTGCCGCGGTGACGTCCTTGACAAGTACGAGGCAAAGCCCAAGTCCCGCGACGGGAACCTGAGGGAAAACTCGGGTCCCAACAAAGGCAACTTCAGCAACCGGGTGAGCTGCATCACCTTCTCTAGGTAGCACCACGAGGCGGGGTGCGGTGCCCTTACATTCGGCACCGCACCCCCACCGTTAGCGTCCGTAGCCGCCGTAGCGGCGTCAGGACGTGCGGCCCCTCCGCCGGGCCCCGTGCCGCAGGCCGTTGTGCGTCACGATGAGCGCCTGCTGGCGGCCGGTCTCATCCTTGCCGAGCCTGAACCCCACGACCGTCGTCGGCATCCGCCCTCCCCAGTGCGCCGCACGAAGCGACGTTACTGCCTTTCGCCGCACCAAGCGGGTGACTTGGATATGGGACGCCCGACCGTGCATCAGGAAGCGGCCGCACCTGCGGGCTCCGCAGCAGGACGCCGCCCGGGGTGATCGCTCTACAGCAGCGTCACCGGGACGGTGCCGGCCAGCAGGCGGCCTTCCCGCAGTGCCTGTCCGTAGGACTTCCAGGGCGGCTCGGCCGCGTACAGAACGTCGTGGTCGAGCTGGCCCATCAGCAGGGTGACTTCCCCGGCGGGGCGAGCAGCGACCGCCAGGCCGCGGGGGCGGTCATCCGGCCGTCCTCAAGATGCCGATGCCCGGGCACGTCGACCTGGAGAGCGTCGGCCGGGCCCTGGCGAATGAGCCAGCCGTTCGAGGGTGGAGGGACCTTCCCCAGGGATGAGAGACGGTGCAGCCCTTGGTCGAGCAGGAACTGCTGCACCGGCGAGATTGGGCTCTCTCCCGCGTGAGCCAGAAGCGTGACCGCCTCTTCCCAGGCCAGCAGCAGCGCGGGCCGGATGCCGCCGGGGCTGGGAATGCCGAGGGCCCGGGGGATGAGATCGGTGCGGGTTACGGGCTGCAGGTGTCCGCTCGGGTAGCGGCGGATCACCTCTGCCGGTACGCACCGCTGGTGAGCGGCGCCCAGTGAGGAGAGTTCGGGGCTGACGGCGAGGGTAGCGACGGCCTGCTCCGTGCCCGCATCACCCCGTGCGCCGCACTCGGTGCAGGTGAAGACGCGTGAGCGGGCGAACCGGTCAGCCTGCTCGGCACCGACATGCTCGCGAATGTCGCTGCTGACATGGACAGACATCAGGCACTCCTGGCTGGGCGGGGCAGAACACGAAGGCCCCCGCAGGCGCCGCCAGGTGGCGACTCCTGCGGGAGGATCCTCACGCGGGGGAAGCGGTACGGGCAGGGGAGTCGAGGACGTCTTCGATGACCGCCTCGGTCTCGGGCAGCAGCTCCACATCCAGGCGGCGGCAGACCGCGTTGATCTGCTCGATGGCCTGGCAGACACCGGCGCGATTGCCCGCAGCGGCCTCCACCCGCATCCAGTCCTGGTAGAGCACATCCGCCGTGTCGTCGACCGCCAGCCCGGTGGTGACGGCACGCCGGGCCGCGTCCAGATCGGGGCGGGGCGCTGTGCGGTGCCAGGTGGCGACGGTGTGGGCGACGTCGATGATGCGCGAGAGCATCTCCTGAATCAGCGGGGTGGCCCACGGCAGATCAGCGCCCGACGCCCCGGACAGTGGACGGCCACGCACCAGCGCCAGCGCCGCCTCCAAGTCCGGCAGACCCACCGGGGATCCGGCTGCCAGCCCCCGGCGGGCCAGGCGCTGGAACTCGGTCCAGTCGCATCGCATCTGGGGTGAGAAGCGGTACAGCCGATTTCGGTCGCGCGGCAGGTAGGGGGTGCCGTCCGGAGCGGTGCCCAGCCGGGCGCGCAGCTCGCTGACCCTCGACTGCAAGGTGGCCTTCGACCACGGTTTGTTCGGGTCCATCGCCTCACACAGCTCCAAGGCGCTGCGGCCCGGGCGCAGGTAGAGCAGGGCTGCCAGTGCGGCGATCTCGTAGCCGTGGCCGGAGGCGGTCACGCCGGTGACCTCGACTGGGCCCAGCACGTTGATCTGCGGGGCGTCCGGATCTTCTTCGGAATCGACGCCCGTCTCGTTAGCCGCAGCGCTCGCATCGACCGGCTTCGCAGGGGCCTGGGCAGACTGGCGTGCTTCGTCCAGCGGTTTCTCCACGGCGGCCGTGGTGTTGGTCCCCTCGTGTGGCTGGGGGGCGGCGGGGAGGCGCCCGGGGTCTTTGACAGCAGCCAGCAGAGCGGGGAAGGGCGCAGCCTCGGCTGCGTCGCTCTTATGGACCGCGGAGTGCGTGCCGTTCGCCTGCACGGTCACCGCCGGTTCGGTGGCGTGCTGATCTGGTACGGCGACGGGGGGTTGGGCTGAGGCGACATCCGGCTGGGGCGGATCTGCTGGGGGGACGTGCTGCCACTCGGCTTGCGCCGGATGCGCGGGCTGGTCGGCGACCTGTAGTCCGGTGAGGAGCTCGTCGTATTCCCCGT
This sequence comes from Streptomyces sp. 3N207, assembly GCF_052246355.1. NCBI lineage: Bacteria > Bacillati > Actinomycetota > Actinomycetes > Kitasatosporales > Streptomycetaceae > Streptomyces > Streptomyces sp. 3N207. The sequence continues at coordinate 28,923 of NZ_JBQQBV010000033.1, read as the reverse complement.
CGGTGACACGGCCAAGACGCAAGGGAGCCCCGGCCAGTCCACAGGGCTGGGCCTCGTCCTCGGCGGCGTCGAGCCGTTCGGCCTGCGGGAAGACGGCGGTCAGCTGGTCGGCGGGCAGCACCAGAGCGACCGGCGTACCCCGGGCTGCCGACAGTGCGTCGGCCAGGGCCCATGCCTGGTCGGGATCGGCTTCGGCCGCACACACCAGCAGCCACGGCAACGGCGCTTCCGCGCCCTCCTCGGTGGCCTGCTGGTGTGCTTCGAGGAGCACTTCGCCCAAATCCCGGGTGGCGGCCGCCAGGTCGGGCACCGCGCGTACGCGGCCCTTGGGCAGCAGCGCGGGCATCTCGACACCGAGGCCGACGGTGAGGATTTCGGTGTGGTCGCTCCACGCGCAAGTGGCCGCGTCCAGCGCCACGGCGCGGGCCACCTCCCGCACCCGCTCGGGCGGGCCGTCCAGCAACAGCACCTGAACGTGGGGCAGGTTCAGCAGCAGATGCTCGCCTTCGGCGCCGCTGCCGAGGGCGACCAGCCCCGGGTAGGGGGCGAGGACGTCCTCCAGCCCTTCGGCCGGCACCTCGGCGCCTGCACCGACCTCCCACCACCCCTTACAACTCCTAACGAAATGATCTTTGAGGTGGTTGGATCGCTTCGGGACCGATGATCCGGGGGTGCGGAGTGGCGCGGCCGAAGCCATCGGAAGTCGACGACGAGCTGTGCGCGGTGATCGAGCCACTGCTGCCAAGGTCGAGCGTCGGGCCCGGAACCCCGGGCGCAAGCGGCATCCTGACCTGCTGGTGTTCCAGGGCATCCTGTTTGTGCTGCACACCGGGATCTCCTGGGAACATCTGCCGCAGGAACTCGGCTTCGGTTCGGGCATGACGTGCTGGCGTCGGCTGACTGAGTGGACCGAGGCCGACGTGTGGCCCCGGCTGCACGAGGTCCTGCTCGCCAAGCTCCGCGGCGCAGGCGTGCTGGACTTCTCCCGGGCGGTGGTCGATGGCTCCCACATCCGGGCGTTAAAGGGGGCACCAAGACCGGACGAAGCCCCGTCGACCGGGGCAGGACGGGCAGCAAACACCACCTGATCGCCGACGCCACCGGCATCCCGCTCGCCGCCACCTTGACCGGTGGCAACCGCAACGACGTCACCCAACTGGTCCCACTCCTCGAAGCGGTGCCGCCGGTGCGGGGCAAGCGCGGCCGGCCTCGACGCCGCCCCGACGTGGTGCTGGGCGACCGCGGCTACGACCACGACAAGTACCGCCGACTGGTCCGGGATCTCGGCGTGAAGCCTCTGATCGCCCGCCGGGGCACCGAGCACGGCTCCGGCCTGGGCACTCAACGCTGGGTCGTGGAGCGAGCATTCGCCCACCTGCACTGGTTCCGCCGCCTGCGGATCCGCTGGGAGATCCGCGACGACATCCAGGAAGCCTTCCTCACCCTCGGATGCGCACTCCTATGCTGGAGACGTCTGAACTCGCTCCGAAGAGAGTTCCAAGCCTGATTCACTGCCGTCATGAACGAGATCGACACAGTCGGCGAGGCTGACGGCACCGTTGTCCCGCCGCCTCCGGAGGATTCCTCCGCTTGGCCTTCGTACATCGAGCAGTTGCTGGCCATTCCGTTCTCTGACGGCCACCACGAAGAGTACGAGGTGTACGAGCTCACGCCGAGGTGCATCCAGGTCTTCCTGCACATCAGCGAATACTTCTACGACGACGAATCCTACGCCTACCAGGCCCCATAGGAGAGCGCTTCGAGGCGGAACTGGACGAGTTTGCCGCCGTGCTGGACGAGCGCTGGGGAGCCCACTACAACTCACTCGACGCGGACCCTCCCGACTTCTCCGTCGCCCTGCTGGAGTATCTCCAGGCGTGGCCCGTGTACGCCTGGGTGCACGGCGACCGGGTCGTGCTGCTCGGCATCCAGAAGATCGAAAAGGAGCACCCCTTTGAGCTCTGCGTCGCCGTCGCACAGCGATGGTGTGGCGGTCCACCCGTTGACGAGTTGCTGTGGCCGCTCTTCGTCAGACAGCTGTGCGAGCGGTCCTCCGCCCCGACCGGCCCCGCCATCGTCCCGCTGTGGCAGAGCGGTGAGAAGCCGACCTTGCTGCGGGAAGACAGGGAATACCGGGAGGACCTGTGGGCGGGGTTCGCGGAGTACCGGGAGGAACTGCTCGACGAGCTGGAGGAGGTCTGGGGACCGCCCCTGGCCCCACGCCCCGCTGGCGAGGACCCAGTGACGCCCGCGCTGGACGGGCTCGGCATCCCCTCCCGGGAGTCCGTGGACGCGGCGATCGGCTCGTCGCGACCGGGGTCATCTCCGAGCAGGACGACTCGCTGGTGCTGTTCGCCGCCGTCATACCGGACTCGGCGGCGCCGTAACCCGGCCCCGCGGCACCGCGGATGTGGCCAGAACCAGCAGAGCCTGCCCGCATCCACTTCCGACGGTCTCGGCCATGCTGCCCCACCCCCGGATCGTCCGCTCTCGGGCGACCCCCACCACCTCAGAGGGCATTTCGTTAGGTGTTGTAAGTGCCATCGGAGATCGGGGTTGGTTGCGGTCGCGGTGTTCGGTCGCTCGGAGCCCCGGTCTCGCGCGGTGCAGCAACCGGTGCGCACCGAGCGGGACCGGGACCTGTGAAGGGGCGAGATGTGCTAGGCAGCACGCTCTTCCCCGTATGCGCGCCGTCGTCCGGAGCCGTGTGACTGACGTCGTGTCGGACCGTCGCTGCGCGCGCGCCGCGCGTCGGGTCTGGTGCCCTGCCCTCTCGCTGGCTCGGGGCGAAGGTCTTCAGCTCGTGACTTCCTGCGGCTCCGGCGGCGGCTCATTCTCGCCGTGCGCGGCGGCCGGCTCTTCGACTTCGGCTATGGCCCGGTGCGTAGGGTGGATCAGGTCCAGCCGCTCGGGTATCTCCGGTGCGTCAGGCACCGGCAGCCGGACACGGTCGCCCAGGACCCACACCTGGCGCGGGTCGAGAAAGTCGATCAGGTCGATGAGCGCGTTGTGGATGAGAACGAGGCGCCTGTGCATCGCCGCACCGTCCACGCCTGCGACGCCGTCGATATAGTCGAGCACCGGCTGGAACCGCCGTGCGAACTCCGGATCCTTCTCCAGCTTCGTACGGAACTCCAGGTATCCCAGGCAGCGCCGGTGTGTCTGGTCGAGCTCGTCCGGCACCGCCATGAGCTCCCCGCAGAGCCGTTGTTCACCGCCCTGCAGGATGCCCGTGTGCCCATTGTCGTCATGGCCCGCGATCGCACTGTTCACTGCGCTGATCCGCTTCATCAGGCGGCGGTTGCGCCGACGGCTGCCCAGGTCTAGGAAGCCCGCTTCCTGGAAGAGGATGTTCACCCAGCCCTGGTAGACGGCCGCCCGGTAGAGGCTCTCGTATCGGATGTACTCCGCCTGCCGGTCAGTACCGGGGGCAATCTGAGTCGGTGTCCCTCCGGACAGCCACCCCACGGCGTTGCCCAGGCGCCTGGAAACTCGATGCCGCCTGAAGCAGCGGATCGCGGTAACGGCTCGCGTGTGCCCGGCGGGCGAGTTCGAGTTCGGAGCGCCGGCGACGCCACTCGAACAACCCGCCCAGCACCACGGTCACCGCCGCGCCCGCCACTGAGACGGCCGCCGAGACCAGCGACACCGTATCCATCGTCGCTTCACCCCCGATCGACACCCGCTGAGCGGTCCGTCAACCTACTGCGGAGCGGGTGCGATGTCACTTATGAGAGTGCCCTTGCTGTGGGGTGACCTGATCGGGATGGCCCCCTTTCACATCACGCCGTTCCCACGCATGAGCGGCTGATCTACGGGGACTGCAGCTCAGAAGTAGGAAAGGAACACGGACTGAGGGCATCCGATGCGCATGGAGAGCCTCGTTGTCGGCAGACCGGTGCGCAATTGTGCGTGGGGCGAATGCGCACGCCGGAGAGTGCGCATCGCATGCATGCGCACTGGCCGCACCGGATGCGCACCACATGCCGTGGCTCTGTACATGAGAACGGTGAGAACGGCCCTCGCCCGGGGCCAGGAGTTGGAGCCGCGCGCGTGCAAGCGTGCATCGTGCCCGTGCACACGTGCACACAGACGCCGCCGGCCGGGCATACCTTTCAGAGAGACCGGAGCCTGTGTCGGAGTGCATCGGCCGGCCATTGGCGCGACAGGAGCCGATCAGGCCCCATTGCTGACCTGCGGAAGCCAATGGATCCAATCAGCCAGGCCGCCACCGTAAAAGCGCTGGATGGGCCGGGGTTGCGGGGCTAGCCCTCGCGGCCATGACCCTGTCCAGGCCGCTGACTGATCTGCATCTGAGCTTCGCCTCGGTCTGCAAGGCGTTCGAGTCCCTACAGGACATCGAGGCGGCCTTTGCCGCGCAGCGCGAGGCACGCCCAAGTGCGCGCGTACGCAACGGCACTGGTCGGGCGGGGTTGCGGGGCTTGCCCTCGCACCAATGACCCTGGCGCCGCCCCTGCCACGGGCCGCTGCCGAGCCAACACGTGCCGCCGCCCTGGCTGTCGCCACTCCGCACGCGGACCGTCCGTGCGCCTGATCCCGAATCCCGAGGGGGAACCCATGTCGATGCTTGCTCTGTTGGCCCATGTCCGCGTCCGCACAGACGGATTCACCGCTGAGTACCACCACCGTCCCCGACTGGGAGGCTGCTGAGGCGTATCTGGCGGAGCACACCAGCTCCAGCGCCTACCGTCTCGCGACTCTCATCACGCAGATGGGCAGCGAGTACCACGAGTTGGTCCTGGACCCGGAGAGCCGCACGGTGTGGTGGGCCTGGGACGGTGTACCGCTCGACAAGGAGGGATGGACGGTCGAGCATCTGACGCCGGCAGCCGCGGCCGACCTGCTGGAGACCTACGTGGACCTCATCGAGGATCGCCGGGAGGACCCCTCCCTCTACATGCGCCCTGGTGAGGCTGATGAGGATATGGACGCCATGGACGAGTACGCGGCCGTGCTGCGTCTCACCGTTCCCGAGGACCCGGCCGACGCCGCCAGCGCAATCCGCCACGAGCGCCGGCGCCTCGCCCGCCTGGACGCCCGCTGGGGCTGGACGTACGCCGAGTTGATCCGGGACCTGGTGGGCACCGAACGCGGCGGGAAGGCCCGCGTCGCCCGCCAGCTCGGACGCTCCGAGGTGCAGATCGGCCGGATCATCCGCGAAGACGACCAGCGCCGCACCGCGTGGGCCGACGCTGTAGCCGCCCAGTTGCCGTGACCGGGCCCATTGTGTGAAGACCTCATCCAAAGCCGTACGGGCGAAGGCGCCTGCGTGCTGCTAAACGTCGGAGCCACCTGATGCAACTCACCCCGCACCCCTTCCAGCGCCTGGGCGCACACGCAGCTGCCGCTCTCTCGGGCCGCGACCATCCCGCCGACCTGATTAACAGCGACCTTGACGCCCTGGTGGACACCATCGCCCAGGCAGCCGGAGCAGCCGCCACCGCGGTCAAGGGCGGCCGGTACTGGGCCTGGCAGCAGAAACTTGCCCCGATGTACCCCAACTCCCCGCCCACCGCCCCGCGCCGCGCCGAGTTCCAGGCCAAGGGGCACGAACCGGCCGAGCAGGTCCGCGACCTGCTCGGCCCCGACGACACCACAGACGACGACGTCTGCCTCGCGTGCGGCGCTCCCGCTGGTGTGCGCTGGGGCAAGAGCCTGTGGCCGCTGACGGATTCCGCCCGCTACATCAACAACTCACCCGGCCGCAAAGGTGGGTATCCGGCCTGCCGACAGTGCCGTATCGCCCTGTGGTGCCTGCCCTGGGCGGTGGCCTACGGCAAGGGAAGAATCACCAGCATCGAAGGACCCGAGGACATCGAGGCCCGCTTCGTCCGCCGCATGACCGACCTGTCCACGACCGCACTGCACCAGCAGTGGACGGACTGGTCACACGCCCCCGACGTGTGGGACACCATCGCCGACCTACTCACCGACCAGCCGAGCGACGTCACCCTCAATACCTGGACCAACGACAACAAAGCCCCGCAGCTCAAACAGCGGCACATCCCCTACGGGCCTGCCCACTGGCTGAGCCGCATCAGCGCCCGCGGCTACCTGCCCCACCTGAAGGCCCTGCTCCAACAGGCCAAGGGCAACCCCCACCTGCTGCACCTGGTCATCACTGACACCGGTCTAGACAGTTGGTCGGCGGGCGCTTCCAGCGGCGCGGAAAGCATCACCAGGGCCGTCACCACGATCTGGGACGAAGACGACCAGGCCCCCTCCCACGCACGCACCCCGGCTGACCACGTCCAGATCTACGCCCGCATCGCGTTCTCCCGGGCCCTCGCAGACGACGAAATGGACGCAGTCGACACCGAACTTGCCGCCTTCCCCGCTCACCATCACAAGCCATGGCCCGTTCCGCTGCCCCGTTAACGCTAGGCCAGGCAGCTGAACCGGGCTGCTCCTGGGAGCTGGTGGCGTGCTGGGGCCGTTGCCGCACGGGATGCTGGATCGTTGGGCAGCAGGTGACGACGAACTCGCTCGCCGATGCCCTGCGCCGGGACAGGGCCGCCCTCCTGGAGGCGTACGACTCCGGTCTGTGGGCGCCGCGATCGGCCGAGCGGGAACTCGCCGAGGACCTCGCCCGAAGCCCCTGGAACGGGACGGTCTTCCGCGCTTCGCTGCGTCATCTCCCGCCGACGGTCCGCTCGGGGCGGCTCATCGAAGTTCTCGCCCCGGCCGCCGAGGTCCTGGACCAGGCAGACGTGGACCAGGAGCTCGTGCTCCGGCTGCGCGTCCTGCTCGATACGCTCTCGCCGACCGCCTGATCCCTCCGCGCACCCGCGTCACCACCCGCTGGAGCACGCGGAAGGTCAGGGCTTCCCGCCTCATGGGTTCATCGCCACCAGGCCGTTGGCTTCCACCCATCGCTCCTTCCCTGCTTCCCCAAGACGGGTGATGACCGGGCCGGAATCGCGCACGGGTAGCCAGCGGTCGGCTATACCCCTGTGTGCCGGGGCTGTGTGCGGGGCCCCTGAACCGGAGGGGACTATCGGGTGAGCGAAGAGACCACCTCGTCGGCGGCGGCCCGTACCTGGCGCGTGTTGTCGATCGCCACCTTTGCACTTGAGGCCGCCTACATCGGCATGTGGGCGTACATCTCCCTCCGGCTGCTGCCGCCCTTCCTCGCCACCCAGAGAGTCGACCCCCCGTTCCTCGTTGCTGTCGGAATGATTGGCGGCCCCTTCTTCTTCTGGGCGTTCATCGGTTCGGGCGGACGGATGTCTGTCCTGGGCTGGGTGGACGGATGCGTTGTCACCGGCGGTCTCGCCACCCTCAGCTTCGCAGCCCTTGCCGCGGTATCCGCAGGCCACGGCTTCACCTACTGGCTCATGCTCGGTGCCCTCGTCGTCAGCCAGTTCCGGGCGTTCTGCCTGCTGCCCTACGCCAGCACCCGCTGCCTGGCCCAGCGCCGCTGACTCACGCCAGCCCGCCCACGCGCCCCGTTACGGCCGAGCACCGCCAACTGGCCGGATCGGCGACGGGCGATAACTTGTGCGGCAGCACAGCAGGTCGGTCGACAACGGGGGATCCATATGCGGTACCGCTTCACGTCCTACCAGCCGGCGAGTGACGCCGAGGCAGCCGTCACGGACGGCACCAGACTGGGTGGCCTGCCGCACTGGCTGGAGGAGCCGCAGTGGCCGGTCGACCCGTACGAGAACGATCTCGCCCCGTTCATGGGGCAGTTCCGGGTGCCGGCGGCGGACGGCAGCGGGTACCGAATGGTGTACCTGTTCGCCATCGGGTTCTCGGGTGAACACGCCACCGTCGTCCAGCCGGGCGGGCAGGTCACCGAGTCCTTCGAGACACGGTCGGCGGCCACCGGGCCGACCGACCTGGACCGGGTCCACCTGCTCCGGGTGGAGGAGGAGGTCGACTTCTCCCACGTCAAGCGGGAACTGGAGCCGGTCGAGGATGAGGACGACAGGGAGGAGCGGCTGGAGGAGCTGCTCGAAGAGCGCCAGAAGGATGCCGCAGGCAGCATCCGGATGAACCAGCTCGGCGGCCCCGATGTGGTGCCGGTCTGGTTGCAGGGCGACGCCCTGCCGGGGGAGGGCTGGCAGATGGTCGTCCAGCTCGACTCCTGCCAACTGCCCTTCGAGGTCAACTTCGGTGATAGCGGGGTCGGTTACCTGTTCCTCTCGCCGGGTGGCAAGAACGCCGAATTCTTCTTCCAGAGCTGCTGAGGGGGCGGGCATGGGGCATCCCGGTTCCGCCCCGTGGTCTTCGAGCCCGCCCCGCTTCCTGTCCTCGACCCGGCCGCCACCCGGCTGGGCGGGGCAGTGGCTCGTTCAGGAGCTGGCTCGCGCCGGCCACACCTACCCCAGCCGACGATGTCGCCGCATGCGCTGCCGCTGCGGAGAACATGGGCTTCTCCGAAATGCTCAACCGCGCCGCCTACACCGCTGGAGGAGTGCGGTACTGAGCCGCGCATCTCCGCTCTGCCTGCGGCCGTGCCTGATCGCCGGCACCGAGATGTCCCGCATGTGAGACGCCCGCCCGGCTGCCGCGGCCGCGCTCGACTGTGGCCTGTCCCAGCGCGCTCCGATCGCCGTCTCCGGCCGTACCGGCGACGTCGCGGAGCCCCTGATACCCGCAGACTTGCCACGCTCGCCCACAGCGGCCTTCAGGCCCTCAATGAGCCCACGGTGCGCGCGGGGGTCCGCCGCAGGAGGACACCTACTCGCACTCTCCGGCCTCGACAGGCGAACCCCTGCTGTGGGGCCGGGGGCTGCGTGACGCCGGGTGGGCAGAGGAATCAGCAGTAGGGCGATACGTTGCCGTTCTCGACGTTCACCCCAAGGCCGCAGGCGCCGTGGTAGCCATTGTTGAACCGCCATTCGCGGTCAGCTGTTTCTCCCCCTTCTTCGTCATATGGGCGCACCAGCGCTGTGAACTGATACTTGCTGTCCGACTCCGCCTGCTTGAGCCGTTCGAAGGCTTGGTCGAGGGTCATGCCCACACGTGTGGTTCCGATAGGTGCGACGCCCCAGAAGGGATGGTCGTATTCCTCGGGTTCCTCCATGGTGCCGTCGATGTCCGCCAGGACACGAACGGAGGCGGGCCCCTCTTCCTCCATAGTGTTGTAGACGAAGATCCACTTGGTCATCTTCGACATGTCGCGGGTCGGCCCCTGCGGTGACTCACCGGAAGCCACCCAGAGAACAGCATCGGGATACTTCTCCTGGACCTTCCGCGTTGCCTTGTCTGCGAGTTCGTCGAGCGCCGTGGCGGCATGACTCGGAGGCTGGGCAGGACCAGCCGCAGCCGGGGACGGAGTCGGCTCTGTTGTCACGCTCGCTCCTACCGCCGAGGCCGGCATCGAGAGCCCGCAAACCACCACAGCCGCGACCACAGCAGACTTCATCTTCAAGATGCGCTCCTTCTACGCCACGTCACTGGACTGCTCCGCAGACCTGTCTTCGAACCTGCGGAATGCGGCAGCCGTCCCAGTGCTACCCGCGCTCTTGGTCGGAGGGGCCACGCAGGAGCGCTCTTCGCCCGGAGGGGAAGGCAAACCCATCTTTAGAGGTCGTTTTCACCTGGTTCACTCCGCTCCACATGCCGCAGGGCGATAGCCACGTCTCCCGAGTGTCAGTGTCGCCAGCGGCTCAGCGAGAGAATTCGCCGATACCGATACCTCTTGGAGTGAGACAGGCTTCCAGTGATGAGTCTGGCAATGCAGACATTCGGCGGATCCCGCTGGACACGTTGAGGCGCCAATGCCTCAGAAGTCCCTCTTGCCACCGGGAAGAGTTGGGATCGAACAGACTCCACCGATGAAAACGGTCTCTTACGGCCGAGCAGGTCTCAAGCGGTCACTGCCCGGATGCCGCCGCTGTTGGGGTGAGGGTGGTGCATGCCGGGCCGGGGCGAGTGCTCTGGTGCGCTCCTGGTGCGCCGGGTGGGGTCTGCGGGGGCTGTGGGGATGGTGACCGCGTCTGGGTCGTCGTAGATCGGGAGCGGTGGATGTCTGTGCGGATGAGGTCGGGTCTGGCCGGTGTGGTGGCCGTGCTGGCGTGTGTGGCGGCTGCGCCGCCCGTATCGGGTACCGCAGTCGCCGCCGCCACAGCGGCGGGGGTACCGGGGCCGGTGGGGGTGCGGAGTTTGCCGAACGTGCCGTCGAAGGCGGTGGCGGTGGCGCAGCTGGGGAGCCGGCAGTGTCGGGGGGTATGACCGCACCGAGTTCCAGAACCCGGGGGAGGGGGCGTGGAAGGTGTGGCCGGGCGCGCAGAAGTGCACGACCCGGGATCTGGTGATGAAGCGGGACGGGCAGCAGGTCAAGCAGACGAACAAGAAGAAGCCGTGCGAGGTCACCTCCGGCCGGTGGGACAGCCCGTATGACGGCAAAGAGTCAGCTACACCAAGGACGCGGATGTCGATCACATCGTGCCGCTGAAGAACGCCTGGCAGTCCGGAGCCTCGAAGTGGACCCGCACCAAGCGGGTGGAGCTGGCCAACGACGTGGTCGACCCGCAACTGCTGGTCGTCTCCAAGACCAGCAACACCGCCAAGGGCTACAAGGGCCCCGAGGCCTGGAAGCCGCAGGCCGACTTCCAGTGCACCTACGCCAAGGCGTGGACGAAGGTCAAGCACACCTACGCCCTGACCGTCACCTCCGCCGAGCGGACCGCGCTGGAGGGCATGCTCCACACGCCGGGCTGCTCCTGACCCCGTTCGGGCTGTTTCAGATCCCTGTGCTGCCGGGGAGAGCTGCACAGCCAACGGCGGGCACTGCCGCACTGCCTCTTCCTCTTCCGGGCGTGGCGATCAGCTTCGGCACCCCCCCGGCCCCCTTCTCACCCCCTCTGTCAATCGTGCAAGGAGCAGACGATGGCCGTCATCAAGGACCTGCTGAAGACGCTCAGCAACGAGGATCAGAAGAACAAGGCGAAGTTCACCCTCGGGGTGCTCCAGCGGCTCGCGACGACCAAGATGGATGAGTTCAACCAGGAGGCGATGCTGCTGCCCACTGCGTCGTTCGGCCCGGTCCGGGTCAAGGCGGAACCGTACGACTTCCGCACCCGGATGTACTTCAAGGTCTCCGAGACGCCGAATGAGAAGTTCAAGAACATCTTCGACAGCATCTTCAACGGCACGGACCCGGACTTCAAGAAGATCATCGGCGATCTGCTGAAGACCGGTCTTGATGTGCTGCTGGGCAACGTCAGCGCGGGGGAGTACCGACAGACCGACAGCTTCGTCACCCTGGACGGCGAGAACATCATCCGTGTCGACTCGCTGCTGTGGAACTACAACTTCAACTCCTACGGGCTGACCGCGGCGGCCGAGAATGCCTTCGCCTACGGCGTGTGTCTCTCGACCGTCAAGGCCGAAGAGGTCAGCGACCACCTGCTGCATCAGATGATCGACCACATGGTCAACAAGATGACCGGCCTGACCCCGGAGCAGAAGAAGCAGAAGAAGAAGGAGCTGTGGGAGAAGTTCCGGCCCCAGAAGGAGGCCATCGCTGCCAAGCGGCTGAAGCTGAACGCTCTGACGGCGCTGGTGAATGAGAAGGTGTCCGACCCGAGCGGGATCGCCCGGGACCCGAAGAGCGGGATGCTGTACTTCGCCTGCCCCGACAGCGGCCAGGTCTGGCAGGCCGCCGGCGATACCGTCCAGCAGCTCCCAGGGGAGCTGAAGTTCGACCGGCCGACCGACGTCGCATGCCACCCCGCCGGCAGCAACGCCGACTACGTGCTGATCGCTGAGCACGGCGGCGCACGCGTCCGCCTCTTTTCCAAGGGCCTGCTCAATACCGTCTTCGACGGAACCAAGCAGGCGGGCGGGGGCGCTCAGGCGCCGGTCCGGCCGTCCAAGGTGACGCTCAACCGTGAGGGTGTCACGTTCGTGGTCGCCTACCAGGACGGCGACTCCAAGCCCCTGCGGATCATCACCATCCCTCCGGGCGGCGGGGAGGTCACCGTCCACAAGCAGGAGGAACTGAAGTTTGACGACACCGAGATCTCCTCTGAGGTCCACGGCATCATCCCCTCGGGCACAAGCGATGTCATGGTGGCCCTCTCCGGTACCGGCGTGGTCGGGAAGAAAACTCCCACCGTCCCCAAGATGACCCTGGCGTGCGGCAGGGGCGAATACCACGGGGATGGAGAGCAGGCCCTGGAGGTCCGGCTGCGCTACCCGTGCGGTCTGGCCGCCGACCACGAGAACAACCTTTACATCGCCGACGCGCACGACGGGCAGGAGCCGGAGACCTCGCGCGTGCGCAAGCTCTCCCCCCAGGGCGTGGTGACGACCGTGGCCCGCGGCGCGAACATCCACGCCGTGGAGGTCGATGGGCCCGGCCGCGTGCTCTACACCCTCTCCGACAGCCACGACGCCCCCCGCCGCCGCTTCAAGGCCCACCCCCTGCCCGCCCCCCTCCCCAGCTGACCCCCGGAGGGAGTGCAGCGGTGGCCAGCATCCACGAGGTGATCAACAGCTTCGCCGGATCCCCCGGGGACAAGCAGCGGCTGGCATTCGTCCTCGGCGCCCTCGACCGCCTCGCCCGCGCGAAGACGGAAGCCTTCCGCCGCAGCGTGCGGATGCTGCCCACCGCCCCCTTCGGCACCATCAGGATCAAAGCCGACCCCACCACCGTGCGCGCCCACACCTACGTCAGAGTCGGCCAGGTGAACCAGGCCCAGTTCCAGCGCGCCTTCGATGAGGCCCTCGCCTCCACCGACACCGACTTCCGGGAGGCGATGGCGGCCATCCTGCGCGACAGCCTCGACGCGCTGCTCGGCAACACGGCTGCGGGGGAGTCCCGCCGGGACGAGAGCCTGATCACCATCGACGGCGATCACATCGTTCGCGTGGACGCCATGCTGTGGCTGTACACCTTCGACGGCGCCGGCCTGACAGCGGACGTGCACAACGTCTTCGCCTACGGCATCGCCCTCTCCGCGGTGAAGCTGGATGAGGTCAGCGACGAACTGCTGCGGCTGATGGTGGCTCACATGGTCAACCGGATGAAAGGCCTCACCCGCAGCCAGCGGGAACAAAAGCGCAAGGCCCTCTACAACCGGCTCCAGAAACACAAGGACGGCACGGCGGAGAAACGCAAGCGGCTGGCCGCCCTGGTCCGCGACGTCAACACCAGGGTGCAAAACCCCTTCGGGATCTCCGTCGCAGCCGATCGCACCCTCTACCTGGCCTCACCTGATACGGGCCGCATCTGGCGCATCGCCCCCGGAGAAGAGGCCACCCCGGCCGCCGGAGGCGGCACCAGCTACCAAGACGGCATCCCCGCCCTCAAAGCGAAACTCGACCGGCCCACCGACGTCATCGCCCACCCCACCACAGGCGGCTTCGTCATCGCCGACTACGGCAGCGCCCGCCTGGTCAAGGTCGAAGCCGACGGAACGCTCCACACCCTCGCCCACGGCTCTCAACTCCCCGGCGGCAGCGAGCAATACCCCCTCGTACCCGCCCGCCTGGCCGCCGACCCCCACGGCGTCCTCCACGTCATCGCCTACCAGGGCGACACCCCCCAAACAGACCTCCGCCTCCTGCGCCTCCCGCCCCAGGGGGAAGCCTCCGTCATCAAGCAGCAAGACCTCACCTCTCCCTGCCCTTTGCTGTACGCCGTCTTCGGCGTCACCGTGCGCCCCACCGGCCGCCCCCTGTTCGGCTTCTCCGCCTGCGGCACCGTCGACGACATTCCCCCCGGCAACACCACCCCCGTGCACGTGGCCGGCGGCGGCCAGGACACCGGCGACGGCGTACCCGCCCTCACGGCGCGCCTGTTCGCCCCCTGCGGACTCGACCTGGGCCCGGACGGCACCCTGTACATCGCCGACGGCTGGTCCGGAGAATCCTATGAAGAGGTCTCCCGCGTACGCGCCGTCACCCCGGGCGGCACGATCACCACACTCCTCAACGGCAGGAACTTCTTCGCCGTCGCCCTCGACAGCCCAGGCAAGACCATCTACGCCCTCGACGACCGTGACGACCACGGCCGATACCTCCTCGCCCACGCCCTGCCCCGCTGACTCGGCCAGGCTGGCCTGTGGGTAGGGGGTCGAACGCGTGGCAGGTCGGTTGTTCCCCGGCGCGGGGAGTGGCCGGCGCCGTGTCGCTGAAGCTCCTATAGATCGTCAAGCGGTCTGTGGGAGTGGTTTGGTGGGGTGGGTGACATAGGGTAGGTGCCGGTAGATCTCGCGGGCGACGAACCGTTTCAGGCATCGGACGATGTCCTTCTTGGCCATCCCTTCGGCGGTGCGTCGGGCGACGTAGTCCTGGGTGCGCTGGTCGTATTTCATGCGGACCAGCACGATGGTGTGCAGCGCGTTGTTGGCCTGGCGGTCTCCGCCCGGTTGAGACGGTGGCGGTTGGTGCGGCCGGAGGACGCGGGCACGGGGGCGGCCCTGCAGAGGTGGGCGAAGGCGGCTTCGGAGCGCAACCGATCGGGGTTGTCGCCCGCGCTGGTCAGCAACTGGCCGGCGGTCTCGGGGCCGACGCCGGGCAGGGTAATGAGCCTGGGGGTGGCCTGGGTGACCAGCGGTCCGATCTCCCGGTCGGCTTCCTTGATCTCCTCGTCGAGCACCTGGTAGCGGCGGGCGAGCCGCCGCAGCACGGTCTTCACCGCGCAGGCCGGATCAGCCAGTTCGCCTGCCGGACGCGAGCGGGCCAGCGTGTCGACCAGCTCGCGTGCGGGCAGCCCCCGCAGCTTGTCCCGGACGTCGGAAGGGGCGGTGACGATCAGGGTGCGGATCTGGTTGATGGTCTGGGTGCGGGCCTTGACCGCGCTCTTGCGGACCACCCGCAGGGCCCGGATCGCCTCCACGATCCCGTTCCGGGTCTTCGGCGTGCCCGCGGCCCGCCCCGACAGGACCGCGGTCGCGGCCGCGTAGGCATCGATGGAGTCGGACTTGCCGTTCTCCCGCCTGGCCTTGCGATCGGGCCGGTCCACCTCCACCACTGTGACCTCGTTTGCGGTGAGGAACCGGGCAATCTCTGCGCCATAGGCACCGGTCCCCTCGATCCCGACAGCCAGGACCTCGCCGTGCGAGCGCAGCCAGTCCAGCAGCCTGTGGTAGCCGTCCGGGGTGGTCTCGAATTGCTGGGTGGCCAGATGCCGGCCAATGCTGTCGATAGCCGCGGCCTGGTGGAGGTCGGCGTGGGTGTCGATCCCGCCGACCACCGCTATGTCCTGTGCTGCCATGCTGTTGTGAGCTGCCCTTCCAGCGCGCGCCGATGGGAGGGCGCGGGCCGGTCGGGCAGACGGACAAGACAGTGATGGGACCTCTGGCCGGGCTCCTATGAAGTCACGGACGCCCGACCGGCCACACGCCAGGCGGCACCGCCCGGCAGGCCGACGATTCCAGCCAAGGACAGCCGAAGCGTCAGTCAGTCGGAGAGCCAGACCCCCGAGCGGTGCCATGGCCAATCCTCACTGTCAGTCGCCGATCATGCGATTCCGGTTCCGTCGCTGGACGTACAGGCGATTGCCGTCCGGACCGGTCCACTCCAGCCGCACGACACCGGGCACGGCGGCGTCGGCGATGCGCGAGGGGTGGGACCAGTAGCCGAAGTTCGGGTTGCGGAAGAAGGTTGCCCACGGTTGGCCGTTGCGGTCTGTGAAGAAGTTGTTGTGGCCGATGCCGACGCCCGCGGTCCACCGCTGGGAGTAGGGGCCCTCGAGGTTGTCCGAGACGGCGACGATCGCGTCGTATTGGTACTGCACGCGGCCGGGGCCTGGCGGGTCGTAGGCGTGGCGAGTGCTGCCGTCGGGATTGGTCGAGGTCCGGTTCCACGCGGCGTGCAGGAGGTAGTACTTGCCTCCGTACTTGAACATGTACGCGCCTTCGAGATATGGCTCGGGCGAGTACGGGGTCTGCTGGAACTCCGGGAGGTTCGTCGGCGGGAGGATGTCCTCCATGTCGTCCCGGAACCTCGCGTACAGGTCGTTGTGCAGCACCAGCCACGCGTCGCCGCCCTCGGTGTAGAGGCTGCCGTCGATGTGGTGGTAGGCGCCGGGCTCGATGAACTCCGTTCCCCTGGCGACCGTGTCGCCGAAGGGCTTGTTGAGGTTGCCCTCGACGAGTCGGTACGGGCCTTCGAGCCCGCCCTCGCTCACCAGCATGAACGAGCCGACCTTCCGGGAATGGTCGCCCATGCACGCGACGATGTACCACCTGCCGCGGAAATGGTGCACCTCCGGGGCCCACGCCTGGCCGCGTTTGCCGAACCGCTCGTCGTGCCAGTACTCCTGCCACTCGGCGACGACCGTACATCCGGGCCGGTTCTCGTCGGCGAACTCGGGTGACCACACCTTGCCCCGCTCGGCGCTGGGCCGGATACCGGTCGTGTCGACCAGTCTCCACGGTCCCCGTAGCGACCGGGACACCCACACGAAGATGCCGTCGTTCCACGGGGCGGCTGCCTCGAGGCCGGGCACGCGGGTGGTGCCGGTGGCGACATAGAGGGGGAAGCCGTTGACGACGAAGCAGTTGACGTAGGTGTCCCGGATCCAGACCCGGCCGCGCTCCTTGTCACGGGCGCGCAGCTCGAGCGGGAGGATGAAGGAGTTGTCCTCACGCGGCCACAGATCCGACCCGGTGTCCGCAAGGCCGTAGGGGCTCAGGTCGGACCTGTTCGACGGGTACCGCCGCATCGGTGCGACCTCCTTCGGTGTCGCCTGTGCAGCGGTCGCGGGCAGCGCCGCCACTCCCATGGAGCCGGCGACACCGGCCAACAAGGAACGCCGGGCGATGTGCGTCCCGTTCTCGGAGCTGATCATCAGTCACGTCCTTCTTCGTATTTCAGGACGCCGGTGCCCATGTCTGGGGGGAACCGGCGGCGGGAGGTGGCTTCTTTTGCCGCTCGCGCGCCGTGCCGATGACTTCGTGTGCGGCGTTGACGGCGGCTGTCCCATGGGCGAAGTGGCGGGCGAAACCGATGCAGACCGCCCCGCCTGCCCCCAGGGGTGAGGGTCAGCTTCCCTGCCGGACGGCCGCGTTCGAGCTGGGCGGCATAGGGCGGGGAGGCGACCAGGGCGCCGCTGGTAATGGGCTTGACGATGCAGTACAGGTACGCCCAGGAGAGCCCGCTGAGGTCGTTGAGCCTGCTCCGGCTGAGCGGGCCGTGTTCTGCGCAGCGGTGAGTCCGAGCACGAGCTTTCTGCGTCCCTGCCCGGGGTGTGTCAGAGGGCCGTCCTGGGATGGCATGCCGCACAGCATGTGAATGGCCGACAGTTTTCGTCAACAGAACGGAAAAATAATCCGGAGCCTTCCGCGCTCCGACTGATCCCCATGCCGCAGCTATTTCCGCAGGTCGCAAAGAAGGTCGGGAGGCAAGTCAGGGCGTTACGATTGCGTAACGGCTTTGCGTGGTCGTGCGTCATGGCATGACCATTTCCGTCAGCAGCAGAAAGGGGCGGGCCAGCCCTTGCGGAGCGTTGCCAGCTCGCCGGCCGGCTCGCCGTGGCCACCTACCAGGTCATCCAGGGTGTGAGTGGGTGGTGGGGTGGCATCGGGTTGGGTGTCAGCCGGTCTTGTCTGGATGATGGCTTACTGAGCTGGTCTTTTTCTGGTTGATCTTGGCTGTCGTGGGGTGACCAAGCGGCTGTCGCGGGACGCCTGTTGGGGCTAGCACACCTGGATGCCGGCTGTCGTGGGATTGCTCATTCCTGTGTCCGTGTTACGGGTGGGGGAGTGGGGTGGTGTGATGGCTGCCGAGGGCGCTGTCACGTTGGCTGGTGGGATGGGATGATCTCCGGGTTGATCATGGTGGAGGGGAGTCGTCCATGGGGAACCCGGTGCCGTCGTACAGGGGTCACCGGTACCCGGTCGAAGTGATCTCCCACTGTGTGTGGCTGTACTTCCGCTTCCCGCTGTCGTTCCGCGAGGTCGAGGAGCTGATACTCGAGCGCGGAATCGTGGTCTCCTACGAGACGATCCGCCGCTGATGTGTGAAGTTCGGGCAGCAGTACGCCAACGCACTGCGCCGCAGGCAGCCAAGGTCTGGCGACAAGTGGCACCTCGACGAGGTCTTCATCAGGATCAATGGCGAGCTGAAGTATCTGTGGCGGGCCGTCGACCAGGACGGCATGGTGCTCGACATCCTGGTCCAGAAGCGGCGGGACAAGGCCGCGGCCAGGCGATCCTTCCGCAGGTTGATGAAGAAGACCCGAGCGGTGCCGCGGGTGGTCGTCACCGACAAGCTCCGCTCCTACAGCGCCGCCCACCGCGAGGTCATGCCCTCCGTCGAACACCGCTCCCACAAAGGCCTGAACAACCGAGCCGAGAACAGCCACCAGCCCACGAGGCAGTGCGAACGGGCCATGAAAGGCTTCCGTTCCGCGAGCGGGGCGCAGCGGTTCCTCTCCGCCTTCAGCGGCATCTCACCCCACTTCCGGACCCGGCGGCATCTGATGACCGCCGCCGAACACCGCCTCGAAATGAGCGTTCGCTTCACCATCTGGGACCACATCACCCAAGGCACCGACCTGCCAGCAGCAGCCTGACCTTGGACCCCAGACCCGGCCCCACCCCATCCCGACACGCCCTCAGACGATCACGCACCCGCTAACGTGACAACGCCCTCCTCGTCAACAATGCCGGTACAGCCCGGCCGGGCCCGTTCTCGGCGGTGCCCACCGAGGACGCCATGGCCACGATGCGGCTCAACTGCGATGCCGTCGTCATGCTGGCGCATGCCTTCCTGGCGCGCGCCCGGCGCGGAGACGTGCTCGTCAACGTCTCCTCGGCCCTCGCCCCCACCCCCGGGCCCGCGGTCTGCAGCACCGGCAACGCCTTCGTCACCGCGATCTCCGAGGCTCTGTGGCACGAATAACAGGGCCGGGGCGTCTACGTGATGGGCCTGTGCCCCGGCATGACCTCGACCGAATCGCAGGCCCCATCGCACGCGCACGCCCTGAAGAGCCTGGCCCAGACCCCGGAGGAGCTGGTGGCCGCAGCCCTGAAGGCACTGCAACGGCGCCGGCGGCCCACCGTCGTCTCCGGCATCGGGAATTCCCTCTTCGCCTTCGCCGTCCGCGTCCTGCCCCGCCGCACCATCCTCTCCATGACCGGCGAGCCGATGCGCGGCAAGGCAGCGGCGGCACCAAGCGAGCCGGGCCGGACCGGTCAGCGGACGACGCGGTGAAGCGGAACTCGTCGGTCGTGGGCGGATGGACCTCCTTCAGCGGCCACCGGACCGACGCAGGTCGTCGAGCAGGGCGCGGGCCCGCCGGGCGAACTCGGGGTGGCCGGAGTCGGCGGCGCGGAGCAGACAGCGCCTGGCCAGGTCGGTCTCGCCCGCCTCGCGGCGGATCTCGGCGAGCCGGCAGCACGCTTCGCCGACCAGTTCGGCGTCGCGCGTCCCGGTGGCGAGGGTGAACTCGTAGAAGCGGGCCGCGGTGTCGTACTCGCCCAACCAATAGGCCATCTCGGCCAGGTGCGCCGCCGCCAGGGGGCGCTGGCCAGGATCGCCCAGGTCGAGGACCGCCTGGTACCGACGGCGGGCCTCGGGCAGGTCGCCGGCGGCCTTGGCCCTCCCCCCGAGCAGGCAGGTGATGCCCGCGAGCGCCGCGGTGTCCGGCTCGCCGGGGGCTTCGAGGGCACGCCGGTACCACGCGTGGGCCTCGTCGCCCTCGTCCCTCCGGTTGTAGCTCTCACCGATCCGGGACAGGGCGCGGCACACGAGACCGGTGTCGAGGTCAGTCACGCGGTGGAAGACGGAGCGCGCCTCGTCGATCTCACCGGCGCGCAGCAGCCGCTCACCGAGTTCGAACTCCGCGACCGGGACGCCGGTCCGGGCGGCCGCGCGGAACAGGCCCAGGGCCTCCGGCCCGTCACCGGCCCACCGGATGTCGGCGAGCCGGCCGTGGAGCAGCGCCTGCGCCGCGGGCTCGTCCCCGGCCTCGCGCGCCGCCGCGAGCAGCCGCTTGCGGGCCAGCAGGCGTACGGCGAACGAGGGGTGGTCGGTGAGCTGTTCGTAGCGGTGCCGCGCGCGCGTGGACTCTCCGGTGGACCGGAGCCGGTCGGCGGCGCGCAACTCGGGCGGGCCGGTCTCGGCGGGCGCCTCCAGGGTTACCTCGGCGTACCGGAACGCTCCGGGGCGATGCCCCATGGCCGCGCGGGCCTCGGCGTAGCTCGATGCCGCCTCCAGCGCGCGCTGCTGAGAGCCCGCCCCGGCGGCGCGGGTGAGCGCCCGGGCTGCCACCTCGTCCTTCTCAGCCTCGTACGCCTGTGCCGCGAGGGCCAGTTGCTCGTCGGCGTCGGTTACGGGGACCGCAGGCGGGGGCGTGGCGTCGTCGTGGGTGGAGCGGTAACCGCCGTGTGGGAGCGCGTAGTAGCGGGTGCGGTAGCCGCCGAGGTCGTCCGCGCTCGCGTGCAGGTTCAGCCCCGTGGGCGCCTCGATGCCGAATGCCTTGGCCGTGTCCACCAGCAGGCGGGACAGCGCGGAGGCCCCCGCCGCGCCCGCGCCGTGTGCTTCGGAGTGGTGGCTCACCGGCCCCTCGCCGGCGTGCCAGTGGTCGCAGGACGAGGCCAGTGCCGACTCCTGGATCCAGCCGAGTGCGGCCAGCTCTTCGTCACGGGGCCGGCCACTGCGCGGATACAGCGCGAGCTCCAGCTGGGTTCCGCAGGCCAGATGGAACGTGACGGGCCCGAAGGTTCCGGGGATTGCCGCGTGCAGCGCGAGGGACAGCTCCACGTCGAGCGCGCGGGTCGCGGCGGGGAGGGGGGCCAGGAACGCGCCGAGCGAGTCGGCGAACTCGTCCCAGTCCTCGGTGCGCGCATAGCCGGGGAGTCCAAGGCCGTCGTTGGCCGGGTCGTTCGGAGAGTAGGCCAGGAACGCGGTGATCGGCCGAGGTGCCTCGCCAAGCTTTTCCAGCCAGTGCTCGCTCGGGGCCTTGGGCTGGAGCACCAGCTCCGGGCCGTCCTCACCGGCGCTCAGTTCGAGAGAGTTCGGCCCGTCGGGCCGGTGCCAGCGGCGGAACGGACTTCCCCAGGCGGGCGGTGCGGTGGAGAACGGCGCCTGGTCCCCCCAGCAGCCCAGCAGCGCGGCGGGTCCGAGCACGCCGGTCACCACCTCGGCCGTGTGCCGGAACGCGTCCGCCTTGGCACCTGGGCCTGCGGGCGCGGTCAGGGGGATGTGCAGCGCGGCGTGGTCTTCTGTGCCGAACCAGTGCCGCTCGTCCGGCGCCACCGGGCGGAGGCGGGCGGCGGGCAGTTCGGCCAAGGAGGTCAGGTCGCCCTCGCGCCATGCGCCGGTATCGGCGGTCCACAGGCGTCGCACGAGGTCGGCTATCACCTCGTCAGCCGGCAGCGGTGTCGCTTCACTCGACATCGCGGTTCTACTCCATCAGGTCCCTCGTCATCAGTGCACGGTCACGATGTCACGCCGGTCTGCGGGGGCCTCCTGCGGGGTTGCTCGGTGTCACCTTCCGGCGCGCACCTGCGGTTGCTTCGTGATCCTCAGGTACCGCAACGGCCGTCGGGTAGTGGCTTCCGGAGGACACCCGGGCCCGGACCCCGGATTTTGGACATCGGAGAGACCTGGATCTTGATGGTCCAGGAGAACGGAGTCCCTGTGGGGATGAAACACTATCCCGCCGAGTTCAAGGCGGACGCGGCCGCGTTGTACCGGTCGAGGCCAGGAGCGACGATCAAGTCGGTCGCGGCTGATCTCGGGTGAACACCGAGATGAGGCTGATCCTTTGGAGTGGACGCCCTGACAATGGATCTTGATGGTCCAGGGAGGGATGTCCAGGTGGGACGTAGGTCTCCGTATCCGGAGGAGTTCAGGAAGGACGCTGTCGCGCTCTACCGCGCTGCGGCCGGGCAGCGGCGTACGTGGCGGTGGCCGCGGATCTCGGCATCACCGCGGAGTCGCTTCGGACGTGGGTACGCAAGGACGAGGCCCAGGCCGTGCCCGAGGGCCGCGACGGCAGCGTGAGCGCGGCCCAGGAGCTGGCCCGGCTGCGTGCGGAGAACGCTCGGCGGTTCTGTCACAGTGAAGAGACGGACCGGTCAACGAAGCAGGTGAAGCAGAGCAACGGAGACCAAACGATCATGCCCCTCGAACCCTCCCGCAGGCCGGACAACGACCTCGACGCGGCTGTTTCCGTCTTCGTGCAGCACCGGAGGCGTCTCTTCGGCATCGCCTACCGCGTGCTGGGCAGCGTCGTCGAGGCCGAGGACGTGGTCCAGGAGGTGTGGCTGCGGTGGCAGCTGACCGACCGCTCGGTGGTGGACAACCCGGCTGCCTTCCTGTCCAGCATCACGACCCGCCTGGCCATCAACGTGGCGCAGTCGGCGCGTGTGCGCCGGGAGACCTACGTCGGGCCGTGGCTTCCGGAGCCTGTCGACACGAGCTCCGACCCGGAGGTGGGGGCGCAGCGCGCGGAGGCCCTGGAGCTGGCGCTGCTGCTGGTGCTGGAGAAACTGCCCCCCACCGAGCGCGCCGCATACGTCCTGCGCGAGGCGTTCGACTACTCCTACGCCGAGATCGCCGGCATCCTCGACCTCACCCCCGTCAATGTGCGGAAGATCGTCAGCCGGGCCCGTAAGCACCTGTCGGACGAGCCACGGGAAAGCGTGGACGCGGCCGAGCACCGACGCCTCCTCACCGCCTTCGTCTCAGCGGCCCGGACGGGGGACGTGGCGGCGCTGGAGGCGCTGCTCGCCCCCGATGCCGTGAGCCTGTCGGACGGCAACGGCATGAGGGGCTGCGCTCGGGTACCTGTGCTGGGCCGCGAACGCGTCGCCAGGCTGTCGTCCTACCGGCCGTTCTGGCGGGGAGCGGACTTCATGCTGGTCGACGCCAACGGAAGTGCCGGGGTGATGGTCGGCAAGGGCGGCAGGCCTTTCGCCTTCCTGACGGCGGCCGCCTCGAAGGACGGCATCCACCAGCTGCTGTGGGTGATGAGCCCGAGCAAGATCGCCGCGTTCCTCGACTCGCGTGCCCGCTTCGAAACCACCTCCGGCCCTGCGCCGGACGGTGAGTGACCGCGGCAGCGTGACAGCCGCCGCCACGGTCACGGGCTCCGGCCCGAGCCGAGGGCACCGTGTGTGCGACGTCGGTTCCAGGACCGCAGCTTGTCGGGGTTGAGCGTGACCCAGACCTGGGCGACATGGTCGTCGGCGACGTCGAGACTGATGACGGCGGCGACCTGACAGCCGTAGCGGGCGACGAGGCCGGTACGGCCGTTGACGGACTGCGCGGTCAGACCGGCGCGTGGGCGACCGGCCAGGAGTGTCAGCAGGCTGTCGGCGACCGGCCGGCTGCCGTGGACCGGACCGGTCAGCGCCCGTACCTTGCCGCCACCGTCGAAGAACGCGATGACGTCCGAGCACAGCAGAGACGCAAGCAGGTCGCCGTCCTGCGCTGCGCATGCCCGAAGCACCGCATGGGCCACGGCATCGTGCTGCTGCGGTGTCGTGGGCTGCGAACGCCGAACCCGCAGCCACTGCCTGGCCCGGTCGGTGAGTTCGGCGACCTCCGGCTCCGTACGGCCCACGATGTCGGCCACCGTGCCGGGGGCCATCCCGAAGGCGTCGAGCACGAACGCCGCCCGCTCGGCCGGCGACAGCGACTCCAGCGCGTCCAGCACGATCCGGCCGGCGTCCTCCGCCACGCCCGTCGACCGTGCCGCGTCCTCCTCGTGCCCGGACGTCCCCCCGCCGGACAGTGCGAGCCGGCTCAGGCAGATGGCACCCGAGGTCTTCGCCAACCACGCCCGGGGAACGGTGATCCACCGACGCACCGCATCGGGAAGTTCGTACCAACGGCGGTAGGTCTCGCCGACAACGTCCTCTGCCTGCGCCAGGTTGCCCAGCATCCAGTTGGCAACCTCCAGCAGAAACCGACGTTCCTCCAGCAGCTCGGCGATCGGCACCGCCTCGCCCCGGTCCATACGCCCTCCTCTCCCACACCGCCTGCTCGCATTGATGCCGTCGGTCTTCGGCTCCGCCTCCGAGACGCGCCTCGACTGGGCAGTGCGGACGGGACAGGCCCGGGGGGTGGGGCGGAATGACGGACGGTGAACGCCGTGCGGCACGAGGGCGCAGAACCCTGCCCGGCACAACTCTGAAGGTCAGCCCTGGCCGCTCGGCGCCCGCTCCCTCACGGGGGCAGGGGTGGCCCTCTCCTGTCGGCAAGGGCCACCCGCTGGGTCACGACTGCTGCGCGCGCCAGTCGTCATACCCGGTCTCGGCGATCTGCGCGTCCGGCCCCGGCAGGAGGGTGGTCTCCTGCAACGGGGCACCCCAGTACCGGGCCTGCGGGTCCGTGACGACCGTGCGGGGGTCGTTCTCGGCGTCGAGTACCTTGCGGATCAGTTCGTCGAGCTGGAACGCCTCCGGACCCGCGACCTCGACCACGCCGCCCACCGGGTCGCCGATCGCGGTGCGGCCGACGGCCGCGGCCACGTCGTCGGAGAGCATGGGCTGGATCTTCACCGGAGCCAGACGCACGGTGTCGCCCTCGGTGGCCGAGTCGGCGATCCCCTTCATGAACTCGAAGAACTGGGTGGCGTGGACGATGGAGTAGGGGACGCCGGAGTCCTTGACCAGGTCCTCCTGGGCCTGCTTGGCGCGCAGGTACCCGCTCTCCTGGAGGCGCTCGGTACCGACCACGGACAGGACCACGTGGTGGGTGACGCCGGCCGCGGCCTCCGCCTTCAGCAGGTTGGCCGTGGAGGTGCGGAAGAACTCCATGACGGCGCCGTCCTCGAACGAGGGGGAGTTGGACACGTCGACCACGACCGACGCGCCCTTCAGGACCTCGGCCAGCCCTTCGCCCGTCAGCGTGTTGACGCCGGTGTTGGGCGCGGCCGCGACCGCCTCGTGCCCGTGCTCGCCGAGCCCGGCGACCACCTTCGAGCCGATGAGCCCGGTTCCACCGATCACTACGACCTTCATGACGACATTCCTTTCGGGTTTCCTGGTGCCTGTACCAGTAGAGACAGGACCGGGGCTCTATCTGTGACAGGGGTTTATTCGACGAGTTTTCCCTGGGCCGAGACCTCTTCAATCAGGGCGGAAATCTCGTCGGGGACGGGCGGAATACTCTCACGGGTGATACCGGCGGTCGGGGACCACACGAGGTTGACCCTCAGTTCGGGATCCAGGCTGGGATGGTCGCTGCGGTTGTGGCAGCCACGGGTCTCTCGCCGCTCCAGCGCGGATTCGAGGGTGGCCCGCGCGGCCAGTGCCGCGGACTTGAGGTCGAAGGCGTGCGCGAGGTCCTGGTATCCGGCGATGTCGGGGTGCACTCCGACATCCGCCATCCGCTCCTCGATCACCGAGAGTTCCGCGAGCCCGGCGCGCAAACCCGCTTCGTCGCGTACGACTCCGGCGTGTTCGGTCATCGTGTCGCGGATCGCGCGCTGCAGGGCACGGACGTTCTCCGGTCCGTCGGCCGCCAGCAACTCGTCCATGTCGGCGCGAGCCTCCGCGACCGCCGACGCCGACCGCGGCTGGGCGCTCAGCGACTGCGAGTAGGCGGCGGCCGCCCGGCCCGTGAGACGACCGAAGACGAGCAGCTCGATGAGGCTGTTCCCGCCCAGACGATTGGCGCCGTGCAGCCCGCTGGATGCCTCGCCGATGGCATACAGGCCACGCACGTCGGTGCTGTGGTCCTCCGGGTGCACCCACACCCCGCCCATCGAGTAGTGCGCGGTGGGCGCGATCTCGATCGGTTCGCGGGTGATGTCCAGCATCTGCAGGTCGAGCAGGGTCTGATAGACCCGGGGGAGCCGGGTCATGATCGTCTGCCGGGGCAGGTGGGAGACGTCGAGCCAGACGCCGCCCTTGGGGGTGCCGCGTCCCTCCTTGATCTCCGTGTACGAGGCCGGGGCCACGCGGTCGCGGGTGGACAGCTCCATGCGTTCGGGGTCGTAGCGGGTCATGAAGCGTTCCCCGAGCGCGTTACGCAGGACGCCGCCCTCACCCCGGGCGGCCTCGCTGACCAGCGTGCCGGCCGCGTTCTCCGGCTCGATGATCCCGGACGGATGGAACTGCACCAGCTCCGCGTCCCGCAGCCTGGCCCCGGCCTCCACGGCCAGACGGAAGGAGTCGCCCGTGTTCTCGTCGCGCCGCGAGGACGTCGACGCCGGCCTCGGCCAGCTCGATCGCCGCCCGCAGACCGGCACCTCCGGTGCCGATCACCAGCACCATGGTGGCAAGACGTTGTTCGTTGACGGCCACGGTCCACTCCGATCGCCTGGGTCTTCACTCACTACGACCGGACGGCCCCGCGATCTGTGACAGCCGGCCGTGGCATCAGGAGGCCAGTGTGATGGTGGTCGGCGTACCCCGCCACGCCATCCTCGCGTAGGGGCAGAGCGAATCTGCCCGCTCCAGGAGCGGGGCGGCGGCCTCGGGGGTGACACCAGGCCA
This sequence comes from Streptomyces sp. 3N207, assembly GCF_052246355.1. Taxonomy (NCBI): domain Bacteria; kingdom Bacillati; phylum Actinomycetota; class Actinomycetes; order Kitasatosporales; family Streptomycetaceae; genus Streptomyces; species Streptomyces sp. 3N207. Next base: position 2,539 of record NZ_JBQQBV010000033.1, on the reverse strand, counting down.
CCTGACCACCAGGTCGACCTGTAACAGGTAGCCGCCGTCTTCGGGGTCCCGGCCGAACGCCACGGTCGCCTCGACGGCGATCGCGGTGGGATCGGACACGGTCTGTCGTGCCACCAGGCTCAGCGCCCCGTGGAAGCATGCGGCGAACGCGGCGGCGAACAGCTGCTCGGGATTCGTTCCCTGGCCGTCTCCTCCCAGTTCGGCAGGGGTGCGGAGATCCAGATCGAGGACTCCGTCGTCCGAGCGGGCCTTACCCGAGGCCCGCCCGTGTGCCGCTGAACCGCCGGTCACCGTCACCGTCGTCGTGTAGAGGGGAGCGAAGGACTCTCCGTCGAAGTCCTTCTCGGCGGGCAGGTTGGGCTGCTGAATCGCCATGATGAGGGCACCTGCGCGTCGTGGCGTCGATCCGGACGACTGGTAGACCGGAGAGTCCCGTCTCTTGTGACGCCCGTGCCTGTGCGGTCACCCGTGCCATCCGTACCACTCGCGTGCCTGCGCGACCGTCGCCGCGTGGACCGCGCCGACACCCGTGCCACCGTCACCGCTGTCACCGGCCTGGCCGGCTGACCCTGGGAGCCCATGTGACAACACCCCCTCTCCACGCCGTTGAACCCTTGGCCCCGCCGCCCCAGGTGGAGTGGAAACTGCGCATCGCCGCAGCACAGCGCGGCATCTGGACCGGGACCCAATTGCGCCGCCTCCTGGCCGAGCGTGCCGGTATCGAACTGTCCGCGGCATCGGTGTCCGCGCTGCTCACCAAACAGCCCTCCCAGGTGAAGCTGTCCACCCTGGCCGCACTGTGCACCGCCCTCGACTGCACCCCCGGCGACCTGCTCACCATGCACGAACCACCCCCAACCCCCTCGCTGCCCCCTGCCCCCGACCCGGTCCCCACGCCCCCACAACAACCCCCACCCCACCACCGCTCTCTGCCACCGCTGTGACCGCACCCCGCCCCGCCCCGAACCCACCCACACCCACCGCCGTCACGTCCCGGACGACCAAGGACACCTGCCCGGCCTGCCACCGCCTGCGCCGGCTGCGCCCCGACACCGGCCGCTGCGCCTGGTGCTCACGCACCTGCACCCTCTGCGGCGCTCCGCGACGGTCCACCCAGGACCTGTGCGCGGCGTGCCGACGCCGCTCCGCCGGACGACCGGCCCTGGGCCCGTGTCAGCACTGCGGGCGCCGACGTGTCCTTAACGCAGCGACCCAGCGCTGCCGGGCCTGTACCGATTCCGCCACCGCACCACCCCCAGCACGCTGTGAGGGCTGCGGTACCAGTGGCCAGTGGGCCAAGGGCCTGTGCAAGCGCTGTTACGAGTACTCACCGCACACCGTCACAATCCGCGCGGTCGGCTGGGCCGAGCGCATGCCCGCCCCACCACCCTGGTGGAGCGACTTTGCCGAGCACCGCCACCCCATCTACGGGGCCGACGTCGTCGCCACCACCGCACGCCTGATCCTTGCGACCACGACCGGCGACCCGGGCACACTGCTCGCACACGCTCACAGCAACGCACCCGAACTCGTCGGAGCACTCACCGACTTCTTCCACACCCACGGCCACCTCGACCCGCCACCAGGCCTCACCGACCGGCGAGCAGCAGCCCGCCGCACTCGCCGTATCGAGGCTGCCCCCGCCCCATTGCGCCGCCAGGTCGAGGGATTTGCCGACTTCCTGCTGCTCCAGCGCGAGCAAGCCCAGCAGCTCGGGCTACACCCCAACCAACTTAAGACCATCGAGATCCGCCTGGAGGCCATCCGCGACCTGGCCCTCCACCTCCACAGCGAGGGACATAAGAGCTGGACGAGCGTCACCACCGCCCACCTGGAGTCCTTCCTCGCCCTCGCCCCGGCACGCCGCGCCTCCCGACTCGCGGGCATGCGCCAGTTCTTCGCCTACGCCCACCGCTCCAAGGCCATCCTCCACAACCCAACCGACCCGGTAACCGCAGTACAGCAGAGGGGATTTCACGGACCCACCCTCACCCCAGCCCGGCAGCGCACCCTGTACAGGCGGTGGGCCACCAACCACGAGATCCACCCACACGAGGCCTTCATCGGCCTCGCTGCTCTCCTGCACGCAGCAACCATCACCGAGCTGCGCCAGCTCACCGATGCCGGCATCGACCCCCACCGCCAGAGCGTCCGGTTCCCCGGCAGGTCAGTGCATCTCCCGCTGGACGGCGCGACCTGGAAGGCGCTGCAACGCTGCCAGGAGCACCGACACCGACTCAGTACGGACAACCCCCACCTGCTCGTCACCAGGCTCACCCGAACACACCGCGGACCCGCCGGCGCCGCACACATCCGCGACAGTCTTGCTCCCGTCGGCCTCCTGCCGCGCATCCTGCGCTCCACGCGCCTGTGATGTTTGGCGTTTGGTTTTCAGTGGTTCGGCGTGAGGGGTTCAGTGCGGCTTGTGGCCGCGCGGCCTGGGGGGTTGCTGATGGGCGGCTGCGCGCACTGAAGATCAGATGCCGAGTTGACGCTGAAGGCTGCCGTCGAATCTCGATGAAGACCAGGCGCTGAGCGT
>NZ_JBQQBV010000032.1:0-74474 GCF_052246355.1 Streptomyces sp. 3N207 | reverse complement strand
ACGCCCCATGGCAGCGGGCCACGAACGAGAACGCCAACGGGCTGTTGCGCCAGTACTTTCCCAAGGGCACCGACCTGTCCCGATGGAGCGGCGACGAACTGGCCGCCATCGCCACGGTCCTCAACTCGCGTCCCCGAAAGATCCTCGGCTGGAAGACACCCGCAGAAGCCCTCAACGATCATCTACGATCAGCCCAAGCCGGTGTTGCGACGACTGGTTGAATCCGCCGCGGCGCGGTGCTCGCTGTGGTGGCGCTCCACCGCCTGGTCCTGCGCCGCAAGCCGTGGACCGCCAGAGCACCCACCGGGTTCCTGAGAGCGGCGACCGTCTTCAGCGGGCTGCCTTTCTTCCGGGGGGCACTGCACACGCTGGCTGGCCGCCGACGGCCCGGTACGGACACCCTCGTGACGGCCGCGACGGTCATCTCCCTGGTGCTGCGCGAGAACGTCGTGGCGCTGACCGTGCTGTGGCTGCTCAACATCGGCGAGTTCCTGCAGACCTTGACTCTTCGCCGCACCCGCCGCGCGATCGAGGAACTGCTCACCATCGGCGAGGAGCGAGTCTGGCTCGTACGGGACGGGGCGGAGGTCGAGGTCGCGCTGGAGGACGTGGTGGAAGGTGACGTGGTCGCCGTACACCAGCACCACAGGATCCCTGTCGACGGCACCGTGGTCACCGGTGCGGCACTCGTGGACCAGGCGGCGATCACCGGCGAGGCGCTTCCCGTCTACGCACAGGAAGGCGCAGAGGTCTACGCAGGCACCATCGTCACCTCCGGCTCGCTCACCGTACGTGCCACCTCGGTCGGACGGGACACCACGGTCGGCCGCATCATCAGCCGGGTCGAGGAGGCCCAGGCCGACCGGGCGCCCATCCGGACCGTGGCCGCCCGCTTCACCAGGCGCTTCGTCCCCGTCTCCTTCGCGCTGGCCGCGGGCACGTATCTGCTGACGCGGGACGCCCGCCGCGCCATGACCATGCTGCTCATCGCCTGCCCGTGTGCCGCCGGGCTGGCCACCCCGACCGCGATCAGCGCAGCGATCGGCAACGGCGCCCGCCACGGCACCCTGATCAAGGGCGGCACCCACCTGGAAGGCGTCGGACGCGTCACAGCCGTGGTCTTCGACAAGACCGGCACCCTGACCCTCGGCCGCCCGCTCGTCACCAGCGTGGTCACCTTCCACGAGGAGTTCACCGCGGACGAGGTCCTCAGCCTGGCGGCCTCCGGCGAGCTGCATGCCCGACACCCCCTCGCCGAGGCCATCGTCCGGCGCACCGAGGAACAGCACCTGCACATCCCCATCCACCAGGCCTGCGAAGTCGTCCTCGGCATGGGCATGCGCGCCGAGCTGGACGGGAGTCGCCTCCTGGTCGGCAGCCCGGCTCTGTTGCGCCAGCACGGCATGGAACTGCCCGGTCACGCCCAGCAGTGGACCGAACAGCTGCGCGCCCAGGGAGAGACCGTCATCTGCCTGGCCCACGACGACGACTTGATCGGCATGCTCGGCCTGTCCGACGCGGTACGCGGAGGAGCCGACACGGTTGTGCGCCAGTTGGAGGACCTCGGGGTGCAGCGCATCATCCTGCTGACCGGCGGCTCGCCGGAGACGGCCGCGGCGGTGGCCGACGCCCTGGGCATCGACGAGGTGCACGCACACGCGCTGCCCGAAGCGAAGCTCCAGCTGATCCGCGACCTCCAGGACGAGGGGCACCTCGTGGCCATGGTCGGGGACGGCACCAACGACGCCCCCGCCCTGGCGCTCGCGGACGTCGGCATCGCCATGGGTGCGCACTCCTCGCACGTGGCGCTGGAGACCGCCGACATCGCACTCGCGGGCAACGACCTGCAGCAGGTGGCCGGCGTCGTCGAGCTGAGCCGCCACACCCTGCGCGTCGTACGGCAGAACTACGGTTTGGCGATCGGCGTCAACCTGGTCGGTCTGGTCGCCGGTGCCGGAGGGTCGATCAATCCGGTCGTCGCGGCCTTGCTGCACAACACCAGCAGCATCGCGGTGGTCAGCAACTCGGCGAGGCTGGTCAATCACACGCCGTGCCTGCCCAGCGAACCCCGACCCTGCACGCAGCCCCGCTGGAAGACCGCCGAGTGCACTGATGCTCGGCACCTGGGTGGTTTGGACAGGGCGCCAACCTCGACGGGGCAGTGACTGTTCGCCGCTACGGAAACCGCCCGCTCGCATGCCTCGGGGCCGCGGGAGTGGGACGCCGCCGCGAAGCGCCGGCGGATCTCCTGACCGTCCCGGTCTCTCGGGCCCGACGTCTCCGGTGACCCAGCACAGAGTCCGACCTTGAGCGGCCGCAGCTCTTGCGTGTCCGGATAATACGTGCTCGGATTACCTGTGGAGGTGGTCGCGATGGACCAGAACCTGTTCAACGACATCTGTCTGCAGCAGCTGACCCTGTCGGGCGTGCACGAGGGCGAGACCGTGGTGGTGCTGACTCGCGGCGCGGATCGCCCCGAGTACGCCGACGCGTTCTTGTGGGCGATCCAGAAGCTCGGTGCCAGCGGTTACCACATGCGGTTGCCGTCGCCGGCGAGCGCGAGCGGTGTGTGGGCTGTCGGTGACTCCGGGCTGGGGAACATCCCGCTGGCCGTCGACGCGCTCAAGGCGGTCGACATGGTCGTCGACTGTACGTTCCTGCTGTTCTCGAAAGAACAGTTCGCGATTCAGGAGGCCAGCACCCGGATCCTCACCGCCGTCGAGCCGCCGGAGCTGCTCGCCCGGCTGATCCCGACTCGTGAGTTGCGCGAGCGCGTCGAGGTCGGCGCGGAGCTGCTGGCGAAGGCGTCGACGATGCGTATCACCAGCCCGCACGGCACGGACATCACCTACCAGCTCGGCGTGTACCCGACCTTGAGCGAGTACGGCTACACCGACACCCCCGGCCGCTGGGACCACTGGCCGGCCGCGTTCGTGTTCACCGGCGGCGCCGACGACGGTGTCGCCGGGAAGATCGTCCTCGCACCCGGTGACGTGCTTCTGCCGTTCAACACCTACGTCCAGACTCCGGTCGAGCTGACGATCGAGGAGGGCTTCATCCGCGACATCCGCGGCGGCGCCGGCTCCTCGGGGCTCGACGCGGACCTGCTCAAGTCCTACATCGAGTCCTTCGAAGACCCGCGCGGCTACGGCATGAGCCACGTCGGCTGGGGCCTCGACGAGCGGGCCCACTGGCACGGCCTGACCCAATTCCCCGGCGGGATGGGCATGGAGCTGCGGAGCTTCTACGGCAACGTCATGTTCTCCATCGGCCCGAACAACGAGCTCGGCGGCCCGAACGACACCGCCTGCCACTTCGACATCCCCATGCGTGGCAACAGCCTCTACCTCGACGACGAGCTGATCGTCGACGCCGGCGAGCTGACGGTCCCGGAGATGCGGCCGGTGAACAAGCGGTGAGCCGCGACGACCAGCGTGAGCACCACATCGGGATGATCGTCCCGAGCTCGAACCTCACCATGGAGGCCGAACTACCGCGGATGCTGCGCGCCCGAGAGGAGGTCGACTCGGGAGACCGGTTCGTCTTCCACACGGCCCGGGCCCGGATGCAGCACGTCACCCCCGAGCAGCTGCGCGCGATGAACGCGCAGGCCGAGCGCGCGGCCACGGAGCTCGCTGACGCCCGTCCGGACGTCGTCGCGACCGCCTGTCTGGTCGCGATCATGGCCCAGGGCCCCGGCTACCACTGCACCGCCGAGGACTCGATCACCACCACGCTCAGGGCCGAGGGTGCGCAAGCCCCGGTCGTCTCCTCTGCGGGAGCACTGCTGTCGGGCATCGCCGCGTTGGGGGCCAAGCGGGTCGCGATCATCACCCCTTACCTGAAGCCGCTGACCGAGGCGGTCGTGGCCTACCTCGAGGAAGCCGGCGTCGAGGTCGTGGACTCGCTGTCACTGGAGGTGCCGGACAACCTGGCCGTCGCCCGGCTTGCCCCGGCGGACCTGCGTGAACACTGGCGCAAGCTCGACCTGACCGGCGCCGACGCGCTGGTGCTGTCGGCCTGCGTCCAGATGCCGTCGCTGCCGTCGATCCAGCCGGTGCAGGACGAGGTCGGCATCCCGGTGCTTTCGGCGGCGACCGCCACCACGTTCCGAATCCTGTCGGAACTGGGGCTGGCGACGACGGTTCCGGGTGCCGGGGCGCTGCTCGACGGCACTCGACGCGATCCGGGTGCGGTCGCCCGCGTCGGCTGATACGCGGCTGCGCAAACGTGGGAGGCCGGGCCCGAGTATCGGGCCCGGCCTCCGACGTATACGGGAACGGACGTTCAGAGCATGCTGCGGATCGCTTCGCGGGCCGCGCGGATGCCGGCCACCGGGTCGTCCCAGAACACCATGTGTCCTGCGCCGGGGACTTCGGCCAGGGCGGCGTCCGGGTTGGTTTTCGCGGCCTCGTCGGCGCCTGCGGCCGTCACCACGGGGCTGTCGCCGCCGTAGATGAGCACCGACGGGGCCGGGACCTGCGGCCAGTGGATGAAAAAGTCCTCGGACTCGAAGCCGGCGTGCGTGGCGGCCACCGCGGTCCGAGAGCAGGAAGCCAGCCAGCGGGCGCGCAGCTCCTGCTCGGCGCGGGGCCAGCGGGGCCAGGAAGCGGCAACCTCGTCGGCGTCGGTGCCGCGCCGAGCCTGGTCGAGCTGGCCCAGGAACACCTCCAGTGTCGTCGGGTACCGGTCCCGGCTCGGCCCGCTCATCGGCGGGTCGACCAGGACCGTGCCGCGCAGCTCGTGTCGGCCGGCTGCTGCGACGACGGCGGCGATACGGGCACCCATCGAGTGCCCGAGCAGGATCGGCCGGTCCAGGCCGAGCTCGGTGATCACCGCCTCGGTGTCGGCGGCGTAGCCGGCGAGGTCGTAACCGCGCAGCGGGCCGTCGGCGTCGGCGGGTGCGCTGTCGGAGAGTCCGCGGCCGCGGACGTCGAGCACGATCGGCCGGACGAGGTCGGTGAGTTGGCGGGCGACGAACTCCATGGTGATAGCGGGGCTGGTGATGCCGGGCAGAATCAGCGCCGGGACGCCGTCGGCCGGTCCGTGGTCCAGGACGTGCAGCCGCAGCGCACCGGAGCGGACCCATCGGCTGGTCGCCGGGATGGAGGCGAGGTCGGCCAGGGCGGGCTGGGTCAGGACGCGGTGCTCGGGTACTTCGGTCGGGATGGTCGGAACCTGCTGAGTCACGGGGGCCTTCCTCGGCTCGTGATGTTCGGGGTGGTTGTCAACCTGCGGAGGCTGCGACCTCGGGGGAGCCGACGCCGAGGCCGTCCAGGTAGCCGAGCGCCTCGGTCAGGGAGACGACGTCGGCGTACTTGGCCTGCAGGTCGAACAGGGCCGCGTCGTGCGGACCGCGGGCCCGGTCGCCGCAGGCCTCGCCGACGACGAGGGTGTCGAGGCCGGACTGGACGGCGTCGACGGCGGTGGCCCGCACGCATCCCGAAGTCGTCGCCCCGCACACCAGAACGGTGTCGGTGTGCAGTCCGGTGAGCAGCGCGGCCAGCCCCGTGCCGTGGAACGCCGAGGCGCCCTTCTTGAGCACGAGGTGGTCCTCGGTGCGGTGCTCGAGGCGGGGGTCGAGGTCGACTTCGGCGTGCCCTTCGCGCAGGCTGCGCATCCCGGGAGCCTTGCGCAGCCAGGCGATCGCGTCACCGTCGGCCTCGGCCGGGGTGTAGCTGATCGCGGTGTAGACCACCGGAACCCCCACGCGTCGGGCGGTGTCGACAAGCGCCCGGGAGGCGGTGACCTCGGCGGTCAGGTCGGCTCCCGACGGGAACTGCGGCTCGGTGAAGCCACGGGTCAGGTCGACCACGACCAGCGCGGGGTGGCGCCCGCGGGGCACGGCAGCGCCGAAGCCGGCCCGCTCGTAGGTCACGTCGGTCGCGTCCCCGTGCAGTCCCGGGGCCCTGGAGTCATCGGCCACGCTGCAACTCCTTGATCAGCTTGTCCTGGCTACGGATGCGGCCCAGCAGCCAGCCCTGGAACAGGCCCGCGAGGCCGGCGGCGACCACTGGGAGGTACCGGGTGACGCCAGGGGGCAGCAGCATCGCGAGCCCGTCGAGCTCCTCCCCTCCTGCCGCGGTGCGGGCCTGGCCGGTGGCGGCCGCGGAGGACGCGGCTGCGGGTATGGCGGAGCCGGTGACGGCGGGAGCCTGCGCGGGCGAGGGCTGCTCCTGCAACTGCGCTGTGAGGTTGCGTGCGAACTGCTCCAGCAGCCGTTTGGAGACCGAGCTGATCGCGCTCTTGCCGAACTGCGCGATCTTGCCGCGCACCGACAGGTCGGTGTGCAGGTCCAGCCTCGAGCCGCCAGGTGCCTGTGAGACGGTGAGTATCACCTCGGCCTCGGCGTCGCCGTTGCCGTGGCTTTCCGCGCCGCGTGCTGAGAGCTGCAGCCGTCGATTTGTGTCGTCGACCTCGACGAAGCGGATGGTGCCGGAGTAGGCGGCGCTGATCGGGCCGACCTTGAACTTGACCCGGCCGAGGTAGTTGTCGCCGTCGCGGCCGTCGAGTATCGCGCCGGGCAGGCAGGCGGCGACCCTTTCGACGTCGTTGATCAGGGCGAACACGGCGTCAGGGTCGGCCGGGACATCGAGATGGTTGTCGAGGATCACGGGGTCGCTTCCTTCTTCGGGTCGGGGGTCTGCCCGGACACCACGGCGCCGACCGGGTCCGTGGCGAGTGCGGTCCGGCGGTTGTGCGCGGTCTCGGTGACCGCGTCGACGATGGTCTGGTAGCCGGTGCAGCGGCAGATGTTGGCCGAGACCGCTTCTCGGACTTCCTCGCGTCCGGCGTCGGGGCGCTGGGCGAGGAAGCCCTCTGCGAGCATGAGGAACCCCGGTGTGCAGAATCCGCATTGCAGGCCGTGGTGGGCGCCGAAGGCTTTTTGCAGGTCCGAGAGCTGTCCGTCGGCGCCGAGGGACTCCACGGTGCGGATCTCGCTGTTCTCGGCCTGTACGGCGAACATCAGGCACGCGCGGACCGGTGCGTCGTCGACCAGAATGGTGCACGCCCCGCACACGCCGTGCTCACAGCCCACGTGCGTTCCGGTCAGCCCCAGCTTGTGGCGCAGCACGTCGGACAGGGTTTGCCGGGGCTCGACCAGGATTTCGTGGTCGGTGCCGTTGACGTGCAGTTCGATCAGGTGCTGGTCGCTCATGCGGGGGAGCTCGCCTTCTGCGGGGGACGGGGGGTGTCGCGCTCGGGTGCGCCGTCCAGCGCGGCCAGCACGGTCTGCGGGTGCACGGGGGTGGCGTCGAGTTCGACGCCGGTGTGGCGCAGTGCGTCGTTGATGGCGTTGAGCACCGCCGCCGGGGCGCCGATGGTGCCGCCCTCCCCGGCGCCTTTGGCGCCGTTCTCGGTGAACGCGCAGGGCGTTTCGAGGTGGGAGACGGTGATATCGGGGATCTCGGTCGCGGTGGGCACCAGGTAGTCGATGAAGCTCGCGGCCGATGGCTCGCCGTTGTCGGCGTAGGTGATCTCTTCGAACAGCGCGCCGGCGATGCCCTGGGCTATGCCGCCGCGGCACTGTCCGTCGACGACCTTGGGGTGGATGACCACTCCGCAGTCCTCGACGCAGGCGTAGCGCAGGATGCGTACCTGACCGGTCCCCGGATCGGTCTCGACGACGACCGCGTGGGTGGCGTTGGAGAAGGTGCCATCGCCGGGGACGTCGAAGCTTGCGGTCGCCGACAGCGTCGGCTCGACGTCCTTGGGCAGCAGGTGCGCTCGCAGGTAGGCGACGTCGGCGATGTCCTCGAACGAGATCCGGCGGCCGGGGTCGTCGACCTGCACGACGCCGCCCCGCCCGTCGAGCCGGACCTGGTCGGGCCGGGTCTGAAGCAGGTGCGCGGCGATGTCGCAGAGAACCTCGCCGAGCCGGGCGGCAGCGATGGAGACCGCCGACCCGCCGATGGTGGCCGACCGGGAGGCGAAGGTGCCCCACCCGTAGACGATGCGTTCGGTGTCGCCCTGGCGCAGCTTGACCTTGTCGATGCCGAGACCGAGCCGGTCGGCGACGATCTGTGCCAGCGTCGTCTCGTGGGACTGGCCGTGGTTCATCGTGCCGCTGGTGACCACGACCGAGCCGGTGGTGTCCATGCGGATCTCGGAGATGTCGAACCCGGGCACTACCCGCATCTTGCGTTTGGCGAAGGCCTCGGATCCGTAGCCGGTGCGCTCGGAGAAGCAGCAGTACCCGATCCCGAGGTACCGCCCCTCGGCCGCGGCGCGCTCACGCAGTTCGTACCAGCCCTCCTCGCGCAGCGTTTGCTCGGCGAGATCGAGGGATTCCCGGTAGGTGCCGGGGTCGTAGGTGACACCGTTGATTCCGGTGTAGGGGAACTCGGTGATGACGTTGCGCCGGCGGATCTCGACCGGGTCCAACCCGAGTTCGCGGGCGGCTCGTTCCATGAGCCGTTCGATGGCCATCACGTACTGCGGCCGGCTCACCCCGCGGTACGGGGCGGTCGGGGCCTTGTTGGTAGCGATCGCCCGCCCCCGCACCCGGTAGGCGGGGACCCGGTAGACGCTGGGCATCTCGGCGGAGGCCATCAGCGGCTCGATCCCGGCGGTGAAGGGATAGCAGGAGTAGGCGCCCATGTCGCAGACCACGTCCACGTCGAGGGCGGTGATCCTGCCCTGGGCGTCGAACGCAGCGCGGGATCGGTAGCGTTGCTCGCGGGCGAGGAAGCCCGCGGTCAGGGACTCGCGTCGGTCCTCGATCCACTTCACCGGCCGGTCCAGGCGGCGCGCCGCAGCGGCGACGGCGATCTCCTCCCGCCCGACGACGCACTTCTGCCCGAACCCGCCGCCCATGTCCGGGACGGTCACCCGCACCATGCGTTCCGGGATGCGCAGCGACCGGGCCAGCACCGTGCGCACTTGGTGCGGAACCTGAGAGCAGGTCTGTACCAGCAGCTGCTCGTCGTGGTCGTCCCAGGCCGCCACGACCCCGCGGGTCTCCAGGGGCAGTGCGTTCTGCCGGCCGGTGCGGGTGAGCACCTCCACCACGCAACCGTCGGATGCGGCGGCGTCGAAGGCGTCGTCCACCCCGGGGGTGTCGAACATCGATACGTCCAGCAGGACGTTGCCTGGCGCCTCCTCGTGGACCAGAGCGGCGCCGGCGGCGAGTGCGGTGTTCTCGGAGACAATTGCGTCGTGGGCTTCATAGGTGACGACCGCGGCCTCGATCGCATCCTCGACGCAGTAGGGATCGCGGCCCACGACCAGGGCCACCGGTTCGCCGACGAACCGGACCTTGTCCCTGGCCAGGATCGGCATCGCGGTGGGCGAGAACTCCTCCGGGGGCCGGTCGAGCAGCGCGACGATGTCGCCGAGGTCGAGATCGGCGGCATCGTAGGCGGCGACGACGCCGTCGATCTCGCGGGTGGCATCGAGGTCCACGCTGGTGATCCTGGCGTGAGCCGCCGTCGAGCGGACGAACCCGGCATGCAGCATCCTCGGCAGCTGGATGTCGTCGACAAACCGGCCACGGCCCGCCAGCAGCCGCGGATCCTCGCGACGCGGCACCGAGGCGCCGACCCACCGTCCCCGGGCGCCGTCGAAGCGCGGTCCGCGGTCGCGGCTTGTGCTCTCCTCGCTGACCGGCGGGTCACCCCGCACGACCGGGCCGTCGGGCTCGGCTCCGGTCGCTGTGCGGTCGGGATCGGCCGGGGCCGGTGGCGTGGAGGGGCCGGTGTGCTGGTCGTTCATCGGGTCTGTCCTCGCTCCCATGCCTGTTCCAGCGCTTGCTTGACCATGGTTCGGGTGAGTCGGCGCCGGTAGTGCGCCGTGCCCGCCGCGTCCTCGGGCGGATCGATCGCCTGAGCCGCGGCGTCCGCACACGCGGCGAACAGCTCCGGCCCGGGCGTCCCGCCGACGAGGACCTGCTCCGCCTCGGGGACCCGCACCGGCGCCGGCGCGACCCCGCCCAGGACGACTCGGCCACCGGTGAGCGAGCCGTCGGGGCCCGGAGAGCCGAGGCTGACCGCGGCGTCGACGACGGCGAAGTCTCCGTGGCGGCGGGCGAACTCCGTCAAAGCCGAGCGGGGGGCGCGGTGGGTGAACAGCACCTCGGTGACGACCTCATCGGGCTCGATCGCGGTCGCGTAGAAACCTTGGAACATGTCCTCGGCAGCGATCTCTCTGGTCCCGGACGGGCCCTCGGCGACGATGACGGCGTCGAGCAGCAGCGCCAGCAGGCACCACTCGGCGGTGGCGTCACCATGGACGATGCTGCCGGCCACGGTGCCGCGTGAACGTATCGGCAGGTGCCCGACCCACCGCATCGACCGGGCCAGCACGTCGAAGTCCGGGCCCAGTTGCGCCGTGGCCAGCTCGACGCTGCGGTGGGTGGCCAGCGCCCCGATCCGCAGGCCGGCGCCGTCGAGCTGGATCGAGGTGGCGGCGGGGTCCCGGCGCAGCGGCCCGAGATCGACCAGCGAAGTCGGCCGGGCAAGCCGGAAGCTCATCATGGGTATCAGGCTCTGCCCGCCGGCGATGAGCTTCGGGTCCTCACCGTCCGCGCTGAGCCGGCTGAGCAGACCGATTGCATCGGCCACGTCGTGGGCTTTGTGGTAGGTGAACGCGGCGGGTTTCAATACCCGGACCTCCTTTGCTGTCGTCCGTCGCTGTGGCGTACCCGCCCCAGGCGGGCACCCGGCTCACCCGGCCGGGGCCGCGGCGTCCGGAGCGGGAACCTCCGGGGTGCTGCCAGGGACCCGGTCGAGTTCGGCACCACGGGTCTCAGGCGCACCCACGGCCATGAACACAACTGCAGCCGCGACGAGCAACCCCAGAACGGCGAAGGTGAGCGGGAGCCCGAGCACCGGCCACAGCACGCTGCCGAACACGAGCGGCGCAAAACCGGTCACCGCCCGACTCGACGACGACGCCCACCCGAACCCTGACGCGCGCAGCTCGGTCGGGTAGAGCTCGGAGACGTAGGCGTACATGACCGGGATGACGATCAGCGCGAACATACCGAACGCACCGATCGCCACGACGGCACCGGCCGGAGACTTGAGGACGAGTGCGAACGTCACCAGCGTGGCTGCGGCAAGCGGCCCGGCGACCCCGATCACCCACTTGCGGCCGACCCGGTCGACCGCCAGGACCGCGATGAGGACACCGACGATGCCCAGCGTGTTCATCAAGGTCGTGGACGCGAACGCCGCTATCTCGCCGAACCCTTCGGCGCGAAGGATGGAGGGCATCCAGCTCAGCGCCGCGTAGTAGACGAGCATGACTGTGACGAACAGGGACCAGGCCACGCCGGTGACCTTCGGGTTGAACGCCCAGACCCGCCGCAGCTGGTCGAACGCCGCAGCTGCCGCCCCACCGCGGGTGTCCTCGGTGACCGCAGCTGGTATCACGTACGGCTCCGGGGCCGCGCCGGTCCGCCGGACCAGGTCGTCGATCACCGCGCGTGCCTCCGCTTCACGGCCCTTGCGGACGAGGTAGAGCGGGGACTCCGGCACTCCTCGGCGCACCCAGAACAGCAGCACAGCGGGGAGGACCATCAGCGCGAGCATCCAACGCCAGTTCCCCTGCACCGGGACCAGCAAGGTCGCCGACAACCCGGCCAGGGTCGTACCGACGGGCCACCACCCGTCCATCGCCGAGAGCACCCGCCCCCGGTGCTTGCGGGGGGAGAACTCGCTGACGATGGCGTAGTCGACGGGGATGCAACCACCGAGCCCCACCCCGGCCAGGAAGCGCAGCAGCAGAAAGACCTCGACGTTGGGTGACAGAGCCCCCAGCACCGAGAACAGCGCGAATATCAGCAGGGTGATGCTGAAAGCCTTCTTGCGTCCGATCCGGTCGGCGACGGTTCCCCACGCCACGGCACCGACCGCCATGCCGATCAGGTTCGCGGTGGCGACCAGACCACCCTGGGCCGTCGGCAGATCGAACTCCCGCCCCACCAGAGGGGTCAGGAAACCATTGAGCGCGACGTCCCAGGCGTCGAACATGTAGCCGAGTCCGCCAAGGAGGAAGATCTTACCCTGGACACTCCATCGCCAGGGCAGGTCCTGGACGATCTGATCTCCGGTACGCATAAGCACACTCGCTTCGTTTGCGGTGGGTGGAGCAGGGGCGTTGGTCAGCGGGCGAACTGATAGTGGATCGATTCGTTGTCCGGGTCGGCGAGGGGACTGCCGTTCCACAGCCAGTCGTAGGAAACGTCGGACTCACCGTTGAAGCCGCGAAGCTTCGCGTCACGCTCACGCTGCTCCGGCCCGTCCGGCAGGTGGTAGAAGTGCATGTTCCGCAGGGAGGCGTCCTGCACCATGCCGGCGTGCTTGGCGCGCCGGTGCACGTAGCGCACCAGAGCCGCGTCGATGCCCTCCCTGGTGACCTGGCCCAGCTCCTCGGCTAGCACGGCGGCGTCCTCCATGGCCTGCGAGGCGCCCTGGGCCTGGTAGGGCAGCATGGCGTGGCAGGCGTCGCCGAGCAGCGCCACCCGCCCGTCGACCCACGCCGGGTCGCGGCGGCGACGGAACATCGCCCACAGCGAGACGTCCTCGTCCTTGGCCTTCGCCAGCATCGTCGGAACCCGGTCGTCCCAGTCGGTGTACTCCGCCGCCAGATCCGCCGCCGTGGCCGGCCCGCTCCACTCCCGCTCGATCGTCTCGCTGCACGGCACGATCGCGACGACATTGAGGTAGTCGCCGCCGCGGATCATGTAGTGCACCAGGTGCTTGTCCGGGCCGTACCAGATCGTCGAGTGGAACCGGTCGGCCAGGAACCGGGTCGCGGGATCCGCGGAGATCAGGTCGCCGGGGATCAGGGCCCGATAGGCCATCTCCCCCGAGAACGCCAGAGTGTCCTCGAAACCCGAGGCCTCGCGCACCGCGGAACGAATACCGTCAGCACCCACCACCACGTCGCCGGTGAAACGGCGTCCGTCCGCCGCGACGACGGCCGGCCGGTTCGGGTCCCTACGGTCCACATCAACGATCTGAGCGCCGTTGGCGATCTGGACGACCGGCCCCGGGCCCTCGGGGTCCAGGCAAGCGTCCAGGAGCACCTTGTGCAGGTCAGCGCGATGGTAGTGCCAGTACGGCGCCCCGTACTCGTCGGCCACACGCTGCCCGAGCGGGAGCTGAGCGATGATGCTGCCGTCAGCCCAGCGTCGGCGCACCTGGTCCTGCGGCTCGGTCCGGATCCGCTCCAGCTGAGGGCGCAGACCCAGACCCATCAGGATGCGGCTCGCATTCGGCGCGGTCTGAATCCCGGCGCCGATCTCGCCGAGCTGCGGCGCGGCCTCGGCCACCGTCACTCGCAGAGCGCGCTGCCGCAGTGAAAGGGCGGCGCACAGGCCCCCCAGGCCGGCTCCGGCGATCACGACCTCGAACGACTGGCTCGCTGCCATCCCTGACCTCCGCCTCACTGTGAGTCCGTCGAGGAAATGATCCGAGCACGGATTATCCGAAGACGCAATACCCTTGACGGCGCACCGGCCGATTTCGACTGCGCGGCGACGTTCGATGCGCCTGAACAGCGCTGCAGCGCCACGTGGCCACGTCATGATCCGCCCGGGCCAAGCTCCCGCGGCTGCACGTGAGTTGACTCCGCGGGAGCTCTTCTGCGCCGAGATGACCGGTCCGGCAGCTGACGGTCCGGGCCTCAGCCGGCCCGGTGGCGCGCTCGTCGTGCCGCAACGTGGTGCGGTTCCCCCGCCGCGGGCCGGCCGTGATCAGGCTGCGAGCAGAGCGTTCGGGTCGACCCGAATCTGGCGGGAGCCCGGCGACCGCGGGCTTGATCGACTCGGCGGTGCCGACGCGGGGGCCGGAACCGGGCCTCCTGACCCCGGGCACGGAACCGTTTCCCGCCGCAACGGCACGCAGCCGAGACGGCGGAACACCGGCGGCAGAGGCCGACAGCGCAACCCACACGTTCGGCTGACGTGCCGGAAAGGCTCAGGCCCTTCCTCCGATGCGGCCCACCCGGGCCGCCCCCGCCTCCCGGTGGATCGGCGTGTGGGCGCCCGTGAGGGGTAAGCCTGTGCCGTCGTGGCGGGTGGCGACGATCTCGGCGGCGATGGACGGCGCCGTCTCCTCGGGCGTACGGGCGCCCAGGTCGAGCCCGATCGGCGAGTGCAGGCGGGCCAGTTCAGCTCGGTGAGGCCCACCTCGCGCAACCGCTCGAGCCGGTCCTGGTGCGTACGCCGGGAGCCCTTGGCGCCCACATACGCCACCGGCGGCCACGGAGAGAATCACCGTAGCCCTCGACCTCGGTGGCCTCCAGACCGATCGTCACTCGCGCGTGCAGCCGTGCGCGGCGTCGGGCGGGACCCGGGACAGGACCCGCCGGTTCACCGCGGCGATCCCGGCCTCGATTCCCCGCTGCTGGCCGGTGTCGAATCGACGTGCCTGCCCGGCCGCGGTGGTCGAGGCGGGGAACCGGACCAGGGCGAGTACCGCAACCGCGGTGTCGGCCATGTCCGATCCAACCCGGACCAAAACCGTCCACCGGCCAGCCGGCGGGACGTCAGCCGGACCAGCAACCCGCCCGTGAACAGTCCCCGGCGACGCTGCTTGGTCGGGCCGACTCCGGCATCCAGGGCCGTGGTGCTCCCGAGGCAGTCGACGAGATCGGCCACCTTGGCCACCCCCGCCGATCCGGTCCATCCGGCGGGCCGACACGGACCTGCCGTCGCCCCCAGCGACCGACTCGTGAACTCCTCACCCGACGGCTGCCTTCCTGCTCCTGGCCGGTCCGGCCCGACAACCGCGATCCGGCCCGGACGGCAAGCACCTGTCGCCATCTCACCAGCGTGTGGCCACCACTACTCCCGAATCCGGGTCTGAGCCATGAAGAACTCCTCTGGCCGGTACTGTGAATCAGGCCATGCGAGCACGGATGATCCGGACGCTCAAGAGCCGGGGCCTGAATTTCCGTGCGCCACGGCTTGCGATGAACCACTGGCCCGGCTACGCGGTTCGGCACTATCGTCCGAGCACGTAGAATCCATGGCGCCAAGTGGGGCGGACATGCTATGGAGGGTGAGATGAGCGGGCCGGCACGCATAAGCGACGACGTCGAGCGGACTGTGCCGATGACTCCGGCCCCGCCCGACGACTTGGTCGCCGCGCCCGGTTACGGGGCCCGCCGGATGTATCAGGCATACCTGGCTGCCTGGCACCGTCACGTCGACTCGGTACTGACCGGCCCGCAGTTCGCGGTCCTCACAGTGATCCACGCTTATCCCGACAGCGACCAGAGCTATCTCGCCGGCGCGGTCGCCCTCGACACCTCGACGATGGCCGACGTATGCCGCCGCCTGGAGAAACGGGACCTGATCCGCCGTCGCCCCTCGACCCGGGATGCGCGGCGCAAGCTGTTGTCGCTGACCGAGCAAGGTGAAACGACCTTGCGCGAGATCAACCGACGTGCCCGGCGGCTCGACCGTGCGCTGCTCGGGGACGACGCCGGCGAT
Organism: Streptomyces sp. 3N207; assembly: GCF_052246355.1. Taxonomy (NCBI): domain Bacteria; kingdom Bacillati; phylum Actinomycetota; class Actinomycetes; order Kitasatosporales; family Streptomycetaceae; genus Streptomyces; species Streptomyces sp. 3N207. The sequence continues at coordinate 59,029 of NZ_JBQQBV010000032.1, read as the reverse complement.
GCCACGACGGCGAGGCTCCTCAATACGCTGGGGGAGCGCTGGGAGACCATCGCCGCGCTCGACGAACTCGACTGAGCTTGACTCCGCTCGATGGGAGTCCCACCCAGCTCGAGCAGTCCTTGCCCCCTCAAATGGTGCTGAGGCTGCGGCGCCCGGACTGTTTCCACGGCTCCCGGCACCTGCGCATCCGCTGGGAGAGACGGCGCGACATCCAAGAAGCGTTCTTTGCGCTTGCCCGTCGCCCGGGCACCGTCCTCGCCCAGCGGAGCCACTCACTGTGTTCGAAACTCTCTCCGTCCCCGAGCGGTAGGCCAGCAGGACCATCGCCCCTGCCTGGATGAGATGGGGGGGGGTGTGGGGCCTGTCACCGGCGGGGTGATCCGGGCCTCAGGAAGTCGGCGCCAGGGCCAGAAGGTCGCTGCACTCGGGCGGCGGTGTCGGGAATCCGGCGGCGGCGCCGATGCGTACTCCCGCCGGCGGCAGCACGAACGTCGAGGCAAGGGTGTCCGGCTGGGCGAAGACCTCGGATGGAGAGCCGTCGAGCAGGACCCTGCCCTCGTCGAGCACGACGATCCGGTTGGCGTTTCGACGGGCGAACTCCACGTCGTGGGTAATCGCGATGACCACCTTGCCTGCTGCGGCGAGATCGTCGACCAGCCGGCCAAGGAGGGCGTTTCCTGGCGCGTCCTGGGCGCCGGTGGGCTCGTCCAGGACGAGGACGGGGGCTCTATGGCGACGACTGAGGCGACCGCCACGCGCTTGCGGGCGGCGGAGCAATGCTCAGGACCTGTGGATCGGCCTGACGGAAGGAGGCGTACCTTCCCGATGGATCGATCGATAGGTCATCGAGCAAGGCCGACGTTGCACCGTCGGTCGGGAAGGCACGCCCGTGCTTATGGTAGTCAACGAGGACGGCACGACGCCAAACGGCGGCTCGCTGCTGGATGAGATCGTCCGCGAGGGCGCGAGGCGGATGCTGGCTGCCGCGCTGGAAGCCGAAGTCAACTCCTATATAGCCGAGTTGTCCGGCGAACGGGACGGTGACGGGCGCCGGCTGGTGGTCCGTAACGGCTACCACCAGCCCAGGAAGGTCACCACCGTGGCCGGAGCCGTCGAGGTCAGGGCGCCGCGAGTCAACGACAAGCGGGTCGACGAGGCGAGCGGCGAGCGCAGACGGTTCTCCTCGGCGATCCTGCCGCCGTGGTGCCGGAAGTCCCCGCAGATCAGCGAAGTGCTGCCGCTGCTCTACCTGCACGGCCTGTCGTCGGGGGACTTCGTGCCCGCTCTCGAGCAGTTCCTCGGCTCCTCGGCCGGCCTCTCGCCCGCAACAGTGACCCGGCTGACCGTCCAGTGGCAGGCTGACCACGCCGCGTTCCAGGACCGAGACCTGTCCGCCACAGACTACGTCTACGTCTGGGCGGACGGTGTCCACCTGCGCATCCGCCTGGAGGAGGCGAAGGCCGCGGTCCTGGTGCTGATGGGCGTGCGCGCGGACGGCACGAAGGAACTGATCGCGATGACGGACGGCTACCGCGAATCGTCCGAGGCGTGGGCAGGGATGCTGCGGGACTGCGCCCGCCGCGGCATGCGGGCTCCGGTCCTGGCCGTCGGCGACGGCGCGCTCGGCTTCTGGAACGCGCTGAACGAGGTGTTCCCCGACACCCGTCATCAGAGGTGCTGGGTTCACAAAACCGCCAACGTGCTTGACGCGCTCCCGAAGTCCGCCCAGCCCGCGGCCAAGCGCGCCCTCCAGGAGATGTACAACGCCGAGGACAAGGAACACGCGGCCAGGGCCGTCAGGGACTTCGAGCGGGCCTATGGGGCGAAGTACCCCAAGGTCGTCAAGCGGTTCACGGACGACGAGGACGAGCTGCTGGCGTTCTTCGACTTCCCCGCCGAGCACTGGATCCACCTGCGGACCACCAACCCGATCGAGTCGACCTTCGCCACCGTGCGACTGCGGACCAAGGTCACCAAAGGCGCCGGCTCCCGCGCCGCCGCACTGGCCATGGTCTTCAAGCTCATCGAGTCCGCCCAGGCCCGGTGGCGGGCCGTGAACGCTCCCCACCTCGTCGCCCTCGTCCGAGCTGGTGCCCGTTTCGAACGCGGCTACCTCGTCGAACGCCCCGAAACCCTCGCGGCATGAACAACCTCAACCGGTCCATAGAATGCGGCAATTACCCGCTACTGGACTTCCTCAACACACGCGGCGGCCAACCGTGGAATCACCCCCGCTCCTGACGTTCTTCATGGACGCTGCCGACCATTGCTTCCCGCCGGTCGACGGCCGGGTGACGGTGCTGCCGCCCCTGCCCGGGGGTCTCGAATGCTCGGTCGCTTTTACCGGTCACGCCGTCGTCGCCACCGCCATGACCGAGTAAGCCGTATACGCACAGGGCCCAGACGGTTTCGGCGAGTCGCTCTCTGCGGACTTCCTGCGCCACCTCGCCGGGCCCACGGGGTGGATCGGCGTCACCGACGCCACACTCACCGCCCGCGGCACCGGCGGCATCCCGCGCCTGGCGGAACTGACTGACGCCGACGACCATCCACGTGTCCGCCACGCCCGGTGGCTGCGGACAAACGTCCAGGTCCACGGCGACGAACGTGGCCTCATCACCCTGGCCGACGGCCTTGCCGGGCGGCGGGAGTTGAGTATAGAACTCCACCGCATCCAGGACAGCAGCCGAGGGCATGGGCGGTCGCTCCTGTCCGATGCCCTCTCGCTGGTCCCGGAAGGCGAACCGGTCTTCGCCGCCGTTTCCCCAGGCAACGCCCGCTCCCTACGTACCTTCCTCGCCTGCGGATTCACGCCCATCGGCAGCGAGGTTCTCCTGCGTCCCGAGCGAAGGTAACCGCCCGGCTGCAGGAACCGTACGCCAACCGCGTTACTGCGGTGCCTGCACGCGGCGCCCTCCAAGCCAACCAGTCCACAGGTATTGACAATTGCTCAGGGCGGGGGGCCCTGGTGTTCTCCGTGCCGATCGGTGGCTCGCTGTTCGGCAGGCTCCGTGCTCTTGGCCAAGTGACAGGGGGACGACCGAGAGGTTGACCTCCTCATACATACGTGCAAGCCTGTATGTATGAGGAGAACCGCTGAAGAGGCAGCGGCCACCCGGGCCGGGCTGCTGGATGCCATGCTCACCGTGGTCGTCCGGCAGGGTTACGCCGCGACGCGTCTTGAGGATGTCGCCGCCGAGGCCCGGGTCACGCGGGGCGCGCTGTATCACCATTTCCGCAGCAAGGCGGAGTTGTTCGGCGCGGCCGTCGCGGCCCGCTGGGGCGAGCTCGCCGCCGAGGTCTTCGGGGCGCTGGACGGCGACGAGCCCCCACTGGTGCGGGTGGAGGGATTCGTCGCGGGATACGTCCGCCGGGTCGAGGACGAACCTCGGTTCCGGGAGCTGCTCGAGGTGATCGTGCTGCGGACCGAGCCGCTCCCCGAGCTGGCGGCCGGGCTCGGTGAAAAGCAGCAAGCCGTCGAGGCGTGGCGGGAGGCGCTCGTTCCCGTGCTCGCCGCGGCCGAAGCCGCAGGGCAGTTGCGTCCCGGGCTCGACGCGTCCGCTGCGGCGGCGGATGTCGTCGTGATGCTGCACGGTGTCACGGTCGTCAGCGCCCTGAACGCGCGGGCGGACAGCGTGAGCGCCGTGACCCCCCCGGATGCCGGCCTTCTCGACGCCGACCGTCTGGCCCGAACCCTGGTGCGGGGCCTCGCCCGATGAGTGATGCCGCGAACCGCACCACCATCTCGATCCCTGGAGGATCCCCATGACCGACACCCCGATCGGCACCACCGGCGCCGGCGGCCCTCAGCCGGATGCCGAAATCACCCCGCTAACTGCTGAGGGGGCGAGTTACGAGCCCGAACCGGGCGCCGACACCCAGGCGGTCATCGACGCCTTCCAAGCGGCACTGCCATCGCTGCTACGGGACCGTGGAATCGACGACGCTGCCGCCGAGGAACTGATCGGCCGTATGAAGACGTCGCACGCCGAACTCGAAGATGCTTCAGGCGCCTGGCACGTCGATGACGCCGCGCGCCACCATGTGCGGCTGACGTCCCTGGTCATCGCCGGATCCCGACTCCTGGCAGGGCTCCTGCCGCCCCCGGACGTGCGGGAGGTTCTCACCTTCGCCCTCAATGAGCCACTGCGGGAGACGATACTGACCGGCGCTGCGGCCGCCCTCGACCACGCCCCCGACGCGTTCCGCGCTATGGTCGATTTCTCCAAGGCCAGGGAGAACCACTTCTTCGGCGCCGGGTTCACCTTCGAGCGTCCCCGTGACGATGACGGCGTCTACCAGGTCGACGTTCACCGATGCCTGTACCACGAGCATCTGGCCGCGCACGGCGCCGCCGAACTGACCCCGGTCTTCTGCGCCTTCGACGCAAATTGGATCGACGCCATCGACCCCGACCGGCACGGCTTCACCTTCGAGCGGCGCACGACCATCGGCGCCGGCGGCCGGCACTGCCCCTTCCACTTCCGACGTGTGGCCCCTAACCCCTCCCGATAGCAGCATCCACCGTGGCTGGTGCCTGCCTCATGTTGAAGGGCGAGCGATATCCGGGACTCTAGCGGGGTGGCCGAGCGGTCCCTTGTCGATTCCCGTTCTCTCGCTCCTGGAGGAAAGGGTCCATCGCCTCACGGTCGGGCATCCCGCGGCGCCGGGACCTCCTCGAGCGGTAGCTCGTTGTCACCGCGGCCAGCAGGACCACGTGCGCGAGCCGGGCCGTCGGGCTCAACCCGGGGTCGAGCAGCACGTCGCAGGGCACGGCGACTCACGGGCACGGGAGGACCAACGTGCACGACGCTCATGTCCAAGCCCCCTGGCGAAGCTGCGGCAACTGGTTGCAGTCAGCGATGCGCGAGGAGTTGACCGCGCTGGGCTTCGGCCGGGTTTCACGGGTGACAGTGCAGCGGATGCGTCTGACCTATCGCAAGCAGGGGATGTGGGGGCTCGACCATCGCACCACCCGCGGTCCCAGTTCCGCCGGGAGGCAGGATGAGCGGGCGGGCAGCAAGGAGTGAGGACGAAGATGGCTACCGGTGAACGCAGGGGGACGCCTGCCAAGCCGGCGCCAGGACCATTTCATGCGCCTGCCCGGCGCCCAGGTCGTCTCCACCCGGGCGCTTCTGACGGCCCGGGAGAACGTCCGCGCCGCGATCGAGGCGAAGGCGGTGATCTGCATCTACGGGCCAGGCCGGCAACGGCAAATCCTTCGCGGTCAATGCCTCCCTGCGGGAACTCGCGCCCACCTTGACCCGCCGGATCCAGTTCCGGGCCCGCCCCACCACCCGCGATCTGCGGCACGAGCTCTTCCATGCCCTGGGGCTGCACGGCCGCCCGCCCTCGCATGCGATCGAGTTCGACCGCATGCTGCGCGGCGCGCTGGAAGAGCCCCGGGTACTGGTCTGTGACGAAGCGCAATGGCTCTCGAAACTCTGGTGTGCCGGCAGCCGAGTCGCACGGTGACCGAAACCGATCCACATTCTTGTTTCACGCTAGCTTGAAGTGTTAATGTCGCGCTCATGGAAACGACCCCGCCCCTGCGCGCAGCTCCGGCCGAGGACGCACGGCTGGACCTTCTCCGGCACCTCGGAGACCCGGTTCGGCTGGGCGTGCTGGACCGGCTCGCGGAGCGCGGCCCTTCAACGGTGGGCGAGTTGGCGCTGTATTTGGGGACAAGCGCGCCGCGGCTGTCGAACCATCTGCGGCGTCTTCATGGCGCCGCATTGGTGGAGGTCGAGCGCACCGGCCGTCAGGCTGTTTACCGGCTCGCTGACGAACGAGTCATCGAGTTGCTCAGCGCGCTCGGAGCCGCGGTGGGCAGCGTCCCTGCGGACCGGTCACCGTACGAGCATCGATTCGTGCTGGCTCGCACGTGCTTCGACCATCTCGCGGGGAGGCTCGGTGTCTCCCTCTTCGAGCGGCTTACGGAACTGAACGCGCTCCGGTCGGCGGGCGGCACCAACGTGGAACTCGGGCCGGATGCCGAGAAGGTACTCGCCCGGCTGGGTGTGGATTCCGGCGCTGTCCATGCCGGCCGTCGGCGGTTCGCCTGTACGTGTCCGGATGCCACCGAGCAGCGGCCGCATCTCGGTGGGGCGCTCGGGGCGGTGCTGGCCGAGACTCTCACGGACAAGGGCTGGATTTCCGTACGGCGAGAACATCGTGAGGTGGAGGTGACCACGGCCGGACACGCCGGACTGCGGACAGCGCTGCGGCTGGAGACCGACATCACGAAGGAGAAGGGACCACGAACATGAGCAGTACGACCCTTTCGGATAGAGACGTGGAAGCCGCCAAGGTGGAACTCGCGGCTGCCTTCCGTGCGGCCGCGCAGCACGGCTTCCACGAGGGGATCGACAACCATTTCAGTCTGGTCGTCCCCGGACAGCCGGACCATTTCTTGCTGAATCGGTTCGGCCCGCACTGGTCCGAGATGCAACCGCATGACCTGTTGACCATCGATGCTGACGGACGTGTGGTGGACGGAGAAGGTGAGTGGGAACGCAGCGCGTTCTCCATCCATCTCGCAGCACACCGCACGAGTGCCGACGCGACATGCGTGCTGCATACCCACATGCCGTATGCGACAGCGGTCTCCATGACGGAGCACGGACTCGACACGCGGAGCAGCCAGAACGCCATGATCTTTCATGGCCGTTATGCGCGACTGTCCTTCGGCGGCATCGCAGATGATGAGGAGGAGGGACAGCGCATCGCTTCAGCCCTGATCTCGGGCGCTTCGGTCATCATGCTCGACGGTCATGGCGTCCTGATCGTCGGCGCATCCGTCGCCGAGGCCTGGTACAAGCTCTACTTCCTGGAGCGCGCATGGGAGGCGCAGGTCCTCGCCATGTCAACGGGCTCGCCCCTGATCCGGGTGCCGGAGGAGAGGGCCACCCGTACGGCATCTCAGTGGGATGTGGCCGGAAACCCCGACGCGCTCTTCGCTGCCGTCTGCCGGCGCCTCGACGACTCGGTGCCCGGTGCTTGACGCGTTTACGCAGCGACGGATCACGGGAGCGGACGGCGTCGAGATCAACCTGCTGGTGAGCGGCGCAGGACCACCGCTCCTGCTCCTGCACGGGTGTCCACAGACTCACGCCATGTGGCACAAGGTGGCGCCCAAGCTCGCGGAGCGGTTCACAGTGGTCGTCACCGATCTCCGGGGATACGGGGCAAGCTCACAACCCGTGGGCCACGCCGATCACTCCAACTACTCCTTCCGTGCCATGGCGAACGACCAACTCCAGGTGATGGAGACGCTCGGCTTCCCGCACTTCCGCGTCGCGGGCCATGACCGTGGCGCACGCGTCGCACACCGAATGGCACTCGATCACCCCGATCGGATCCTCCAGGTCGCCGTGCTCGATATTCTCCCGACCCTGACGCTCTACGAGAACACGGACCGGGATTTCGCTTCAGCGTACTGGGAGTGGTTCTTCTTCACACAGGACAGAGACTTCCCGGAACGTTTGATCGCTGCGGAACCCGAAGCATTCCTCCGGCATGAGCTGGGACACCTTACGGAACAGGGAGTGATCACGGCAGAGGTATGGGACATCTACGTGCGGGCCCTCACGAATCCGCGCGCAGTCCACGGAATGTGCGAGGACTATCGTGCGGGCGCGACCATCGACCTGGAACATGACCGCCTCGATCTCGACCGCCGAATCGAGTGCCCCCTTCTGGTGCTCTGGGGTACCGAGAACATCGTCTGGAACCGGTTCGACATGCTGGCCGTGTGGCGGGAGCGGGCTCGTACGGTGACGGGCGAGGGCATCCCCTGCGGCCACTATCTGGCGGAAGAGGAGCCGGACACCACTGCGCAACTGCTGGCCGAGTTCTTCGCAAACGGCTGAACGGCGTTCGAGTAATGCCGCCATGAGCCCAACACCACAGGTCACTGAACGCTTCTCATCCTGAGTGCCAGACGGTCTCGATGGCGTGAACGGCGGCGACGGTCCGGCTGATCCGGTTGGGGCTGCTGCGGGCTTTGCGGAAGATCCGCCATTGCTTGAGGCGGGCGAAGGCTCGCTCGCCGGGGGCTCGCAGCTGGGCGTGCTCCCGGTTGAACTGGGTGTACTTCGTGGGTAGGTCGCGGCCGTAGTAGGGGGTGCGGACCGTGGCGCCGGCTCCTCGGTACGCGCGGTCGGCGAATACCAGGATCTGCCTGGTCAGGCACGCTTGGATCACTCCGTGAGCGCGAGCGGCCGTGAGGTCGTGGGTGCGCCCTGGCAGAGCGCGTGAGTACCACAGTGCGGTGCCGTCCGGGCGGGCTCGGCACCGCGACGTTCATCCCGTGGTGACGGTGCTTTTGCGAGTAGTACAGCTCGTCGGCGGCCACCCGGTCGGTCCTGATCAGGGTGCCGTCCAGGATGAGGAACTGGTCAGGGTCATGGTTTCGCAGCGCGTCCAGCAGGGTGGGAGCGTGGTCGGCCAGGACGTCGACGGCCTCGGTCACATACCGTCCGGCCGTCGCGGTGGATACGCCGAACCCGAGTCCTACCTGCTGGAAAGTCTCGTTCTTGCGCAGGTGCACCAGCACGAGGAGGGCCTGCTGGAAACAGCTCAGCCGCCGCCAGCGCGAGCGTAGTTCACGCCTTCGGGCGTAGATGAGCCAGGAGACGTGCTCAACCACCTCATGCGGGACGTCGAGCATGGCACGATACGGGACCAACAGGGCTCCTGTGTCGGGGCGGTTGATGAGTGAGATCACCAACCAAACGACCAGGAGCCCTGCTACGTCACGAGCCCCACTGGCCGTTCGTCATCAGCCCTCAATCCCAGGATGAGAAAGCTTCACTGAGACTCGCTCAAGGTTCGGTGCGACAGGACACCCGCGGGCCGAGTGTTTCGTCGCAGCAGGTTGAGCGGCACGGCGTGCACAGTGGGTGCCCCGTGCGCTGCGAGGACGCCACCCGGCTTGGCCTCATGCGTGAGCGATGAGTCTGGGCAGCGGATCGGGTCTGCCTTGGTATGACTCGAATCATCGCTGACATCTCGGTCTCTCTCGACAGCTTCGTCACCGGACCCGACCCCGGCCCGGACAACGGTCTGGGCACCGGCGGTGAGGCCCTGCACACCTGGGCGTTTTCCGACGATCCCGACGACCGCCGGTATCTGCGCGGGGGGACCGCCCGCTCGGGCGCCGTCGTCCTGGGCCGCCATCTCTTCGACGTGGTCGACGGGCCGAAAGGCTGGGACGACAAGGTCGGCTACGGCGCCGGCGAGGTTGGCAAGCCCGCGTTCGTCGTCGTGACGAGTTCGCCGCCGGAGTCGGTGCGGCTCACCGACCTCGACTGGACTTTCGTCACCACTGGTCTGCCCGACGCCGTCGCCGCCGCGCGCGAGCGTGCCGAGGCGGTGTCGTCGCACAGCGGCAAGAACTTGGACGTCGTCCTCATGGGCGGCGGCGCCACGATCGGCTCGGCGCTCGACGCCGGGCTGGTCGATGCACTGACACTGCACCTCGCACCCGTCGTGCTGGGCGCCGGAACGCCACTGTTCACCGGCACAGGGCCACGCACGCTCGTGCAGCGGAGCGTGACCTCGACATCGACCGCGACGCACCTGACCTACGACGTCCTCTGACGAGTTCGTTTGGTCTCCTGACCACGCCCCCGCTTCGGGGATCGACGACGTGCACTCACACGAATCGGCGCTCATCCTCATTCGTTGAGAAACGATCAAGCTTCGCTGCGACAGATCACCGAGCGTCGCGGATCCAGCGAACCCCGACCCTGTCCCGTCTCCGCCGATGTGGTCCGCGTCTCAAGTGATCTGGTCCGATTCGCCTCTGGTCTCAGGCGATCGGGTTCAGCGACAGAGCTCCATGATGGTGTCGTCGAAGTCGGGGAACTCTCGTGTGGCCTGTTCAATCACGGAAGCTGCCGGTGCACGGTGGCCCGGCGCGAATTGCTGTGCGATCGTCGTCAGTTCACGATTGGGGTGTGGAACCCAGTCGGGCTCGTACGAGGTGGCTGCCTCCCAAGGACCGAAGCCGCCGGCCAGCAACCACAAGAAGGCGCCCAGGCCGCGCGCGACGACGCCGGTCTCCCCTTCGGAGCCGAGGAAGATGACAGGCTGCTCGACCAGTGCCCGGCCTGGGCGGACCAGCCAGAACGCGGCGTATCCGCCGGTGCCATCCTGGCCGAACACGCGGAAGTCGTTGCCGTTCAGCTCGCTGTTACCGGTCCATGCTCGGAACCAGTCGGTTGTCTCATCGGCAGACAGGAAGGCTGCGAAGGGTTCAAAGTCGACACCGTCACCGTCGGCGTAGTCGAACCGGACCGCCATGGCGGCGGCGAGCGCTGGAGGAAACTGGCGACCTTCGTTCGGCGTCACGCGAACAGGGTGCCATGGCCGGAGCCTTGAGGGGCTACCAGGTCTTGGCGTCATTTCGTAAGGCGGCGCCAGACCAGTTCAGCTGAGACAAGATCCGGCATCCAGCGGCCCGGGATCAGATGCACCGAGATTCCCGGCATGCTCGCATCTCAAATGATCTGGTCGCCGCAGGTCACAGGTCTGAGCAGGGCCAGATCATTTGAGACGGGACAGACCCGTCAGCGCCTGCCGGCCACCGACACGGTTCTGTCCGCTCCCTGATGATGGGGTTCCGCCGCAGTCCAGAGTTGATTACCCGGTGGGGTTCGCTCGACATCGAAGCGCCGACAGCATCCGGTCGATGTCCTGGGCGGTGGCGTCGGTGCCCGACCACTCGGAAGAGAAGCGGGGTGGTGGTGGAGGAGTTCAGCTGAGCCAGATGAGGTCGGTTACGCGGAATTCGCGGTGTCCGGGGTAGCGGGTGTAGCTGATCAGCACGGGGAGGCGGGGGACGTCGATGTTGTAGCGTCCGTCGCCCATGGGGAGGCCGGGGAGGGGTTTGTCGGCGTCGGCCGCGGCGCCGGCTTCAAGCGCGAGGGCGGTGAGGAACCGCACGATCTGGTCGTGCAGTTCGGTCTCTCCGCTGCGGCGCATGGCTTCTAAGGTGTTGGCGCTGTCCTCGTTGCAGTAGATGGTCCAGCCAGGCTGTTGTGGGTCGGTCACCCGCGGTCCCCGGTCAGGTCTGGGAGGGGGACGAGGTTGCGGCCTGCGTCGGTGTCGGCGAGTCGCTGTTCCCGGCCGGGGCGGCTGTCCATGATGGCCTCGATCCACCATTTGCGGAGGGTGGTGTTGAGGTCGTCGCCTTCTTCGGCCTGGCCGATCTCTCGGTAGAACGCCATGCGCTTGGCGCCGGTCAGGGTGCTGGCTACGGCGTCGATGGTGCGGGGGATCGGGTGGACTCTCGGGTCGGCCGGGTGTTCGGGCTGGGCGCTCATCGGTGCCTCCGCTGGCGTTGTGGACAGCTCTACGGTACTGCCCTGCCGGAAGGGGGCGAAGCGGGGTTCGTGCTGTTTGCTCCGGGCGGCCGGGGTGTCACTTGGCGGCCTGGAGGGCTGCTTCGCGTTCGGTGCGGCAGGTGCGGCAGAGGGGGCTGGCGCCTTTGCCGTAGCGGTGACAGGGGCGTCGGCAGTGTGCGCAGGGGCCTACTTGGCTGAGGGTGCAGTTGAGGGCTGCCGGGATGGTCGCGTCCATGAGGGCCGTCTCCAGTTGTGCCGGGCCCGGCTGGCTGCCGGGCTCTAGCCCAAATCGTACAGACCTTCGAATTTGATCTTCCGCTAGTCTCTCGCCGCAGCGACGTACGGTCGCTCCACATGCTTCACGTTCCCTGTCAAGCCAGCGTGTTGAGTTTCAGGGATCACTGAGGTCATGATGTCAACCGCGCCTTGGCGTGCTTGTTGAAGGCCAGGCCGGCGAGCGTCTCCCAGATCAGCCGGTGGGCGTTGTTGACCGTCAGGTCGGCGTGGTCGTACGGAGGAGAGACCTCGGTGACGTCGAGCGCCACCACGTTGGTCTCCAGGGCGATCCGGCGGACGGCTCTGAGTAGATCGGCCGGAGCGAACCCCCCGGGCTCAGGTGTCCCTGTCCCCGGGGCGAACCCGGGGTCGAGCACGTCGATGTCGATGGAGATGTAGATGCCATCCGTACCGTCGATCGCCTCGGCGATGACATCGTCCATGACCGCATTGATACCGCGCTCCCAGATCTCCTGCATCGTGTGATGGCGCATCCCCTGCTCGCGCATCCACTCCTGAACGTCGGCCGGTGGCCAATAGCCCCGGAGCCTGACCTGGACGAAGTCCCTTCCGGCGATCGCCCCCGACTCGATCAGTCGCCTCATCGGTGTGCCGTGACTGGCCAGGTTGCCGCGCAGAACGTCAGCCGTGTCGGCGTGCGCGTCGAAATGGATCATCCCGATCCGGCCGTGACCGTGATGCGCGCCGACCGCCATCCCGCTCGGCCACGTCACCGAGTGGTCGCCCCCGATCACCACGGGGATGATTCCGCGGTTCACCACTTCGGATATCCGCCGGCGGATAGCGTCTCGCGAGAGCTCCCACATGCCGGGCAGGACAAGCGCATCACCGTAGTCGACCACGTTGAGGTGGTCGAAGATCTCGATCTCCAGGTCGAGGTGGTAGCTGCCCGCATCGTAGGCGTTGGCGCGCAGTGCCCGGGGCCCGAAACGAGCACCGGGACGGTTGGTCGTGCTGTCGTCCCACGGTGCGCCGATCACGGCGACGTCGGGCCGCCACTCGTCGAGTTGCTCCGGCTCGGTGAGGTGAGGCCGCCGACCGAACGTCGGCACACCCATGTACGAGGACGCATCAAGCTGGGCCTGCATGCCGGACGGCAGGGCCGGTCGGTCACCGGCCGTCGTGCGTTCGCCACGGGTTTCCTGTGTCATGCGGTGGAGTCCACAGCAGCGACGATGCCCTGCCAATCGATGTAGCCTGCGGCTTAATGATCAGCTTCGCGCTGGGTGTCGAGGATCTCGCCGACACCAGGTTCGCCGTCTCGCCTCTGCAGGAGACCGTGCTCAGTCTGCGGGTGTTACGTGATCCGGGCCTGTCCGCATTGCACCTGCCGTGGCGCAGGGCCGTTCTCTCCAGGCTCGGTGCACTCGACACCGGCCTGCTGATGTCCCTGGTCGGAAGGCGCCATACGGTTCCCGACTTCCTGACCCCACGGCCCACGGGCTTCGCCCCGTCCTTCGAAGACGAACTGGCCGTCGTCCGCCGGACCTCCCCTCACGTGGTCCGCCGCGAACTTGAGGCTGTATACGCGCCCGACCCGCTTCCCGAACCTTTGCACCACGCCGCCGCAGCTTTCGCCGACGCCGACGCCACTGACGCGCCCGTCGCCGGACTCGTCGACACCATCTGCGAACTCCTGCAGCACTACTGGGAACTCGCCATCAGACCGACATGGCCACAGATGCAGCTCGTCCTGGAAGCCGACATGACCTATCGCGCAGGGCAGTTGGCCGTAGGAGGCGCCCGTCTGCTCTTCACCGACATGCACCCGAACCTGCGGTGGCATGACGGAGTGCTGCACATCGACAAGGCGATCGGCAACTACCGCGTCACGGCCTGTGGCCGGGGGCTGTTGCTGATCCCGTCCGTGTTCGCCCACAAGCCGGCGCCCCCCATCAGCCCGGACGAGCCACCAGTGTTGGCATACCCCAGCCGCGCGGTGGCGACGCTGTGGGCCCCGGCGCCGGCCGCTGACACATCCGCTCTCGCCTCGCTGCTCGGTACGCCCAGATCCAGACTGCTCCGCCTCCTTGCGGAGCCGCTGGCAACAACGGAGATCGCCCGCCGCCTCAGGGTGACCCCAAGTGCCGTGTCCCAACACCTTCGCGTGCTGTACGCCACGGGCTTGGTCACCCGGGCACGCCACGGACGGCGGGTCCTCTACCGCCGCAGCTCTCTCGGCGACCAACTGACCGACCGATAGATGAGCAAGAAGATGCGGCCTCGGTAATCTCCTTGTGACCCAGTCCGCGCCGTGTGGTTACGAATCTTCGGCAGGCCCTGCGAAGAATTCGGTCAGCGCACGGCGTCGTTGGTGCGGGCGGTCCAGATCGCCAGGGCGGCGAGCAAGGCGCAGGCGCCGCCGAGCCAGAGCACGCCCTGGAGCGTAAGTGTGTCGACGATGATGCCGCCGGCCAGCGCGCCAAGGCCGATGGACAGGTTGAACACCGCCACCCACAGCGAGGAGGCCGCTTCCACCGCTTGTGGGGCGGCCTTGATCATCCAGGTCTGGAGGCCCACGGAGACACCACCGAAGGCCAGGCCCCAGACGATCAGCAGGATGGCGCCGCCGATCGCGGTCTGGCCAAGCAGCAGGAAGAGTGGCATCGCGGCCGTCATGGCTACGGCGATGGTCAGCACGCTGCGGTGGACGCGGCGGGAGAGCGCCGATCCGGCGATGAAGTTGCCGATCATGCCGGCCGCACCGAACCCGAACAGCAGCGGACCGACGTAGCGCTCGTCGATCCCCGACAGCTTTTGCAGCGCCGGGCTCACGAATGTGTAGGCGGCGAAGTGTCCGAACACGATGAGCACCGTCGCGATGATGCCGACGCGCACGCCTGGGTTGCGGAGCTGCTCCATCAGTAGCTTGGGCCGGATGGCCTGGGAGGCGACCAGCCTCGGCAGTACCGCCAGCAGGGCGATCAGGGTCACGAGCGCCAGGGCGCTGAGCGAGGAGAAGGCGATGCGCCAGCCGGTCAGGTCACCGACCAGGGTGCCGAGCGGGACACCGAACACGTTCGCGGCTCCGACGCCGCCGAAAATGACCGCGGTGGCGCGAGGCACGTCCGGGGGGGCGACGAGCCGGACCGCCAGGCCGGCGGCGACCGCCCAGAAGCCGCCGATCGCTATGCCGACCAGCACCCGGGAGCCCACCAGCACCGCGAAGTTCGGCGCCAGGGCGGAGCCCAGGTTCGCGACGGTCATCAGGGCCATCAGCCCGAGCAGCAGGATGCGGCGGTCCAGCGCCCCGACGATCATCGGGACCAGCGGTGCCGCGAACCCGGCGACGATGCTGGGCACCGTCACCATCAGTCCTGCCCTCCCCTCGGAGACCGACAGCGCGGACCCCACGGAGGTCAGCAGGCCGATCGGCAGTTGCTCGGCGGTCACCAGCAGGAAGGTGCCCAGAGCCACCACGGAGACCGCCAGCCAGCGACTCTTATCCGGGGTCCCTGGTTCCTGTGTCTGGGTGGGGGTCTGCTCTGCGGTCGTCAACGGATCCTCCTTCAACAATTCGGGAGCGTTCGCTCCCATACGGCGACACTAATATGGGAGCGAACGCTCCACAAGTTGGGTAAGGTGAATTCATGGCACGCCCCCGACAGTTCGACGAGAAGAACGCGGTCACCTCGGCGACCGAGCTGTTCTGGCGACGCGGTTACCACGCCACCTCGGTGCGCGACCTGGGTGACGAGCTGAAGCTCACACCCAGCAGCCTGTATCGGACATTCACTGACAAGCACACGCTGTTCCTTCGCGCGCTCGACCACTACCGGGCCACCGAGTCCGTTCAGGCACGCCAGCGGCTGGATGCGACGGACCGCCCGGTCCGGGAGGTGCTGCGGGAATGGATGCTGTGGCTGGTCACCTGCCCAGCCGACGGCAAGCCAGGTCGCGGCTGCTTCGTGGTCAACACCGCAACTGAACTGGGCACCACCGACGAGAAGGTCCAGCAGCGGACTGAGGCCGCATTCGAGGTCACGCGCCAGGCCTTGCGCTCGGCCCTGGCCGAGGGGCGCGATCGTGGTGAGCTGTCCGAGGACCTCGACACCGACGACGCCGCTGAGCTGTTGTTCACCACGGTTCTCGGCCTACGGGTACGCGAACGAGCCGGCCACGACCTCAAGCGTCTGACCACCGCAATCGATCTCGCGATCCGGGGCCTGGGCCCCACGCCCCCGGAACCTGCCTGATTGCCCGGAGCCAGTGGAGCTGGCTCCGGGCCACCGCCGACTCAACGGTCTGCTACGGCGTCGGCTGCCGCTCGTCCGCGGGGGCGCGTGGTCCGGGCATGGTGGTGGTGGCAAGGTCCAGGCGGGCCTGCATGTCGAGGTTCACGTCGCCGTACGGGCGTACGTGCGACCAGAACAGCGGGGTCAGCCCGCGCCGGTCGGCCGGAGTCAGGATCCCGGCCCACTCCGGTTCGCCCAGGATCTCCTGGAGCATCAGCGTGTTCACGAAGACCAGCGCAGACTGCAGGATGCGCAGGCAGAGCACGAACATCTCCTGCTCGTCGCGCCGGTTGGAGGCGATCTCGCCGCCCTTGCCGTACGCGATGACGGCGCCGGCGCCGTTGGATGCCTCCATCACGTTCAGGCCCTCCTCGATCTCCCGCTGCAGCTCGCGCAGCCGCAGGTAGCGGGCCACGAAGATGGTCTTCTGCACGCGGCCGACCTCCAGCATCGCCGCGTAGGTGGGGTGGGAGGCGTTGCGGGTGAAGCGCCGCAGGATCGCCTCGGTGGAGGCGGTGCGGGTCCTAATCGCCGTCGCATACTTGATCATCTGGTCGTACTGCTGGGCGATGAGCTCCCAGCGGATCGGCCGGGTCAGCGCCGGCGTCAGACGGAGGTAGGCGTCCGGCCAGAAGTGTGGTGAGCGACCAGCGCCGGTCGGAATAGCCGGACGGCGGCGGATTCTTGCCTTCTGCTGGAGACGACGCCATGGTTCCTCCCCCTCTGAGCGCGCCCTGTCGCGCCCCGTTGACCTTGTCTGTCCTGCCCAGGCCGAGCGAAAGGGCAACCGGCGGATTCACGTGTTCCAGGCGTCCTGGGCCTTGGCGGTGGAGTCGGTGTCCGGCGGCCACATGCGGAGGATCTCGTCGTGTTCCGGGTGCGATGCGCGTCAGTGTGATGACGGCCGCGGGATCGCTGCCGTAGACGCCCACCCATTCGCGGCAGCGGAGATCAACGGTCTGTCCATAGCCAGTCGGGCGGGAAAAACAACACAGCACCAGCCCGGCCCCGCCCGGGGCCGGCACCAGAAGGAGGGGCTGCGGCCATGAGCTCGCTACTGACCGAGGGCGATCTCACCCACGAAGAAAACGTGGTGTGGCTGGAGAACCCCGAACACTTCGACTACGTCCGCCAAGCCCTCGACAAAACCCCACGCCGCCGCAACAAACCCCGCTACGCCCGCGACGGACGCATGGTCGGCTTCACCGAACTGACCAAAGACGCCGAACCCGACCCCGACTCCGGCCTCTACCGCCGCCGCGTCTTCTTCCTCCTGCCACACGACCGCGACAGCAACCCCACCGGCCTCTACCAAGAAGGCGCCCCCGGAGAAGCCGTCGACCCCCGCACCATCCAGCCCAAACACGTCGGCGAGAAGACACCCCGCTCACAAAGCGGCCCCGCCGCCATAGCACCAGCAGGCTGACTCCCCACCCCGGAGCAACACCCTCATCCCCCGAGGCGAGTCGCTTCAGTCGCTCTGCGGCGGACTCGGCCTCCGCACGAGGAACGGACAGGTTGACCTGACTCTGCTCCGCTCAGATCTGGAGATCATCCACGGGCGTGGTCAGCGGTTCTGTGACGATGTTGAGTGCTTCGCCTGGCGGAGGTGACCGCGCAGCAGGGTGCGCAGCTGGGGAAGCGGCAGGCGAGCACCCAACGCAGTGAGAAACTCCGGCACCCTCCATGTGATCAGGGCTCCCTGGCGGGGGAGGTAGAGGCCGACCCGGTCGATGCCGTACGTGTCGTCGTAGTCGAGCAGCAGATACCTGGCCAGCTGCTGTACCGCGGAGCGGGGGAGTGTGCGGGGGCGGGTGGTGACCTTGCAGTCGATCAGCAGCCCGCCCACGATGAAGTCCGCATCGGCCCCGCCCACGTCGTCACTGCTGGCGAACACCGGTCCGCACACCCGCTGTTCGTCCGGCAGCTGCCGAAACGGGGCGAAAGGCTGCTGCGCGAGCTGCATCTGCTCGGCGATGTCCTCCACCACGTACGCGGGGACGGCTGCGGTCAGCTGACCCAGGGTGGTGCGCGTATCGGCGGGGGCGAGCAGGTTCCGGCGCCGGGGGAAGACGCCCGTGCGGTAGACGGCTTCATAGAACCCCGCTACGTGACACAGCCGGGTCAGCTCCAGTACCCGGTGTACGACTTCTCGCTCTGGGACGCCAACCAGCGCGCCCTCTCCATCGCGATCCACCAGTTCCACGGCCACACGATCGCGCTGAAGGACTACAAGGTCGAGGGTGGCAACTCCTTCTCCGGCAAGCTCGTCTTCCACTCCTACGACCACTTCGGTCTCGACCCGGACGACGAGATCACGGAGTACGGCTTCATCGACTGGTTTACGCTCCAGCACTATGACCGGTTCGACGGGAAGTACCCCCCGCCGATTGCGCAGGCGGACATCGAGATCCCCATCAGTGGCACGTTCTGACCTCGCCGACCTGATGCCCCACAGGCGCTCGCCGGGCCGGGTCCTGGTCGTCACGCTGCTCGTCGTGACGGCCGGGTACCTGGCCTGGCGGGTCGCCGTCCTCGCGGGCCTGGAGGCCCACTTCGGCAGCGGCTTCGACGAGCAGCGCTTCAACCGGCTGCAGCAGGAGTACGACCGCCGCGAGGACGCCTTCGCCCGGGCCGACGCCCGGATGCGGAAGCTGATCGCGGAACACCCCCGCGCCGAACGCATCGACTGGAGCCGGTACCGGACCTGCGTCCGCGAGCCCGGCCGCCCCTCCGACACGTGCACGACGACGCCCCCGCGCGACCAGAAGGTGTACGACGCCCTCTGGGGCGTCAGCGTGATCCTCTACCAGCCCAAGGACGAGGGCCGCACGTTCTACCGCTTATACCACGAGGACCCCCCGCGCTACACGATCATGCGCGCCCCCGAGGACACCGCGGAGGAGGCCGAGGAGTACGCGGACGCCCACGGCTTCCGCTCCACCCGCCCCCTCGGGCCCGGCTGGACGATCCTCGGCCCGATCGACGACATCGGCCGCGAGGAGAAGCGATTCCCGTAGGAGGGCTCGAGGAACGCTTCGCCGGGAAGCAGCAGGGAAGCAGCAGGCACGAGAGCGCTGAAGCCGATGATGGAGGGTCACCAAACGAGACACGACCCCCATCGCGGCCGCTACTTCAAGCCCCAGCGCCTGCACGCCGACAAAGCCTACGACCGGGCTGACCTCCCGGTGACGACGCGACGTTGGAGGAGCGGCGCGGGCTGCGGCTGGGCGCGATCCGCGCGGCCACCCTCGCCCACATGGAAACCACCGGTGTCGTCAGCCTGCTCTCCTTCCACTCCCGTACCCAGGAAGCCCTCTCCTTCGCCCGTGGCCTGCCGGACGCGGCCGATGAACTGCGCGCGCCGGGCGGTTCCCGGGTGAGGTGTGGGGGGAGTGGCTGTGCGGCCTCCACCCGGCCGCCCACCAGCGCGCTGTCCTCGACCAGTTCGCAGGCGGTGTGGACGCGGAGGGCCGTAAGACGGAGTTCCGGATCCTGTCCTCCTGCCGCCTGCTGGGGGAGGGGACCGATATCACCGATCGGTGCGGTCTGGACGGTGTGCTGTTCGCCGACGTGCGCAGCAGCCCCGTCGACATCGTCCAGGCCGTCGGCCGCGCCCTGCGCCAGAAGCCGCACGAGGGCAAGGTCGCCCGCCTGGTCGTGCCCGTGCTCCTGGCCGCTGAGGACGAGGGCCGGGACATGGCAGCTGTGGCCGCGTTCGAGCCGCTGGTGACCGTCCTGCGCGCGCTGCGCGCCTTCGACCCGCGCATCGTTGAGCACTTGGCGCTGCGGTCGGCCGGGCGCAGCGCACGCCGGAGGACGTCCTGGCCGCCGATCCCGCCGGGGACCCCCGAGAGGCCGACAACACCTCCGCCGAGGGCGGTGAGCCGGCCGACGAGGACCACGCCCAGGAGCAGGAGCCCAACGGCCACGGGCAGGGGGCCGAGCTGGCGCTGCTGCACTTTTCCCGCCGTCCCCGCGAGGCCGACCAGATCGCCCGGCTGGTGCGCACCCGCGTCCTGCGCCCGGAGTCCACCGCCTGGCTCACCGGCCTGGAAGCCGTCCGCACCTACGCCGCCGCCCACGGGCACGCCAACATCCCCTACACCGCCACCGTCGACCTCGGCGACCACAACGTGGCCTACCCGGCCGGACAGTGGGCCGCCGAGCAGCGCCGCGCCTGGCGACGGGGCGAGCTGGCCGACTGGCGCACCGAGCTGCTCGCCGAGACCGGGTTCGTCTTCGACCCCCGCGACCAGAGCTTCACGGAGTTCCTGGACGTGTGCGCTCTCTACTTCGCCGAGCACCACACGCTCGCCGCGCCCCGAGACGCGGTTCTGGTAGGCGTGGCGGTCGGGGAGCGGCTGCACCAGGCCCGCAAGCCCGGGGGCTGGGCAAGAGGCCCGAGCGCGCAAAGAGCCGGCGCCAGCGGCTGGAGGCCGCTGGAACGCGCCCGCGGTGAGGGTGTAACGCGAACGATCGGTTGCGTGCTACCACCACGGCTGAGCCGGAGAACCGTCAGCCTCCAGCCCGAATCGCCTCAACCGTTCCGCGCCGTGGGTGTCCCCGGCCTCCTCGTGCCGCTGCGCCAGCTCCACCAGGACGCTGGTGTGTCCGGCGTTGACGGCCCGCTGGTACATCTGTTCCGCGCCGTGGGTGTCCTCGGCCTTCTCGCGTAACCGTGCCAGCTCCACCAGGACGCGGGTGTCTCCGGCGTCGACGGCCCGCTGGGCGAATCGTTCCGCGCCGTCGGTGTCCCCGGCCTTCTCGCGCAGCCCCGCCAGGAACGCCAGGGCGTCCGTGTCTCCGGCGTCGGCGGCCCGCAGGTACAGCTGTTCTGCGCTGTCGGTGTCCCCGGCCTTCTCGCGCTCCCACCCCAGCGGGATCAGGATGTCTATGTCTCCGGCGTCGACAACCCGCAACAACAGCTGTTCTGCGCCGTCGGTGTCCCCGGCCTCCTCGCGCAGCCCCGCCAGCCTCAGCAGGGCTCGGGTGTCTCCGGCGTCGGCGGCCCGTTGGGCAAGTCGTTCGGCGCCGTCGGTGTCCCCGGCCTCCTCGCGTAGCCGCGCCAGCTTCCCCAGGGCGCGGGTGTCTCCAGCGTCGACCGCCCGCTGGGCGAATCGTTCTGCGCCGTCGGTGTCCCCGGCCCCCTCGCGCAGCCCCGCCAGCCCCAGCAGGCCGCGGGTGTCTCCGGCGTCGGCGATCCGCCAGTACAGCTGTTCCGCGCCGTCGGTGTCCCCGGCCCGCTCGCGCAGCCCCGCCAGCATCACCAGGGCGTCCCTGTCTCCGGCGTCGACGGCCCGCCAGTACAGCTGTTCCGCGCCGTCGGTGTCCCCGGCCCGCTCGCGCAGCCCCGCCAGCTCCACCAGGGCGTCCCTGTCTCCGGCGTCGACGGCCCGCCAGTACAGCTGTTCCGCGCCGTCGGTGTCCCGGGCCTCCTTGCGCTGCCGCGCCAGCTCCACCAGGGCGTCCGTGTCTCCGGCGTCGGCGGCCCGTTGGGCGAGTCGTTCGGCGCCGTCGGTGTCCCCGGCCTTCGCCCATAGCCGCGCCAACCTCCCCAGGGCGCGGGTGTCTCCAGCGTCGACCGCCCGCTGGGCGAGTCGTTCCGCGCCGCCGGTGTCCCCGGCCCCCTCGCGCCGCCGCGCCAGCTCCACCAGGGCGTCCGTGTCTCCGGCGTCGGCGGCCCGTTGGGCGAGTCGTTCGGCGCCGTCGGTGTCTCCGGCCTCCTCGCGTAGCCGCGCCAGCTTCCCCAGGGCGCGGGTGTCTCCAGCGTCGACGGCCCGCTGGGCGAGTCGGTCCGCGATGCGGTAACGGCCCCGCGAACTGGCCGCGACCGCCAGGGCGTTCAGGTCAGCTGTGCTGGCTGAGTGGTCCCGGGCCGCAATCCAGAAGGAGCCAGGCGGGAAGACGTGGCAGCGGATGGTGCGGGCGTGATGGTCGAGGTAGTCGCTGAGGCCGTAGATGTCGGGGACGGCTCCCATGCCGTCCGGGTTGGCGACGGGTTCCAGGGCTGCGGCCACGCCCTTGACCTT
The DNA here is from genome assembly GCF_052246355.1 of Streptomyces sp. 3N207. Taxonomy (NCBI): domain Bacteria; kingdom Bacillati; phylum Actinomycetota; class Actinomycetes; order Kitasatosporales; family Streptomycetaceae; genus Streptomyces; species Streptomyces sp. 3N207. The sequence goes on along the minus strand of NZ_JBQQBV010000032.1, from coordinate 37,114 downwards.
TTCCCGCGCATAGTCGAGAGCGTGGGCGAACCAGGTGTCGGGGTCCGCGGCGGCGCGCTGTTGTTCGGTCAGGTAGCCGGGGGCAGCGGCCTTGAGGAGTGCGGCCGGCAGGGGTGAGGTGTGGCCGAGGCGTCGGGCATCCATGGCCGCGGTGATGACGGCGTGGCCGCAGGCACCGTGGGGTTCGGTGGCCTGTTCGTAGTGGTCGACCAGTTGCGGGCCTGCCGCCAGGGTCTGGGTGATCCTCCCGCCGGTGCTCGTGCTCACGGCCGTGCCCAGCGAGCGGTCGCGTTGGACGCGCGGATCCCGGAGAGAGTCGACGGTGAAGGACGCCGGGACGTCGATCAGTTTGGCCTGACTGAGCAGGGCGCGGGCGTTCGCGTGCGTGTCTGTGCCGGGCTGCGGGGTGGCGGTCAGGGCGCGGTGGTACTCGGGCCACAGCGTGCCCAGGATCACGACCGGTCCAGGCTCCTCCAGTCGGCTGTGCAATGCGGAGGCGGCCTCCTCTGCGCCGGTCCCGGTGAGGAAGTTCTGGGCTTCGTTGAGCCACAGGACGGTGTGCGGGGCGAGGGCGTCGGCGTCGAGCAGGGCGAGGAGCCTGGTGGCGTTCTTCGGGAAGACCAGCTGCCAGCCTGTCAGGCAGGCGTGGGCGGCTTCGAAGGCGGTGCGGGTCTTGCCGGTGCAGGACTCTCCACGCACGAGCACCAGCGTCGCCTGCTCGGCGGAGGCGGCCTGGGCCAGGCGGTTGCGCAACTGCCGGTCGTGGTCGCGTTCGATGTAGTCCGGGAGGACGAAGGCGCCGTCGGTATCCGGCGTGGTGGTGCCGTGAATGGCGGGATGGACGCCGAGCTGCTGCGCGGTCCACGACTCGACAGGCCGCGCACGATCGATCCGGGCAACAGTCCGTTCCTCGGAAATGTGCTGGTGGAGTTGCCCGATGTTGTACGCGGCGACCCCGCCCTGTGTGGCCTGGACCGCGGCAGGACCGGGGCTTGAGCTTGCTGTGGTGCCGGGGCCACTCAGCCCTGATGAGGCGGCCCCGGCTGCGGAGGGTTTCCCGGGGTCACGTTGCCCATGTTCCAGGCGGCTACGGACCCGCGGTCGGCACTGATGTCCACGTTCCCGCCGACGACTTGCCCGCCCTGGCTGGCTGACACTCCGCCTTGAGGGATGCACTGTTCAAGCAGGGCGTTCAGCTGCTCGGCTGCCTGGTCTCGCTCGGAGCCGTCGAGGCTTTCCAGCAGGGCCTCGATACGGGCCTGCCACGCCGCCTCCTGACGGATACGCACCCGCTCCAGCTCGGCCGGCCCGACCGACTCCAGGTCGCCTGCGGTCCGGTCGAGGCGCTCCAGTTCGTCGTTCTCGCGTTGCGGGTTTCCCCGGCCGAGCCACCGGGCCACCCGCTGGCGGAACCCTGTCCAGGCGTCGGTGCCTGCGGCCTGCACCACCGCAGTGCCTCCCGCCGCGGCCAGCGCGGCCATTGCCTCCGACAACATCCTCGCCCCTTCTACACGGAGATCGATCCGCCTGGGAGATAACCGACACCAGTGCCCCAGCACGTCACCCCATCAGATACGTGCCGCAGTTGTCCTTGGTTCCGCCAAGAGAGCGCCCTCAGCCGAAGTGCGGGGGCGGGGCACGGCGGCAGCCGGCACCAGGTCGAGGCGCTTGTCCATGTCCAGGCGGAAGGTGCCGTACGGGTTGACGTTCGACCAGAACAGCGCGGTCAGGCCGCGCCGGTCCTCGTCCGAGAGCTTCTTCGTCCAGGCCGGCTCGGCGAGGACCTGCTGCAGCAGCAGCGTGTTGACGTGGACGAGCGCGGACTGCAGCAGGTGCAGGGCGAGCATCGAGGTCTCGGCGTGTTCCCTGTCCGGGCCGGTCAGAGCGCCGTCCTTGCCGTAGTGGAACACGGTGTTCGCACTGTTCCAGTTCTCTACGACCTGCAGCCCGCTGTGGATCTCGCGGCGCAGTTCGGGGCTGGCGAGGTAGTCGCAGGCGAAGATGGTGCGAACCGCGCGGCCGAGCTCTTCCAGCGCGGCGTAGGTGGGGTGCTTGGGGCCGCCGCGGGTGAAGCGCCGCAGGACCTGCTCGGGCTCCGTGGTGCCCAGGCGCAGCGCGGTGGCGTACTTGACCATCTGGTCGTACTGCTGGGCGATCAGATCCCACTTGATCGGCCGGGTCAGGGAAGCACCGAAGGCCGGCCAGCCCGGCGGGGTGTCGTCCGGACGGTACAGGCGGATGCCGCCGATGTTCTTCAACCGGGGCAGCAGCCGGAAGTTCAGCAGCTCGGTGAAGGCGAACCCGACCACGGATGCGCCGTGGGTGTCGACGTACTGAGACTCGATCTCGGCGTCCGTGCAGTGCCGCAAAAGGCCCTCGATCATCGCCGCGACCTCGGACGAGGAGCAGGACTTGAGCTGGGAGTAGATGCAGACGTTCTTCTTCTCCACGTGCCAGTAGATCATCACGCCGTTGCCGCCGTAGCGGGCGTGGTACTCGGTCATGAAGTTGGACGACCAGGACCCGAACTTCTTCGAGTCCGACGCGCACGCCGTGCCCTGGCCCCACCAGGCCGCGTCGCGGGCGGCGAAGGTGGCGTTGACCAGCTTCGTCACCGCTGCGCGCAGGTTGTCGACGGTGATGAAGTGCCGGCGCACGTGCCGCAGCGCCGCCTCGCTCTCGCCGTGCTCGCCGGTCGCCACGATCGCCCGGATGCCCATGTTGGTGCCCAGGGCGAAGAGGGCGAGCAGCAGCCGGCGCTGCAGCGTGGGCCGGTCGATGCGCTCGTACGCGGCCACCGAGGAGAACTCGTCGGTGAAGCCGGACAGGAAGTCGGCGTTCTTCAGCACGTCCAGCAGATCCAGGACGCCCCAGCGGCGGGCGACCTCCTCTTTCAGTGCCTGAAGGCCGGTCGGTTCGGGCAGCTTCTCCAGCTTCGGCACGGTGATCCACGGATCGCCCTTGCGGGTGGTGAACTTCACCCCGCCCGCGGAGCCGTCGGCGAGCGCGGCAACCAGCCGGTCCAGCCCGCTGGTCATGCGCTGCTTGAGGTCGGCGATGAACTCCTGAGGGTCCATCGGCTGGCGGATCGCCGCGTAGTGCACGGTGCGGGCGTGCTCGAAGTCGCCGGGCAGGTCGTCCTCCGGGTTACCCCACCGCTGGCCGCCTCTCACGTAGATCTCCCGGCGCCGGATCGCGTCCCGCAGCGCCACCAGCACGCACAGCTCGTACGGGATGCGCTCAATGCGGCCGCGCTCGTCCACCACCGCCTCCCGCCAGTCCTTGCGTACGACGCCGTCCAGCGGCACCTGCTCGCCGGCGTCATAAAAGCGCGTCTTGCCGTCGACCTCGGCGTAGCGCTCCAGCAGCGCGAGCGCGTTCATCACCGGCCGGTAGGCGGTGTTGTTGCACTTGAAGCCGAGCGTGGCCAGCAGCGGCGGCAGCATCTTGCGGTAGTAGCTGCTGTAGGAGGACCGCAGCGTGGTGCGGACCTTGGCCTTGAACACCTTCTCGTTCGCCTTCGCCTCGGCGACCAGGTCGCGCAGCGACTTCTCCCCGACCACCGGGAACAGCACCCGCCGCACCGTCCCCTCCGGCTGGCCGACCGCCGCGTCCCCGAGGCGGAAGAGGATGCCTTCCTTGCCCCGGACCTTCTTCAGTTCCGCCGTCAGCTGCTTCTCCACCCGCCGCTCTGCCCGGGTATTGATCTTCTGCACCAGGGAGATCAGCAGCTCCACCAGGGCATCGGTGATCTCCGCCTGCCGAGACCAGCACAGGGCCGCGAGCAGCGTGATCTGCACGTCCTCGGCGGTCTCGCGGAAGTCCGAGGGGTACATCTTGATCGCTCGTGCCCGCCAGGCGGCCAGCATCTTCTCCGAACAGCCCGCGAACAACTCGGCTGGCAGCCCCAGCTCCCGTACGGCGGTCAGCTTGGTGATCTCCGTCAGCAGCGAGTCCAGGCCCACCGCGCCCGGGTCGCGCTTCAGCGCGGCCAGCAGCGTGGCGCCCTCGTCGTTGCCCTCCGCCACCAGCTCCAGCAGGCGGTCGGCGCAGGCCGCACCCAGGCGGCCGATGGTCCGGGCGCAGAACTCCTTCTCCCACCGTCCCCGCGCGGCGGCCAGGATCTTCTCGATCCGGCTCGGGCCCGGAGGCTCGATCTTCCGCGCCCGATACTCGACCAGCAGCGCCGCCCGCTGCCGGTCCTCCACCAGCTCGACCGGGCACACCTCGGCGGCCAGCCACGCCGTCATCTCCGACCCTCCATCTCGAAGAACTTCAGCATCAGGCAGAAGCCGAGCCGCGTCGCCCCGCTCTTGTTCGCCACCAACTTCCAGTCGCCATCCACCAGCGTCCAGCTAGCCAGCAGATCCTCCGGCGACCACTCCTGCCGCACACCCCGCCCCTTCGTTCGCTGATCACTTCATCGGACCAACGACGCGCGCACCGGCTGGGACACGATGCCCGGCGCTACAGCACGCCTACTTTGCGGCTGGTGTCTGAGATAGGAGTCCGGGGCCGTGTCTCGAGGTCCCGCACCAGACGACGCGAGCACATCAGCCACCCCAGACTCCTCTCCACCACCCACCGTCTGGGCAGCACCACGAACCCGGACATGTCGTTGGAGCGTTTCACGATCTGCAGCGTGAGCTGCAGTTTCTCCTTCGCCCAAGCGACGAGCCGGCCGCTGTAGCCGCTGTCGGCCCACAGCAGCGTGATCGCGGCGAACCGCTCGTGCAGGCGGGGCAGCATCATGTGGGCGGCCTGGCGGTCGGTAACGTTCCCGGCCGTCACCAGTACCATCAGCAGCAGGCCCAGACAGTCCGTGATGACGTGCCGGCGCCTGCCGTTGATCTTCTTGCCGCCGTCGTAGCCTCGTGAGACCGCGGGCACCGAGGCCGCCGCCTTGACCGACTGCGAGTCGATGACCATCGCCGTCGGCTGTGCCTGGCGCCCTTCGGCCTGGCGGCCTTCTCCCGCAGCCGGCCGTGGAACTCCTGGGCCAGGCCCTTCGTGCGCCACCTGCGGAAGAATGCGTAGACCCGGTCCCACGCCGGAAAGTCCGCGGGAAGCGCGCGCCATTTCACTCCGTTGTCGGTGACGTATCGCAAGGCGTCCAGCATCTGCCGGTGGCAGTAGCCCTCCGGCTGTCCGCCCCGGCCCTCCAGCCAGGCCGGGACCGGCATGGCGTCGCGCACCACCTGCCATTCCGCGTCCGTCATGTCGGTGGGATACCGCCGCACCCGGTCGGAGCGGTCAGCCGCGTTCCCGAACCGGTGAGCGAGGCAATCGCACGCCGACACACGCGAGTTGGACGCGACCGGCACCGGCACGCAAGACTGGGACAACAGGGCCTCCCTGCACTCGAGTTGGCTTCGCAACCCTCGTGCTGCACCGGAGGTCCTGCTTTCATGCGCCACTCGGCCAAGATCACCCGACCAAGAATCCCGTTCGATCAGAACCGTCCTCGTGATCGATAGGGCAACGGCTTCTGAGGCCGGACAGACCGCTGCTTCATAGCGGGCGGCAGTCTTGTCGAACCGGGAGGTAGCGATGCCACGGAAACCTTTGAGCAGGTTGAAGTACTGCTCGACGGTATTGCGGCGCGGGCAGATCTCTCGGTCGAAGCCCGGCGGGCGACCGCCGACGCTGCCACGGCGTCGACGGCGGCCTTTCTGATCGGAGCGTTCGGGGATGGTGTGGGCGATCCCACGCCGGCGCAGGTAGGCCCGGAAGCCGCGCGAGCTGTAGGCCCTGTCCGCGATCAGGTGATCAGGGCGCCAGCGTGGGCGGCCGGGTCCGATTTGCGGTACGCGGATGCGCTCCGGCAAAGGGCGCGCGCATGGGTTGTCGTTGCGCTGGCCGGGGCTGCTGAGCAGCAAAGCCAGGGGACGACCGCGGCCGTCGCAGGCCAGATGGATCTTGGCGCACTGTCCACTCTGTAGGCGGAGTGGGCCCTGACCTGGGAGAACGTCCTGTTCAGGGCCCACCCGGGCTTGGCTGGATTTCCCGCGTGTACCTGCGGTTTCCCGGGGTTTTCCGGCGCGGTTGTGCACGCGTTGTGCATGGGGAAGCCTGGCCGTCCGTACTGAGTGGCACGCCGATCCATCGTCCAACCGATAGCACTCAGGGCCGTGTATCCAGGCGGCCTGACCGCTGCCCTGTAGGCGCCCCATTCCGGGCCCGTTCGCACAGTCCCGTCCCTGGTTTCGCCAGTGGTGCAACCTGGTTTGTGTGGACAACGGACAGTACAGAACTCCATCCCACTTGGCCTCGCGGCGTTCTCTCTGCCCACCGGAGATTGTCCGGAGGTGCTTCGCGCCGTCCGGCATTACGAAGGCGTTACGTACAGTGCATGTCAGGGCTTGCTGGCGAATTCCTGACTCGGGTCCGGCAACACCCTGAATCAGGCGTTGGCAGTCGACGGTCGGGTCGGTCAGCTGTCGGGTGCCTCTGGGGTGGTCTGCTCGGCCCAGATGACTTTGCCGTCCTTGGTGTAGCGGGTTCCCCAGCGTGTGGTGAGCTGGGCGACGAGGAAGAGGCCTCGCCCGCCCTCGTCCATGGTGGCGGCGTAGCGCAGGTGCGGTGAGGTGAGGCTGCGGTCGTAGACCTCGCAGGTGAGCGTGCGGTCGCGCAGCAGCCGCACTTTGATGGGTCCGACGCCGTGGCGCATGGCGTTGGTGATCAGTTCGCTGAGGATCAGTTCCGTGGTGTCCGCGAGGCTTTCCAGCTCCCACTCCGTCAGCCGTGCGGAGACGGCGGCGCGTACTCGGGGAACGGCTGCGGGGTCCTGCTCCACGTCCCACTGTGCGACCTGTCCGGCTCCCAGCACCCGCGTACGGGCGACGAGCAGCGCGATGTCGTCGCTTTGGACTTCCGGGAGCAGGGCGTCGAGCACGGCGTCGCAGGTCTGCTCGGGGGACTGGTCCGCGCGCGCCAGGGTCTCGCCGAGCAGCCGGAGCCCGGTGTCGATGTCCTGGTCGCGGCGTTCGACGAGGCCATCGGTGAACAGGACGAGTCTGCTGCCTTCGGGCAGGTGCAGTTCGACGGATTCGAAGGGCAGTCCGCCGATGCCGAGGGGAAGACCCGAGGGCACGTCCAGGAACTCCACTGTGCCGTCGGGGTGTGCGAGGGCGGGTGTCGGGTGGCCGGCTCTGGCGATGGCACAGCTGCGGGATACGGAGTCGTAGATGGCGTACAGGCAGGTGGCGCCGGTGATGGTGGTCTCGTCGCCGGCGGCGACGGCGTCCTGGTCGGTGAGGGTGACCAACTCGTCGAGATGGCCGAGGAGTTCGTGGGGCGGCGGATCGAGGGAGGAGAAGTTGTGCACGGCGGTGCGCAGCCGTCCCATGGTGGCGGCGGCGTGCAGCCCGTGCCCGACGACGTCGCCCATCACCAGGGCGACGCGGGCGCCCGAAAGGGGGATGACATCGAACCAGTCGCCGCCGACCCCCTCCTGCGCGGGGAGATAGCGGTAGGCGACCTCTACGGCGTTCTGTTCGGGCAGTGCGCGGGGCAGCAGGCTCCGCTGCAGCGCCACGGCCATGCCGTGCTCGCGGGTGTAGCGCCGTGCGTTGTCGAGGGAGACGGCGGCGTGAGCGGCCAGCTCGGCGGCGAGGGAGAGGTCGTCCTGTTCGAAGGGCTCGGGCTTCTCCGAGCGCCAGAAGTTGACGACGCCCAGCAGCACACCGCGGGCGCGCAGCGGCGCCGTGATGAGCGAGTGGACTCCGTAGTCGATGACCAGGGAGGCGCGTGAGGGATCGAGAGTCTGCCATCCCGGGGACTGCTCCAGACGGGGCACCAGGACGGCCTGCCCTCTCGCGATGCCATAGGCCTGCGGCGATGACGGTCCGAAGGTGATCAGGTCGCCGACCGTGAAGAGGGGAGCGTCGTCGCGGATGCCGCTGGAGGCTGTGCGCCGCATCTGCGTAACGCCGTCACCGGTGCCGATGCCGCCCCCGTTCACCGCCGGTTCGTCACCGCGCAGCACGGCCTCGGGCAGGTCGACGGTGACATAGTCGGCGAAGCGCGGGACCGCGACCTGCGCCAGCTCCTCGGCCGTACGCGTCACGTCGAGGGTCGTGCCGATACTGCCTGTCGCGTCGTAGAGCAACTTCAGATGCTGGCGGAACAGTTCGACCCTCTGCGATGCCTCACCGAACATCTCCATGACTTCTTCGGTGCGGACCGGCTCCTCGTCGACCACCGTGTCGACCGCGAGCCGCGCGGACGCCGCGCCGACCGAACCGGCGAGCTGGGCTTCCACGTGATGGACCAGCTCCGGGGGCGCTACGGTTTCCGGCGACTCGGGCCTCGTTCCGGGGTAGGAGTCCAACGCCCGCAGGGCGCGCTCTCGGCCGAGGAATCGCTCCAGCAGCCTTTCCAGTTCGCCGACCGTGACACGGGCCTGCCAGCGCCGTTCTCTGACAGGCTCCGCGAGGATGTCGACGAACTGCACCGCCTGCTCCCGCTCGGCGGCATTCGGTCGGCCGGCGAGTGAGACAACGACATAGCCACCGATGTTCACCAGTGCGCTCCAGAACATCGCATGGCTGATCGGGTCCATTCCCTCCAGGCCGAACAGCTGCTGCGGCCGGAGCAGCGCAATGCCGAGCAGGCCCTCACGCAAAAACGAGGCAGGCAGCAGCCCGGACTCGGCGAAGCTCGGCAGCAGCAAGGTGTACGCCCACATGACGAACCCCGCCACAAGGCCCACCAGCACGCCCCAGCGGGTGCCGCCCTTCCAGAACAGGCCGCCGAGGATCGCGGGCGCGAACTGTGCTACAGCCGTGAACGACACCAGGCCGATCGACCTCAACGCCGGCCCCTCGCCTGCGAGCCGAAAGTACGCGTAACCGAGCAGCACGACCAGCACGATGGTCGTCCGGCGGATGCCCAGCACCAGCCCGGCGACGTCGTCCCTGTGCGCCAGCCGGGACTTGCCGCGCAGCAGCAGCGGCATCACGAGCGAGTTCGACACCATGGTGCTGAGCGCGATTGTCTCGACGATGATCATGGCGGTGCCCGCGCTGAGGCCGCCGATGAAGACGAACAGCGCGAGGGCCTGCTGGCCTTCGGCCATCGGCAGGGTCAGCACATAGGTGTCGGCGTCGACGGCCCGTCCCAGCCGCAGGAGCCCGCCGGCTGCGAGCGGAAACACGAAGAGGCTGAACGCGAGCAGGTACAGCGGGAACAGCCACATCGCCCGTTTGAGGTGCCGCTCGTCGACGTTCTCGACAACGGTGACCTGCCACTGACGGGGCAGCAGCACGATCGCCAGCATGCCTACCATCAGGAGCCAGATCCACGTGCCGTAGCTGGTTCCCTCTCGCAACGTGAACAGCTGGGTGAGGTCGGCGTCCGCTGCCCGGGTGAACAGGTCGTCGAACCCCTGGAACATCCAGAAAGTCACAAAGATCCCGACTGAGAGGAACGCCGCGAGCTTGACCACGGACTCGAACGCGATGGCGGCGACCATGCCCTCGTGGCGTTCGGCGGCGTCCAGGTGGCGGGTGCCGAAAAGGATGGTGAACGCGGCGAGCAGCAGCGCGGCGTACAACCCGGTGTCCTGAAGCAGCGGGACATGGCCCAGCTCCGAGGAAGCGGTGATCTCGGGATACCGCCGGATGATCTCAAAGGTGTTGGAGACCGCTTTGAGCTGTAGCGAGATGTAGGGAACAACCCCGACCACGGCGGTGATCGTGACCAGGCCGCCCAACGCCGCGCTCTTTCCGTAGCGGGCGGAGACGAAGTCGGCCAGCGAAGTGACCCGGTGCCGACGGCTGATCCGGATGATTCTGCGTAGCACCAGCCAGCCAAGCGCGAGCATGAGCGTCGGCCCCAGGTAGAACGCGAGGAGGCCGAATCCAGTCGTGGCAGCCCCGCCCACGTCGCCGTAGAACCCCCACGCGGTTTCCCACACCGCGAGGGACAGCGCGTAGGTCGTGCCGTTGTTGATCAGGCTCCGGCCGGCGTCTGCTCTCCGATCGGCGTAGAAGGCCACAGCGAAGAGCAGGCCGAGGTAGACCACCGAAACAACGACGATGACCCAGGTCTGGAGCACGGCACTACCGCGATCTGGCGCCGATGACGGCGACCAGGCCGATCACGATCGCCCAGACGAGATTGAGGTACGCCCAGAGAACCGGGACACCGAAGACCTGGTCCATTTGGTCGAACTGCGCCAACAACGGTGGAACAACCAGCACGAATGTCAACGCCGCCACGGCCGCCAGGCGCCCGGCCAGCCGCCCGTTGTCTCGTGACTCCGCCACGGCTGCCTCCCCAACCCAATGTCACGCCTCGCCACGCGCCCAGGTGCGTCCAGTGCCGCAACACGGCCGCCGACACCGCCATGCCCACACAAATGCTGCCTCAATACGCTATCGGAAGCCCGCAACGTCATCGAAGACCAACACGCCCACTCCTGCCTGAGGTGCCTCGCGTTTCTCGGACACGATCTGGTCTGTCGAATTATGCAGCGAGTTGCATCTCCTCGAACTCGGCGTGAACTTCGTTCGGGGGTCGGTAACCCACCGCCGAGTGGAGGCGTTTGCGATTGTACCAGAATTCTATATAGCGAATGATGTCACGACGGGCGGCCTCGCGTGTGGGGTAACTCACCCGTGAGACGCGTTCGTTCTTGAGGGCGCCGAAGAACGATTCCGCCATGGCGTTAGTGTGTCCAGAAGGTGATTGTGAGGGTCTGATGTAGAAGACGGAAACGAACAGTTGCCATGCTGTTGTGGAGATGAAGGTAGGTCCTTCGGCATCGGCGTGCAGGTGCAGGTGTCAAACCGCCATGAGCTGCTGAGGTGAATGAGTCGTGGTGGTGAGCGTCATGGAAAAGCCGTACTAAATGCGGCAGGTGGGGGCTGAGAAGGCGAACGCAAGTGAACCGCTGATGACGTGTCGTAAGGCTTAGATGGCATCGAAACCAGGGCCTTAATGCTGTCCTGGGATGAGTCAGACGGGAACCTGTTTACTGGTCTGGCGGTGTCCGGCATGAAGGTGGCGCGAGCTCAGTCTGGGCTTCACAACGGAACTGGAGAACTCCTCGCCGCGAAACCGCGATCCACGGGTTGACGTGGCTCGCGAGAGGGAGAGGCGCAAGTGGCGAAGAGCCATGAGGGCCGGAGTACCGGTCGCGCGTCGGGAGGGCGGAACGTCCCGTAGTAGTGATGAAACCTCCGTAATAGAGGCGGAGCGAAGGGGACGTGTTGTTGAGTGTCGATCGACGATCAACCAGCGATGGGAGGAATCGGATGGTCGAGACAAGATCAGCGGGCAAGCCGTTTGATATTCCGAAACGGCTGGTCTGGAACGCATAAGGTCAAAGCCAACAGGGGAGCGGCTGGGGTGGACAGGCAGTCGTTAGCGGAGTTTGAGCAGGACGAGAAGAACAACCTGTACAAGCTGTGGAACCGGCTGTCCTCGGGAAGTTACTTCCCTCCGCCCGTGAGAGCGGTTGATATTCCCAAAGCCGGCGGTGGGACTCGGAGCCTTGGGGTTCCGACCGTGGCAGACAGGATCGCCCAGACGGTAGTGGCCATGACGTTGGAGCCTGGTGTGGAGCAGATCTTCCATCAGGATTCGTATGGCTATCGCCCGAGACGGTCCGCGCTGGATGCGGTGGAGATGTGCAAGCAGCGGTGCTGGAGGCACCCTTGGGTGATCGACCTTGACATCCAGGGCTTCTTCGACAACGTTCCGCACGGCCCCATCATCGCGGCAGTGGAAAGGCATACCAATCTCCCGTGGGTTCTGTTGTATGTGAAGCGATGGCTCGTCGCTCCCGTGCAACAGCCCGACGGAGCGCTTGTCAGGCGGGAAAAGGGGACTCCCCAAGGGTCCTCTATTTCGCCGTTGTTGTCGAATCTGTTCATGCACTACGCCTTCGACGCGTGGCTGGCCCGGGAATATCCGGCGATCAGGTTCGAGCGGTATTGATCCGAAACGGTAGGTGTTCTGGGTCGTTGATCCCTGCGTGAGTGAACTGGTGGGGATGCACGGCAGTTGTCGCCGTCGGCGCAGGAGGCCCTACGGCTGCGGGCGGTGGCCGCCTTGGTGGAGGGCCGGACTCGCGAGGAGGTCGCGGCGGTGTTCCATGTCTCGCTCAAGGCGGTGGACAAGTGGTGGGCGAGGTGGCTGGCCGGCGGGCGGCAGGCGCTCGTGGCCCAGCCGCGCGGGCGCCGGATCGGCGAACACCAGGTTCTCGATGCGGTCGAGCAGCAGGCGATCCGACAGGCCGTACTGGATCACCGTCCCTGTGACCTGGGCCTGGCTGGGCAGCTGTGGACGCGGGCCGGGGTGGGGGACCTGATCGCGAAGCTGTACCGGGTGCGGCTGACCGAGCAGGGCGTGGGCAAGTACCTGCGCCGCTGGGGTCTGTCGTTCCAGCGTCCGGACAAGCGGGCCGTAGAACAGGATGCGGGAGGGGTCCGCCTCTGGCGGGAGGAGACCTGGCCGGCGATCCGGGCCAGGGCGAAGGCCGAGGGCGGTGAGGTGCTCTTCGCCGACCAGGTCGGCGTCCGCTCCGACCAGGTCACCGGCCGCACCTGGGGTGCCAAGGGATGCACCCCGGTTGTCCGCCGCACGGGCAACCGTTTCTCGGCCAACGCGATGTCCGCGATCAGCACCAAGGGCCGGATGCACTTCATGGTGTTCACTGGGACCTTCGACGCCGACGTGATGTGCCGCTTCCTGGACCGGCTCGCGGGCCACTTCGACCGGAAGGTGCACCTCGTCGTGGACGGCCACTCCGCGCACCGCTCCCGCAAGGTCCGCGCCTGGCTCGCCGACCACCCGGACCGGATCGAACTGCACTTCCTGCCGTCGTACTCGCCGCAGCTGAACCCCGACGAACTGGTCAACGACCTCAAACGGAGCCTTCCCATGCACAGCCGGGCCCGTGACCAGGCCCAGCTCGCCGCCGAGACCCGCAGGTTCTTCCACCGCCGCCAGCGCCAGCCGCACATCGTCCGCGGCTACTTCGGCGGCCCGCACGTCCGCTACATCCTCGAAGAGAACCCTTTGAGTTTCTGATCAATACTTCCCTCGATTCCTTACAGGACAACCCTATTGGGTCCCTGTCCGGGATCTTCGGGGCCCCTCACCCAGTCGCCGAGCCTTGAGGGGCGTCCCCGGGTTCCATGACGAGAAATCAACGGTCTTGAAGTGCTGCGGGTTTACAGGAAGGCAGCCGATTCTGCCTGGTTGTCCATCACGTCTCCGATGTGTGGGGTCGTTTGGTGGTACTCCTGGCGTGGGCCGGTCTGGTTGGCCCCGGCGAAGAGTTCGACCCAGCAGTTCACGGGGACGACCGAGCTGATGCCATTGTTCCTCTGACTGGAGAGACCCAGCGTGTGGTCCCGGCCGTTTCCAATCTTGCAGGTGCTGCCGCCTGTGATCACCCAGGCGTTGCCGCCGTAGTTCCGGCCCTGGTAAAGGATGCCGAGCCGTACTTCCTGCCGCCCTGTGGTGGTGGGCTCGCGGAGCCTGTCGATGAGTCGTCGGTCGCGTGCGGCCTTCCGGGCGGATACAGGCGCGTTGGTGATCCTTCCGTGCGTGGAGGCGGCGATGGCTTCGCGGAAGGTCGAAAAACACCGCCTGCGCTCCGTACCGACGTTGACCAGGCAGGTTGTGGGCGTGGACTCCGTGGTGGCTCGCGCGGGGCCGGAGGGTGCGCGGGCGGCTCCCGGGGCCATAGCGGATAACGCCAAGGCCACCGCTGCAATGACCAACCTCGCAGCTCGCCCCGCACCACGGCGAGCTGAGGGCACCGACCCCGGCCCGTTCGCCGCACTCGCCCCGGGGGTGGGAGGCAGCGGGGCGGGACGGGAGGCAGGCCCCGCTTGCGGATCTCGGGTGGCGGGCGCTGTCGGCACGGCTGGGGTTCGGTGTGCGTAGGCCCGTGCCCACCGGCGGTGCACCTCGGCCAGTTCGGCGGGGGTGGCCTTGCACAGGCGGGCGAAACGCTCGATGGGGGCGTAGTCGGCGGGCACGGTGGTGCCACGGCAGTACCGGTGGAGCGTGGAGGGGCTCACCCCCAGCCGCTTGGCAAGCGCGCTGTAGCTGAAGGGAGTGCGGTCCTTCAACTCCTGGAGCAGTGCCGCCAAACTGCCCACTTCGGTATCCGTCATGACCGCTCCCCACTCAGCCGTACCGCGTCCCAGAGGATATTCCACCGGCCCACATTCCTGCAGGACAGCCAGGGTGGAACGTTCTGACATCCCATCCGCCCCCAGACCTGTGGCGATGTGGGGGCCGCTCTGGCCAAGGTGAGGTGACCACCACAGCAAGACCTCGCCCCCATCCCCCGCGCCGCGGGCCCACTGGCCGACGCACCCACCGGGAGATGCCGACAGGAAAGAGGAGCCATGCACTTTATGAAGAGTCGGAGCAACGAAGAGGGGGAGGCGATGGTCCGTACCCGTAATCGCCCAGCCGTGCTGGCGGCGGCCGCCGCGACGAGTGCTCTGCTGCTCACCGCGGTGGCGCTGGGCTCAGCTTCCGCGACGTCGCCGGGTTCGGAGGAGCCGGCGAAGGCCGCTGTGCAGGCGGCTCCGGCGGCCGACTCGACGCGTGAGAGCTGGCAGCCGCCGACGGACCAGAGCCTGGGCCGCAGGAACCTCGCCGCGGAGCAAGACAAGGTCAACACCGATTTCCTGATCAGTGATGTGTCGCCGGGGCAATTCAAAGGCTGGTGGTACCAGTCCCACATCAAGGGCGTCAACGTGACGTGGATGGCGCCCTCGGGGCGGGATCCGTACGACGGGTGGGACTGGATCGAGATCCTGGACAGCAACGGCAAGCGCGTGACGTGGGACTGGGCCTGCGGTACCTCCCACTGCGGCGCGTACGGCTCCACCCTGATCGACACGAAGCTGACGAAGGGCATGGAGTACAAGGCCCTCTACTGGAGCGACGGGGGCCGGATCACCAAGGGCACCCTGCAGGCCGAGTTCGAGTTCTGGGCCTGACATGGGAGGCCGACGAGAAATGACACGAGCATCTGAACACGGGCCGGTCCGGCGGCGGTTGATCAGCGCAGGGGTTGTGGCCGCGGTGCTGGCGGGCACACTGGGTGCGGGAGATACGGTCACCTACGGTGCGCAGGCCCGGGCCGGACAGGACGCGCCCGCCCAGGCTCAGGGCCGGCCGTCGAGCCAGGGCCAGCTGCAGCCGAGGGCAGTGGGAAGCGACGAGGAGTTCGCCAACCTCTACACGCACACGGTCGGGAACATCCGCAGGGTGCTGCGAGGGGACGAGGCCGCCCAGCAGCCCGGGTCCGGCTACCTGATCCGGAACCCCGACGCCAACGCCTTCCAGTCGATCAACATCGGACGGTTCGCCGAGCGGGACAACATTCAGGGCGGCATGGTCCGAGCGCTCTTCCGCCGGTCCGATACGTATCTGCTGGGATTCTACGTGGAGCACGGAAGCCGCCAGACCCTCTACACGTTCGCCGAGGGCGGGCGCGACATGATCCCGGCAGAGGTATACCCGCACGCCGACAGGTCGCGCTTCCCCTTCCCCGTCACCTACCGCCACGCATCCCGCATCCAAGTCGGCCGGGGCCATCTGCGGGATGCCGTACGCACCCTGTTCGACCACGACCCGGGCCCGGGCAACGGAAGGCTGCGGGACCACGTCGAGACGCTGGCCGTGGCTCTGGCCGAAGGGGCGCGATTCCAGGTGATTCCCGGACTGATCGCCCAGCACATCCGGGGCGGGCAGGACTGGGCCGTGGGCGACCACGAGAACGAGCTCCACGACTGGACCGATCGGTCCAGAGTCGTCGCGAACGCGCACGCGGCCGACCCGAGCGGCGCCGACGGCTCCGTGTGGCGGCAGCCCCGCAGGTACGACTGGAACGGCGCCCGGGTACTGCTGACCGCGCTGGACCTGGCCCGCCGGATATACCTGCTCAAGCCGCCGACGAAGCACTGACGTAACGAAACCGGGGGTTGAGAAGGCGTCGTCAACTTGAATGGCGGGCCTGGACGGCTGAGAAGATCTTCGAGAGTCTTGATCACCTCGGAGGGATCGGTTGTGGATGCCGGGGTGCTGTCGTACAAGGGCTACTGAACCTCTTTCATCCTGAATAGCTGCAGGTCAGGAGAGTGTGGACGGCGGTGACGGCACGGCCGATGCGGCGGGTCGAGCAGCGTGCTCTGCGCAGGAGGCGCCAGGACTTGAGCTGGGCGAAGGCACGTTCTCCGGGGGCGCGCAGACGAGCATGGTCGCGGTTGAACTGCTGGTAGTGCTCCGGGAGCTCGTGATGCCGGTAGTACGGCGTGCGGAATGTGTTGTCGGCGCCTTGGTAGGCGCGGTCGGCGAGCACGAGGATCTGGCGGGTGAGGCAGGCTTCGGTGATCCCGTGGGCGCGGGCCGCGGTCAGGTCGTGCGTGCGGCCCGGAGTCGCCCGTGAGAACCACAGGGGCGTCCCGTCCGGCAGTGCGATGACCTGCACGTTCATGCCGTGCTTCCGGTGTTTCTGTGAGTAGTACGGCTCATCGGCGGCGACGCGGACGAGTTTCTTGACGTTGGTCTGGACGAGGCGGACCTTCGCGAGGATCTCCTCGGCGGACGCGGTCCAGATGAACGGATTCGCGTCCTCGTTCCAGGAGTTGATGTAGTCGCGGATCTGCTTGACCAGGACGTTCACGCTGGAGAACGTGCCGCGGCGAATGGACTGCCGGGTGAGGATCCCGAACCAGATCTCGATCTGGTTCAGCCACGAGGACCCGACGGGAGTGAAATGGAAGCGGATGTGCGGATTCTTCTCCAGCCATGCCTTCACCTCCGGCGTGGTGTGGGTGGACAGGTTGTCCAGGACAACGTGGATCTCCTTGCCGGCGTGCGGCTTGATCGCCTTCTTCAAGAAGGCCAGGAAGTTCGCCCCGTTCCGGCTCGGCTTGCACTCGCCGGTCACCTTACCGGTATGGACATTGAGGGCGGCGAAGAGGTTGGTGGTGCCGTGCCGCACGTAGTCGTGGGTGCGCTTCTCGCTCGCCGCGAAGGTCACCGGCAGCACCGGCTGAGTCCGGTCCAGCGCCTGGATCTGCGTTTTTTCGTCGATGGACAGCACCACCGCGCCGCCGGGCGGGGCCAGGTACAGGCCGACGACATCGGCTACCTTGTCCGCGAACGCGGGGTCCTTGGAAATCTTGAAGGTGCCGTTGCGGTGCGGCGTGAGATTCTCCTCGCGCCAGATGCGGGCGACGTAGTGCCAGGACACCGAGATGCCCTCGCGTGTCAGTGGTCCGTGCGGCCGTCGTCCGGCTCGGCGTCGTCGCTCTCGATGTTGCCGCCGTACGGCCTGAAGGGCCCTACCTTGGCGATTCGTTCAAGGGCCGGCCGCTCTCGGTCCAAAGGCCGCCGAAGATGAAGTTGCCCGGAACGCTCTGCGTTCCGGGCAGCATGCTGGGCGGTGGCTGCGAAGCTCGGGAGAGGCTATGGCCGTCTCAAGCCACGGTTGAGGGGTTTGCCGATTCGGCGGCGCGGCGGTATTCGTCGTTGATGCGCTGGGCTTCTTCGAGCTGGTCTTCCAGGATCACGATGCGACAGGCGGCCTCGATGGAGGTCCCGTGGTCGACGAGTTCCCGGGCCCGCGCGGCGATGCGCAGCTGGTAGCGGGAGTAGCGGCGGTGTCCGCCCTCGGAGCGCAGCGGGGTGATCAGCCGGGCTTCGCCGATGGCGCGGAGGAAGCCCTGGGTGGTGCCGAGCATCTCAGCGGCCCGGCCCATGGTGTAGGCGGGATAGTCGTCGTCGTCGAGACGGCCGAAGGTGTCGTCTGCTGTCATCTGCACCTCTCTGTGGAACACGCTTGAGGGGCCCTGGTGCCAATGGCACCAGGGCCCCGAAGGAACTGCTACACCATCTGCCGGCCCTGGTACTGCGCCGGCCTTCTGTTTCCGCTGACCCGACCGAGATGCTGTCGGGGGTGCGGGGATCGCGGTTGCTTGACCGGAGACCACCTCACTATCGATGTCCTGCGGTACCCGGGCCCAAGACTTCCGCCCGGGCGATCCTGATGGCGCTCGGCTCCTCCGTTCTTCCCTCGGTTGATCACTACTTGCCAACTGCTGGTGATGCGAACTACTTGGTGACCTGGGTAAGCGTCACTCTTCGGCAGCCAGCCCCGTCGCCCGTCCTGCGTCTGCTCTGGCTTAGAACCCCACTGCCGAACCTCCCGGTGCGCGCGTCCCAGCCGACGCCTTCACCGAGGTACTGCTCACTCACTGCTGGGTACTGCGAACTGCACTTACCGAACTGCGGTACTGCTCACGGCGGCCCCTGACCATTGCGGGCCACCCGGTCCGGTCGTCAGTCCCGTCGCCGTACTGCAACAACCCTGGCTTCGGAACTCCACCACCGAACCGTCCTGCGAACTGCAACTGCGGGTACTACTGGCCGGCAGTTCGTCTCTGCCCGGCCTCGTTGATCTCGGCTACGAGAGAAACCATAACCACACCACCACCCAATGTCTACTCCGGCCGACATAGATTTCCGTGTGTTCGACGGTGAGGTAATCGATCTCGAACAGTAGGGCTGGAGCAGGAGACCCGCCCATGAGCGTGCAGAAACTTCCCTGCCGGGCCCCGGCCCCTCGTCTTGCGGCACGCCAGCCGGGTGGCGCAAGGGAGGCCGTTGCTGGCGGTGCCGCATGGCCCACAACGCGGAAACCAACCGCTACCGGGGCCTGCGGCCGGCAGACCGCGCAACCGTCCTGGAACAACTGCGGGCAGGCGCCACCCCGCACGAGGCCGCTGAGATCGTCGGAAAGACGGCGAGTGCCCTGGGACAGGCAGCAGACGGCGACGGAGAACTGCGGGCAGCCCTGGACGGACACCCCCTGGCGTGCAGGTGCTCGCCCGCCAACTCGACTACCTCGCGGCGTTAGTACTCCAGCAGCGGTTCGTGTCCTGAGCTGCGTTTTCGGTAGTGGCAGTGGCGGGCGATGGCTTGGCGGTGTCTTCTCCAGGCCGACCATCTCAGTGCGTGGGTGACGGGATCGTGGTCGGCTCGGGGGCGGGGCAGGAGAGTGTCCAGGAGTCGCCGGACCTCCGCCACGGTGAGCGGGACGGGGGCTGATCCGTTTCTGCAGCCCCCTTTTCGTCGCCGCAGCCTGAGGAGTGCCTCCCGAACGGCTGGGTTCCGGTCGACGACGCGTTTGCGGCCAGCGCCGGGCCGGCGGATGCGTCCCAACGGGACCTCTCCGGCGTCGAGTTCCCGCACTCCGGCAGACACAGTCGCCTCACGAACACCGGCGGCACGGGCGACTGCTCTGATCCCGCCGTGGCCGAGGGACTGGGCCTCCGCCCCTATCAGCAGGCGACGCTGCCGCTCGTCGAGGTGCGGCAGAATCACCTCGAACTTGGCTGCCAGCACGGCCCGTTGCCCATCCAACCCGTTCATGCCAGACCAACGAACCACCGAACGGAAAGCCACGAGTTAAAGATCTGCACGCCCTTAGACAACACGACGCCTGGCAGCCCGGTCCAGGTGCCCTCGCCCCTGCTGATGGCGACCGCAGGTGTCACTGACGCCGGACCGGAGCTCCTGGAAGCAGTACGGCGTGGGGGCACAGCAGCTCCGGCTGTGCGGCCCACGCCTCTTCGACGCTCGGTGCTGCAGGCCATCGAGACTGCACCCCGGAATGTAACGAGGGCTACACGTCACCTGGCCCTTTGGACTCGGCGGGCGGCAGGCCGTCGTGGCAGGAGAAGAGACGCCCCGGCTGGGAGAAGGGTGAGTCAGCCGGGCCGAGGGGGTAGGCGCGGCCGTTCTTGTAGTAGTTGGTCTCGCCGAGCACCCAGAAGTAGAGGTCGACGAGGGGGTCTCGCGGGACGAGCGCGAGGCCAGCTCCTCCGATGCATCCGTAGGCGTTGCGTCGGGCGAGCGGCTTGAGCAGCTCAACGAGCTCCAGGCCGTTGGGCTGGCCGGCGACTGCGGCGGTGGTGGCGGCAGTCACGAGGTCGGCGAGCTGCAGGTGCGGGACGTGATGAGACGGGGCGGTCACGATGGGCATCACCACGCGGTCCGGCTTTACGTAGGTGGTGCCGAGCGTGGTGAGGTCCAGCGCCTCTGCCAGCCACTTTGCGTGGTCCTTGCTGCCCCCGCCAGGTTCGTCGGCGATGACGACGCCACGCTCGTTGGTGGTCTGTAGCTCCATCTCGATACGCTCGTACAGGTAGCCCAGGATCTTCGTGGCCACCTCCCTCTTCTCCCACTCCGCTTGGCCGCGGTCCCAGATCACCACGGCCGTACGGACGCCGCACTGCCCTGCGATCTCCAGCATCCGGCGGCGCGCGCCCTTCACCACATCGCCGCCAGCGCTATCCAGCCAGCTGCCTTTGGACGGCTTCCACTTGAACTCCTCGCTATCGGGCATGCCGATCTCGGCCCGGAGCTGGTCGACCGCGCGGTTGTACACCGCCACTTGAGGCTCCGGGAACATGACGGCGCCCACCGAGACGAGTTCGCCGAGATGCTTCCGGCGGGGGCACGGCTGTCCGCTGTCGTCGATGAAGATCAGCTGCATTCTTTCTCTCCCGTCCCCGGCCCACCGCCATCGGCTGGCGTCGCCCTCTCGGCGTGCTCATTCGGCTCAGGAGCGTACGACGGGCCATGCCCGAAGACAGCGCCCTGCGAGGGTGCTGCCGACGACTTCGCGGGGCGCACGAGGACGACGTACAGGCTGCTGCCTTCCGCGTTGGCCAATCCTCCGTCGCTCCCAGCTGAAACTCCTCCCTGGCGATACCCACCTGCTCCTCGGCGGCCTGGGCCTGGCGGAAGGCGTCCCCTGCCGAGTCGGCTGCGGTCCGGGCTTGTCAGAAGGCGAAACCGGACGCCAGGAAAGCCATGCCAACTGACGCGACGGAGATCCAGTCACTGGCTGCCATGTCTGTCCCTACGCCCTCATGCACTACCTGGAGCCCTCGGTGAGGGTGGCTATTCGGCGGCTCGGACGGCTTTGAGGGGGGTGGGTCGGCGTTTGGGTGGTGCGGTCTCGTACATCGGGGCGGTGATCTCGGGGAGTTCGCCGTCCTCGATGCGCTCGGCGGCGTCCTGGAGGGCCTCCTCCAGCTCTTCGGGGGAGGCGTAGGAGGCGATGTAGGGGTGGAGGTAGTACGTGCGGTACTTCCGCCCTTCGGGCCGCAGCACCAGGCCCCGGCTCTCCAGGAGCGCCATCGCGGTGGGGAACGCTGGCCTGTCCGCAGCTGCTGCCGTCTTCCTCGGTCCGTGCGACGGGCAGCGCGTCGACCCGTATGGCAGGCTGTGCCCCCATAGCCTGATCTCATGCTCAGCGACGATGCCGCCTGGCACGATCTGTACGGACAAGCCGCCGCGGAATTCGGCGACCTTGTCAGCGAGGTACGTACCGCAGTGGACTACGGCCTTGCTGATCCCGAGGACTCGGCTGAGGTGGCCTGCGCCGCGACGGAGACCACCGAGGCGGTCGTTACCGCTCTTTCTCACGAATGGGCGCTCTACACTCCACAGGAAGCGGCCACGGTCGCCTCCGCGCTGTTCCTTCAGCTGCAACACAGCGCGGACGCACTCGCCGCTCTGCGCCGCGCCGTCGGGCACATCGCCGAACGCGGCGAGACCGAACTCCTCGACTCGGCAGGCCCCGGGCAGCCAGCGAATCTGGCTGACGCACTGCAGCAACTCCACCGCGCGTCCAACGACCTGCACCGATTGGTTTCCCGGCACGCTTCCACGACGGTCCGTGCCCTCGCCGCGGCCAAGAGCTGCGCGCCGATCCCGCGGAATGCGCACGAGACGATCGTGGCTGTCGCGCGGCTGTTGGAGGACCAGCACGACGACCAGGTGCAGCTGAACGAACGCCACGGCCCCGGCGAGGACGACCCAGCAGCCGACGACGTCTTTGGCTGCAGCTGCGATATCACCGTGACCAGCAAAGGCGAGACATTCAGCTTCCACCGCGGCGACTGCGCGTGGTCCCTCCTTCGAGACGCTGATGGGCGCCCCCAAGCCGACGGAAGCATCCTCTACAGCAACTGGAGCTCGACCAGCACATCCCTGATCACCGCACATCCGCAGCAGCTGACGCAAGAGATCATCGCTCTCGTCACGTCGACCGACTGACGTCCCCCTCCCAGCACGAGGCGCCGGTCACAGCCGGGACAGCCGCGGCGGTGCTCGGAGGTGACCATCAGATCGGCTACTTCTCCTTGTGCTCCTCGCCTGTGTCATCAGAGCCGTCGCCGGAACCAGGTTGAACGTGGTGGTAGGCCGGCGGGCGGTGGGCCGCGGCTCCTGGGCAGGCCGTAAGGGGGGGGAGCCTGGGTAAACCGCCCCGTACGGGGGCTTGCCCAGCCCGGCCGGGCCGCGCTGAGGTGGTGCCCGTCCCGCCGGACGTCCCGGGCGGGCCGGTGGCGGAGGAGGAGCCGGTGGAGAGCTTCAAGGTGGGGGAAACGGTTGTGCGGCGGGAGGTGCACAGCTCGGGACGGGTGTGGAACGAGCACGCGCTGCGCGTCGTCGCCGACACCAGCGAGGCCTTGGTGGCCGCCTGCCCGCCGGGAGCTGAGACCCGCTGGCCCGCCCTGTACGTCAAGGCCCGTACCGACGGCGACCGGTCAGTGCGCACGGAGGCGTTCGACGCGATGGCCGCCGGCACGTGGGAGCTCGTGGACGCGGTGTGGCAGGACACCGAACTGCTGCAGTGGAAGCCGCCGGCGGCCTGGTTCAGCGTCAACGCCTTCTACACGGGCGCCGGGCTGCGGAACTGGTACGTGAACTTCGAGCACCCCACCACCCGGACCGGCGACGGGTTCGAGACCTTCGACCTCACCGTGGACCTCGTCGTCGATCCCGACCTGACCGGCTGGCAGTGGAAGGACGAAGACGAGTACGCGCACGTACGGCGGCTCGGCATCGTCACCGACACCGAGCACCAGGCCGTGGACGCCGCCCGCGACCAGGCCCTCGCGATGCTCACCGAGCGCACCGGCCCCTTCTCCGACACCGCGGCGTGGACGGCCTGGCGGTGGAACCCGGCCTGGCCCACCCCCCGGCTACCGCGCCCAGGCGTGGCCGGAGAGAGGGATGCACCGACGGGTGGCTGATCACCGACCCGGCACCTGTGACGTTCGCCCTGAACGCGACGGCCCGCGACCGGCTGGCCGGCCGCGAGGTACTCGGCGCCGCCGAATGGCACCGGCGACGTCTGAGTACGGGCACCATCCACGCACACGGCCGGGGCGATCCCGCCGCCGCCGACCTTGCCGCCGCCGCAACGGCCAACTTCACCGACGAGCTCACCTGTCTGCGCTCCTGCGCCGCCGAACTGTCCGCCTATCTCACCCCCGACAGCACCCTGCTCGCAGCCTTCCAACTCCTCAGCCCCGGAGCAAACCTGAAAGCCCGCCAAGCGCTGCACATCGGCAACTTCGCCCGCTCCAAGGAGCGCCTGACCGGCTACACCGAAGCCCTGTGGAAGACGCTGCACCCCGAGGCCCGCCGGCGATGGAAGGCCGCCCAGCCGCTGTACGATCCGGTGCGCCGCGCGAGGGACTTCAGCGCGCAACAAGCGGCACAGGCCGAGCAGCAGCAGATGTACCGGGAGTGCCTGGCCGCCGCCGGACGCGTCTACAACGCATGGCGCACGACACCGAAAGATCAAGAACGGGCCTTAGAACTCCTAACGGAATGACTTCAGGCGTCTTTATGTAGGCTCCCGCCATGACGCTCGCGTACTGGGAACGGCACCGCTTCGACGACCTGGCGGTGGCGGCCGACCGGGACGAACTGCTCAAGTCGGCGGACGAGAACCCGGACCCGTACGCCGCCTTCCTCAACCTGCTGCGCTCCGGGAGGCGCGACGCAGTGTGCACGGCGCTGGAGTACTTCCACTACCAGGACCGGCAAGCCCGGTGGGGCTTCGGCAACCCACTGGACGAGTACGCCACTGAGGTGCTGGACCACGCCCGGTGGGTGCTGCGCGGGACGCCGCTGCCGGAAGCACAAGGGCAGGACCGGGCCAGCGCGCTGTGGGCCATCCAGAACCACGCCGAGGCCGCGGACGCCCCACTGATCACCGCTGCACTGCGCGCCGTGGACGGCGACGTCGTCGACGATGGCGCCGTGTCCGCCGCCGGGCAGTGCCTCTACGCCTGCGAAGTCCCTGAGGACCCCGAACTTGTCGCCCAGCTCGGCGCGATGGCCCTGGACGAGGACCGCCCCCTGCGAGTCCGCGTGGCGTGCGCAAGGGCGCTGGCCTCGGCGGAGTCTGACCAAGCCGCCGAACTCGCGGTACGGCTGACCGACCTCTCGGAACTCAAGCTCCAGCTGGCCGGCGCCCTTGTCCTCACCGCCCATCTCGACACGCATCGCCCCCTCCTCGAACGCCTGGTGGCCACCTGGCCCCCCAACACCCCCGAGGCAGACGACATCCGCGACGCCTTGGAGGAGGACGAGGATGACGCGTGACGTGCTCATAGAAATCCCGACGAAATGATCTCCGCGGTGGTTGGATCACTCCGGGACCGGTGATCTGGGGGTGCGTGGTGGCTCGGCCGAAGCCGTGGGAAGTAGATGGTGCGTTGTGGGCGGTGGTCGAGCCGCTGCTTCCGAAGGTGGGGCGTCGGCCCCGGCACCCGGGGCGCAAGCGGCATCCTGACCGGCCGGTGTTCCAGGGCATCCTGTTCGTACTGCACACCGGGATCGCCTGGGAACACCTCCCCCAGGAACTCGGCTTCGGTTCGGGCATGACCTGCTGGCGCCGACTGGCCGAGTGGACCGAGGCCGGTGTGTGGTCCCGGCTGCACGAGGTCTTGCTCGCCAAGCTCCGCAGTGTGGACGCCCTGGACTTCTCCCGGGCCGCGGTCGACGGCTCCCACATCCGGACGTTAAAGGGGGCTCCAAGACCGGACGAAGCCCCGTTGACCGGGGCAGAACCGGCAGCAAGCACCACTTGATCACCGACGCCACTGGCATCCCGCTCGCCGCCACCCTGACCGGCGGCAACCGCAACGACGTCACCCAACTCATCCCGCTCCTCCAGGCTGTGCCGCCGGTGCGCGGCAAACGGGGCTGGCCCCGACGTCGCCCAGACATGGTGCAGGGCGACCGCGGCTACGACCACGACAAGTACCGGCGTCTGGTCCGGAATCTCGGCGTGAAGCCGCTGATCGCCCGCCGCGGCACCGAGCACGGCTCGGGCCTGGGCACCCACCGCTGGGTCGTGGAGCGAGCATTCGCCCACCTGCACTGGTTCCGCCGCCTGCGGACCCGCTGGGAGATACGCGACGACATCCACGAAGCATTCCTCACCCTCGGATGCGCACTGATCTGCTGGCGACGCCTGAAGTCATTCCGTTAGGAGTTCTAAGTGCGGACAAAGCTTCAGGACCTCCACTGGCGAGGAGTCCCGGCGTGTGCGTGGCCCAGCGAGACCACGGGCGGTCCATCAGCTCCCCGGCCTTGAGCATCCAGGTTCAGATTCTCCAGCTACGGATGCGGTCGGCAGCCTTGTAGACGGTGGCCTTACCAGCCTGAATGTCCCGCACCAGCTCCACCAGCGCGCCATAGGGCGGGTCGATGCCCTCGCCCGAGGCACTCATGTACGCGACGGCGACCTGGCAGGCATACAGCGAGTTGCGGTACGGCAGGGGCTCAAGCTGAACCACCGTGTGCAAGAGCGCGGCGGCCCGCCAGGCGGCATCGGGCGGGGCAAGACCTGGACGGGGAATGCGGGTCTTATGGCGGGCGACCGCAGCGACCAATCCGGAGTAGTCCGCAACGCTGACGTCCTCGGGGACGGCCTGTTCCTGGACATCGAGCAGCCAGGAGATATCGACGTGGAGCACCATCAGGCGGCCGCTGCTCCCTGGTGGTGATCAGCCGGAGGGACCTCGTCAGGAAATGCCTCGTCGAATTCGTCACGGTGCTGCTCACCCCAGGCCACAGCAGAGCGCACGAACAACAGACGCTGGCGCTCCCGCAGGGATAGATCGTGAACGAACTGCTTGAGGGACTTGCCTTCGGCGGCCGCTGCAGCGCGGACCTCCTCCAGCTCCTCGTCGGTGAAGGTGATGTTCAAGGACGGCATACCCCGATGGTACCTAACAGGTACCTGGATGGCCATGAGATCTGGCGCGACAGGGTGATCACCTCGGGGCGGGCACTGGCCAGCAGCAGTGCCGTCCCGCCGGAGATGCCCGCATACAGATGCGTCCCGGCCACGCGCCAGCCAGCTTGAGGCGGCGGCCGCGACCATTGAGCCGGTCCGAGGCTGTGGCACGCTGGCTGCGCAGACGCCGGCAGCGGTCACAGGATCTAAGCCAAACAGTCCCGAGGGCCCCATACCCCGCCCGGCGCGTTACAGCAGCGCTCCCAGCGGCAGAACGCGTTCGGCGAGCTTTCCGCGCAGCTTTCCTCCCGCGGTGTCGACGTCGGCCCGAGCCAGTCGGCAGTGATCAGCAGTCCGGCATGCTCGGTCACTTCCCCAGGAGACAGGGCACAGAACGCGGCGGCTTTGCCCAGGCGGAGTCCGCAGTCCTCAGCGCGGCCGATGCAGCCGTCGGGACGGGCATGGGCGATGGTGTACAGGGCCAGGAGCCGGGTGGTGGCGCCCGGTTTTTCTTGCGGATCTTCTGGTCGCCCACGACTCTCGCGCCCAGCCGGAGATCCTTGAGCGGATGTTCTTGCCGAAGGCGAACGGGCGGGGCCAGCCGGGCAGCAGCGCGGGGACGGTGATCGTGGGGCCCTCGACAGAGCTGCCGGTCAGGCGCAGCCAGTCGTCCGCGACCAGCCGCTCCAACACCCACGCTCGGCATCCCCTTGAAGCCAGCCGACCAGGTCTTGCCCGGTGATCTTCCCGGTGCCGTCACGGGCGGCCCGCAGAGTGAGAATGTGCACCGCAAGGGCACCTCGGACTCGGGGTAGACGGAGTGAGTGCAGAAGGAGTCCAGGCCCCGGGGAACTCACCCTGAGCCAGGGGTCGTTCGCCATGCGCAGCAGACAAAAGCCACCGGCAGCAAGCCTCCTGCCGGTATCGGCAGGAGGTACCCATGGGGGAATTCAGAAGGAGGTGGGGCGGGTGGCGCTGACGGCGGTGCATGTCGAGTGGGGGCGTGTGGATGCCACTCGGGATGATCTGGGCTGTGCACGTGCCTGGTCCGAGGTCCATCGAGTACGTCCCCGTTCCCCGTTGGCGTGCCGTGAGTGCGGACACGGCATGCGGGCCAAGCAATCGCCCTGCGGGTTGCGTTACTTTGCGCACGATCCGCATGCTCCCGCCTGTAGCACGGCCGGGGAGTCACTGGAGCACCACCGGCTCAAGCAGGCGCTGGCGGCTGGCGCCCGCGCCGCGGGGCACCGCGCCGAGCTGGAGGCTGCCGGCCCCGGCGGCCGCTGGCGCGCGGACGTGCTGGCCACCTGTCCGCGCACCGGCCGCCGGACCGCGCTGGAGGCCCAACTCTCCCCTCTCATCCGGGAGAGCGCCATCGAGCGCACCGGCCGCTACCGGCAGGAGGGGGTGGAGGTGGTGTGGTTCGCCATCCGCGAGCGGCTGTGGCAGGCCGCGGTGCCCTCCGCCCGTGTGAACCCGGACCGGACGGCACAGGAATGGCGCCTGGATGATGCCCTCTACCGCTTCACCACCGAGGAGTGCTACTGCGACCGGCCTTGTCCCACCGGCCTCCACTCCCACTGGGCGCAGAGCGCGCTCTCCCTGCCCTGCTTCCTCCTCCTGCTGCTCACCCACCAGCTGCACCCCCACCCCTGGAAGACCCCGGGCGCCTGGGTACCGGTTGAGGACCTCGCAGCGGAGGAAGCCTTCCGTGCCGAAAAGAATGCCGCCCGGGTCGGGCCCGCCCTGAGACTCCGTCCCGACCTGGCCACGGTCATGGCCGGGTTCAACGACCTCATCCGGCCGGGATTCGATGCCGCCCGGGCCACCGACCTCCTAGAGGAGATGTTCGCCGAGCTCACCGCCGCCGGTGCGCACGTAGTCACCGTCACCTACCCCGACATCGGCAGGATTGCGCCGCTCGCCCGACCCATGCGGCCGAGGGTGCTCGACTTCAACGCCCAAATCCGTAGCACTGCTGCCCGCTACCCCGGCGTCACCGTCGTGGACACCTTCCCCCACACCTTCACCACCGACGCCCGAATGTGGAGCAGCGACCGGCTGCACGCCAGCCCTCTGGGCCACGCCCGCTTCGCCGCTGCCGTGGCCCACGCACTCAACCTGCCCGGCAGCAATGAGACATGGACGCTCCCGCTCCCCCCGCAACCACCACGCACAGCCTGGCAGGCCACTGGAACCGAACTCCGCTGGATCGCCGGCTTCGGCGGCTCATGGATCTACCGCCGACTGCGCGGCCGGTCCTCCGGCGACGGGCACAGCGCCAGGAGACCCGAACTCGCTCCGGTGACTCCGCAAGCCCCTGGCTGATCGATCGGGGGCGCCGGGGACGTCACCCTCATCCGCTAAAGCCAGCGCCACCTGCCAATGTCTGCCGGTCGTGCTGGCGTTGGAGGCCGCGGGCGCCTCGCTACCCAGGGTCCGCAACCACCCCGCCAGTCACGGAAAGTGAGGGTTCACCAGCGACAGGGCAAGCCCCCACCGGTCAAATTTGAAGACCCGGGACATCCAGGAGGCGGCAGGCGCGGACATAGGACGTCCCGCCGGAGGCCCGGCCGGAGTGCAGCACCAGCGCCCCGGCCACCCCGACGACGGGGTACTGCCAGTTCTCCTCCGCGGCCTCGGCGAGTGCCCACACACTGCCGGGGTCGCAGGGCGCCGGGCCCGGCTCCTCGTAGTAGTCCATGGCACGATCCTGCCCGCACCCGTGGGCACACCACGCTCGCACACAGACAGAAGGGCAGCTGCTGCACGCCGCACGAGCCCTGCCGCACGGGTCTGTCCGATGGGTCAGTGCCCGGGCGCGACGTGCGCACTTCGCTGACCAGTACCATCGGGCTGCTCTCCGCTGCAAAGACCGCCGCAGCGGGACAGGCCACGACGCAAGCGGACCGGCGGTAGGGGTCGGCGCTCCCCGCGAGCGGAACGTCCGGACACGGCTCAGGGGTAACTGGGGCAGCTGTGCGTCGCGCGGCGCACGAGACGGGTTAGCGTTCCGACTGTGACTGACGCGAGTGAAATGCCTATGGGTGACAGCGAGTTGGCGACCGGGGAGGGCGAGGCGGACGAGGTGGTCTGGGAGCACGAAACCGAACTGACCCTTGTCTTCCCGCCGTTCGCTTCCCATCCCGGAACCGCCGGAGGGGACCTGCGGCCGCATGACGCCTCACGTGCCCGGCGCTTCGTCGAGGCGTTGAGCACCGTTGCGGCGGTGCTGGACGAAGGGACGGAGATCTCGCTGTCCGAGGCGGTCCCGCCCTACAGCCCCGCCGGATTCGGATACGTGGCGGTGGGCTGCTGGGGGAACGTGGTGCACCTCGTCGATCCGGCGCTGCTGTCGCTCACGATGGAGGAAGAGGTGGCCGCGCTGCGGAAGCTGCACCCCGAGGCCCGCATCGCCGGTGAGACGGTCGAACGGCTGACGGGTCAGCACCACGGCTATGTCCTGGCGGTCCCCGGGGCCGGGACGCTGCACGCGGGCAGTTGGGACGGCGAGAGCTACGAGGTGGAGGAAGGCGATCTGTCGGCGCTGCTGCGCGCCCTCGGTCCCGGTGAGGACATGGAAGGTGAGGATCTGCTCGGATTCGGCGAGGTGAACCGACTGGCTGCTCTCGTCCACACGGGCTTCGACGACATCGAGGACCCGGACTCCCTACGCATGTCCGTCTTCCGGGTCCGCCACACCGAGGACGCGGAGGACGCGATGGACGAACTCTGGCGTTACCTCTGAGGGTCGCGTCGTCGTCAGGAAGGCTGCACTCCTCAGGTGAAGAAGAGTATCGGGCCCTACCCGTGCCTGCGTGTCGGAGGCGATGGCCCTCAGGTCGTCTCGCTGGCCGGATCGGTCCTGCTGTGGGGACGGTCCGCAAGAGCGGCCTTGGCCAGGCGGTATCCGCCGCGCTTTTGCGGTGGCGGATACTGCGGGCCGTTCACGATCCAGGGAAGATCGTGCTGGACTTGGCGGTCGCGCTCGGCGGGGACTGTCTCGCCGATGTGAGCATGCTGTGGGACGAGCCGGCTGGCGTACGGCTGAGGACCGTGGCCGAGGTCATCGCCCACCTCAGTGCGAGCAGGCAGACCGCGATCTTGCTGTGCGAAGATCCTTGCGCGGCTGTTCGGCCAGGTGCGCGCGCCGTCCACCCTGGGCACCTTCCTGCGCGCCTTCACCCGGGGCCATGTGCTGGCTTCGGCTGCGCCAAAGTCTGCGGCCTGCACTTCCAGATCGTCACGGTCAAGACCGCCACGTGCACCCCGGTCATCGTCGCGACGCGGCTGCGCAAGGGATCGGCGAACTCCGACAAGGGCGCCGCATCCCTGCTGCGCGAGGCCCTCACGACGGTGCGGGCGATGGGCCTGACCGGGCAGATCATTGTCCGGGCGGACTCCCCGTACTTCTCCCACAAGGTGGTCGACGTCTGCCGCAGGGCCAGCGCCCGTTTCTCCCTCGCGGTCGCGGTGAAGAAGAAGGTCCGCGAGACCATCACCCAGATCCCCGAGGAGGTTCCGCGGATACAGCATTCCGACGCCCTGGACGGTCACTGAGCCTTTTCCGTGCACCCAGCAGAACAGGAGGTGACACCGTGACGTAGCGGTGTTCTTGCTGTTCGGAAGCTCGTCGTCGCCTGCCGGTGGAAGTCCGGTCCGGGTAGCTGCCAGGAGGCCCGGTAGCAGGCTGGCGGCGTCGGAGGGAAACGTCCGGCGTCGAAGCCCAGCGTCGAAGGCCCTGCAATGGGGGAGCGACGGTACGGTCCGTAGCATTACGCGAAGCCTGCGGCGTCGTTACTCAGCCACCCTTTTGGGTGGAACGAGGGAGTGCCGAGCCCTTCGAAATCGGGGTGAAGGCCATGGAAGCGGTGAAGATCCTGGACGGGCAGCCGTGAAGGACTCCCCGGCGTATGGGGCGCGGAACGTATCGAGGGTGGCGGCGGGAACTGGGGAGGCCCTCCCCGGCCCGGTGACCTGCGGAGAATCGTCGTCGGAAGCAACGCGCCCTATAACCGGTGACCCCGGGAAGTGGACGCGGGCCGGGTGGGCGTCGGAGGTGGCCGTAGTACCGCTTGAGCCGAGGAGACAACACAACTCCCGGTGAGGGAAGGGCCACTGCTTCGTCGGTGCGTCATGATGACAAGGAGTGGCCCGGTGAGTGCCGGTATGGCTAGTCCCGCCGTCGGGGGACGTTCTCCCTCGGACAAGGTCCGTGCCTTGCAGCATGCGCTTTACCGGTCGGCCAAGGCCGATCCCGGACGGCGGTTCCACGCGCTGGGAGACAAGATCCACCGCAGGGATGTGCTCCGGCGTGCGTGGGCCATGATGCGTGCCAACAACGGCGCACCGGGCATCGACCGCACCACCCTGGCCGCTATCGAGGAATACGGCATCGACCGTCTCCTCGGCGAATTGGCCCACGAGTTGAGGCAGGGCCGGTATCGGCCCTCGCCTGCCCGCCGGGTGCTCATCCCCAAGCCGGGGGTGAAGGACGAGCAAAGACCGCTGTCCATCCCGACGGTTCGTGACCGCATCGTGCAGGCCGCGATGAAGATCGTGCTTGAGCCGGTCTTCGAGGCCGACATGCTGGCGTGCAGCTTCGGGTTCCGCCCGAAACGCTCGGCGCACGATGCCCTGCAGGTGCTCATCGACGAGCACCACCGGGGCCGGCGGTGGGTGGTGGAGACAGACATCGCCGAGTGCTTCTCGGCGATTCCGCATGAGGAGTTGATGCGCGCGGTCGAAGAGCGCATCTGCGACCAGACCGTCCTCAAGCTCCTGCGGCAGATCCTGCGCGCCGGGGTGATGGAGGGCGGGCAGGTGCGGCGGCCGGTGACCGGGACCCCGCAGGGCGGTGTGATTTCACCGCTGATGTGCAATGTCTATCTGCACCGGCTGGACCGGGCATGGGATGAGCACGACGGGGTCTTGGTCCGTTACGCCGACGATGTGGTCGTGATGTGCTTCTCCCGCAGCCAGGCCGAGCGGGCACTGGCCCGACTGGTCGAGCTGCTGGGGGAGTTGGGGCTGAAGCCAAAGGCAGCCAAGACCCGGATCGTGCACCTGACGACGGACGGGGAAGGCTTTGACTTCCTCGGGTTTCACCACCGCCAGGTTCGTTCCCGGGGGCTGCAGGGACGCCGACGTTTCGACTTCCTGGCCCGCTGGCCCTCGGACAGGGCGATGCGGCACGCCCGCGACCGGATCCGGGAGATCACCGCCCGGCGTCGGCTTCCGCTGCATCCCGAAGCGATCGTGGAGGACTTGAACTTGTTCCTCCGTGGGTGGATGGCGTACTTCCGGTACGGTCACTCCGCCCGCCGCTTCAGCAAGATCGGGAAATTCGCGCGGGAACGCGTTGCGCACTTCATCAGCAGAAAGCACCGGCGCAGCCGGGCCTTCGGCTGGTGGGTGCTGACCATCTCGTCCCCGAACGAACTCGGACTGATCAGCCCGTATGGAACCGTCGTGGCACCCAGGGCCGGAAAGCCCTGGCGGGAAAGGCCGAATGCCGCCGGTGAACGGCGTCGGTGAGCCGTGTGCGGGAGAACCGCATGCACGGTTCGAAGCGGCGGGGGTTGGAAACGGAGCGGAAGCACTCCGCCACCGCGCCAGCCCCCGACCCTACAACCTCAGTGTGAGCAGGTCAGGTGGAGGGTGAGGACGGCTCGGACGAGGCTGGTGATGTGGGTGGTGGAGCATCGCAGTTTGCGTAGGAGTCGCCAGTTCTTGAGGGTGGCCATGGCCTGTTCGACGAGCGCTTGGATCTTCGCGTGCGAGCGGTTGACGGCCTGCTGACCAGCGGAGAGTGTCTCCCAGCGGCCCCAGTGGGGCACCCGTATGGTGCCGCCTGCGTCTCGGTAGCCCTTATCTGCCCAGCACTCCACTCCGGCTTGTGCCAGGGCGTCGACGATGTCGTGAGTGCGTGCGGCCTTGATGTCGTGGACCGAGCCGGGCAGCGCCGGCGATGCCCACAACAGCCGGCCGACGGGATCGGTGATGACCTGCACGTTCATGCCGTGCTTTTTGTGTTTGCCTGAGTAGAAGGGCCGGTCGGCGGCGATGCGGTCGATCGGCAGCAGCGTGCCGTCGAGGAGCACGAACGCCTTGGTGGAGGCCGTCCTCACTGCCTGGGTGAGGGGGGTGCAAGGGAGGCCAGGAGACCGACGGCCTCGGCGATGTACCGGTAGGCGGTGGCGGTGCCGACACCGAACCCCGCAGCGAGTTGGGCGTACGTGTGACCGCACCGCAGGTGCGCCAGAACCAGCAGCGCCTGCCGCCCGGCGGACAGTCGGCGCCACCGCGTGCCCTGTTCCCGGCGACGCCCAGCCAGTTCACCGGCGAGGAAGCGCAGGGCCGAGGTGGACACATCGACGCTGGCTGGGTAGACAAGCACGCGGAAGCCCCTGGTGGACAGGCGACCTTGGTCGTGAACCCGTCTACCAGGAGCTTCTTCACGTCCGGACACCGCCCCTCCAGCCCGACCACCCACCCAACCGGCCAGGTTGGCAACAGCTGACTGCTAGCAGTGCACCTTCCCTGCGGCGCTCCGGAACCTGGACCAGCCCCACGGCGTTCGGTCAGGTCTTCTCCGGTGTCCACTGCGTGGCCTTGCTGAAGTAGCTACGCGTACCGTCCTTTCCCGCGTTCTGTGCCACTCGGTCGATCCACAGCAGGACCACGTTCTTCTGATCGGTCTCGACGCATATGCCCATGCCCGCCTTCAGGACCGAGCCCTTCTTGATCTGCTGGATGGTCACAAGGCCGGGCAGGTCGTTCCGGCGGGCCGCAGTACGGCACTCCTGCGGAGTGATTTCCCGCTTGTTCACGGAACCCCAGACTCCCTTGCCGTCGACCAGCCTGAGGCCGTTGTCGGGGAACTCGTCGTTCTCGCCGCAGTTCATGTACACGAGCGTTTCTTCGCTGGACAGGCCGGCGTGAGTCTGATGCGTCTCGACGCTCATGCTGTTCAGGTCGACAAAGGTCGCTCTGGCGGCGCTGCAGTGAGCGGACGTGTCCGAGGTGGGCAGCGGGGCGCGCAGATTGATCGGCTTGTCGCTGACCATCTGCTTCCAACCGGCCTGGTTACTGGGCTGATTGCGGCCTCCGTCGGAGGACTCGCCGACGCGGGGTGAGTGCGTGGCCCAGTATGTGGCTCCTCCAGCTGCCAGCACCGCGGCGAGTCCGGCGGCGGCGATGACCATGCGCGGCCTGTGCGCCCCGCGCCGTTCTCCATCCGTCGCCGAGGCCTGGCCCGACTGCTGAACCTCCGGTCGGCTCACCGGTTGAGCCGACGGCTGCGCGCTCTCACGCTGGTTCACCTCCGCTCCGACGTTCTCCGGCAGCCACCAGTCGGGCCCGCGATGGAATGAGGCGCCATCGCCGCTGCCCCGGCACATCTCGATGACCTCGGCCGGGGACGGCCGCTGCTCCGGGGTCTTGGCGAGGCAGTGCCCGACGACATTGCGGAGTTGCTCCGGGCAGGACGCCAGGTCCGGCTCCTCGGAGACGATACGGAACAGCAGGGCGTAAGCAGACCCGTCTCCGAACGGATGCCTTGCAGTCGCGGCGAAGAACGCGACCATGCCCAGTGCGAAGACGTCGATCTCCGGGCCGGCCGTCGTACCCGTCACCTGCTCCGGGGCCATGTACGCGGGCGTACCGAGCCGCACGTCCGTGCCCGTTAAGGCCGTGGCATCCGTGGCCCGTACGAGCCCGAAGTCGATCACGCGCGGCCCGTTCGAGGCCAGCAGCACGTTCGTCGGCTTCAGGTCACGGTGCACGAGGCCCGCCGCGTGCACCGCCTCAAGCGCCTCCGCGGTGCCCGCCACCAGCGACAGCACGGTCCGCGGCGGCAGCGAGCCATGGGCGCGTACAGCGTCGGCAAGCGAGGGTCCCGCAACATAGGCAGTGGCCAACCAGGGCTGCGGACATTCGGTGTCGCTGTCGAGCACCGGCGCTGTGTAGGGCCCATGCACCCTCCGAGCCGCCGCCACCTCGCGGGCGAACCGGCGCCGGAAGTCCGGGTTTTCGACGTACTCCCGCCGTATGACCTTGAGCGCCACAGGCTGACCGCCCGGGGTATGGGAGAGGTAAACCACCCCCATGCCTCCAGCGCCGAGCCTCCCCATCAGCTCGTAACCGGCAATCTCCCGCGGATCGCTGGCCGTAAGTCCTTGCACCGCGCTCCCCCTCGTCACCGCTCCGCCGGGCCCAAGGACGTCCAGCGGCCAAGCTCCAGTTCCCCGAAGGCCCGGCATGGCACTTCACCCAGGGCGGTGTTGCCGACTCCCCGCAGCACGGCAGCACCCCAGTGTGCAACGCCCCAGACGCGTCAATCCGCCGCCAGTGACCCCGAGTTGACCCCCCCATCGCGCTGTGGGGGAGCTGGCCGTGGCCGCCTGCCCGTCGCTCCATCTCCGCGAAGGGCATGGCCCCGGACTTGTAATAGAGGTCCTGGAGCGCTGCGACGAAATCGGCAGGCTCTCGGACCAGGTCCGGGCGGGGAACCGTGTCACGGCCTCGCAGCTGGCCCGTCAGCTTCTGCTCCTGGACCCTTGCGGCCCGCCACATCCGCTGAGCATCTGGCACGGGAGCCCCGCACACGCGCGCGTACGCCTCGACGACGGGCAGGCGCGGGATGCGCTCGCCTGTGGTCGCCCGCTGCAAGGGCCAGGCTGAGTAGACCGTCTGCTTGGCCATCTCGGCGTATGTCAGTCCCGCTTCCTTCCGGCGGGCACGCAACCACAGCGCTAGTTTCTTCAGCGCCGCGTTCGGGGTCGAGACCGCTTTCTCGGGACGTCCCACACAAGCCTCCTCAAGCCGTCGGCGTGAGGGGCGCACGGCGGGTCAGGTGCAGGGCTGTCAGGCCGCACCCGGTCACTACCTCCAAAGCGGTGATCACCGGCATCCCCGTGCCCGTCAGAACGGCTGCGATAGCGGTCAAGACGACTCCAGTTGCTGTTCGCCGCCAGCAGGCGTTTGCCGACACCTGTTGCGGTG
Organism: Streptomyces sp. 3N207; assembly: GCF_052246355.1. Classification (NCBI taxonomy): domain Bacteria; kingdom Bacillati; phylum Actinomycetota; class Actinomycetes; order Kitasatosporales; family Streptomycetaceae; genus Streptomyces; species Streptomyces sp. 3N207. The sequence goes on along the minus strand of NZ_JBQQBV010000032.1, from coordinate 1,008 downwards.
AACAGCATGTTGGCACCTCGTTGACGCCCGGTGGTAATGACTCAGGCGGTTACTGAGTTTCAAAGCGTGGTGTCGGCAGGGGCTGACGTTCCTTGATCCCTGCGGTATGCCGAGTGCATGAGGTATGCGCAAGGGGGCGGACTGACCGACGAGCGGCGGGCCTTCCGGGAGAAGTTGAGGATGGAGGCGGCTGAGCGGTTCGCCCGAGGCGACGAGAATGCGGTCATCGCGCACGACCTGCGGGTCAGCGTCCGGTCGGTGCAGCGCTGGCGCATGGCCTGGTCCCGGGGCGGACCGAAAGCCCTGGTTTCCAAGGGGCCAGCGTCGTTGCCGCTGCTCAGTGACGAGCTGTTCGCCGTGCTGGAGCAGGAGCTGACCAAGGGGCCGGTGGCACACGGCTGGCCGGACCAGACCTGGACTCTGTCACGGATAAGGACCCTCATCGGGCGCCGGGGTCTTGACCCCGGATTTTGAACACGTCTATGCGGCTTGGGCCAGGGTAGTTGCTGTTGGTTGGAAGTCGTTCTCGTAGGCGATCGGGGACCGCTGGCCGAGGTGGGAGTGTCGGCGTCGGGTGTTGTATCGGGTCAGCCAGCGGAAGGCGTCGAATCGCGCTTCACGCTCGTTCGACCAGCTTTTGCGGCCCTTGAGCGTCTCCCTCTTGAAGGCGGCGTTGAAGCTTTCTGCGGCGGCGTTGTCGGCGCTGGACCCGACCGCGCCCATGCTCTGCCGGACCCCTGCTGACCTGCAGATTTCAGCGAAGGCCCTGCTCGTGTATTGGGCGGATTCAACTGGTCGTCGCAACACCGGCTTGGGCTGATCGTAGATGATCGTTGAGGGCTTCTGCGGGTGTCTTCCAGCCGAGGATCTTTCGGGGACGGGAGTTGAGGACCGTGGCGATGGCGGCCAGTTCGTCGCCGCTCCATCGGGACAGGTCGGTGCCCTTGGGAAAGTACTGGCGCAACAGCCCGTTGGCGTTCTCGTTCGTGGCCCGCTGCCATGGGGCGT
>NZ_JBQQBV010000031.1:0-81266 GCF_052246355.1 Streptomyces sp. 3N207 | reverse complement strand
GGGGGGGTTCCTAGGGGGGGCGGAGCCCCCGTAGCGGGGGGCAGTTGGGGGGCGGAGCCGCCCCAACGCCTGTCCGGCGAGGACCGGGGGCTTGGGGGCGGAGCCCCCAACAAAGGGAGGGGGCCCAGGGTTGGGCCCTCAAGCAATGGCGGCGGCCCCCACCCGCGGGGGTCAGTTGTGGCCGAAGCGGCGCTCTCTCCCTTTGCGGGAGTCCGTGGGGGCGCGCTCGGCGGCAGCCGCCCTGGCGCGTTCCCTCTCACGTCGCTGCTCCTCCGCGGAGCGGCCTTGCCGAGGCTGTTGACGGTTCTTGTTCTTTGCCATGATCGCCTCCCGCGACGAAGACCGGCCTCACGGTCAGCGTTGCACGCCCCGAAATGCCGCGCATGTCGGACAATTACCACGCGTGAGCGCTGGGCGGCGCCACGCCGATGATCGAGTTCCGGCTGATAACCCCCGTACGGTCGGGCAGACTCGAAGGACACGGGGGACCGGCCGGCACGCGCCGCGTGGCGAAGGCACAGCCTCGGCTGTGCGTCATGACCGAGAGTGGGTGGAACGTCGTGGACCGCTGCGTCGTCCTGGTGGACGCCGGTTATCTGTTGGGCGCCGCCGCCAGCCTCCTGGCCCGGGAGCCCACCCGCTCGCGGATCACCGTCGACCACGCCGGTCTCATCCAGGCGCTGCGCCAGCAGGCCGAGGCGGACACGCAGTGCGCGCTGCTGCGTATCTACTGGTTCGACGGCGCCCCGGACCGCGTACCGCAGCCCGAACACCGCAGGCTGCGTGTGATGCCCCGGGTGACCGTACGGCTCGGCGCCCTCACCCGAAGTGACGGGCGGTGGGCGCAGAAGGGCGTCGACGCGGCCATGCACGCGGAGCTGACCGAACTCGCCCGCAACCGTGCCTGCTCCGACATCGTGCTGGTGACCGGCGACGGCGATCTGCTGCCCGGCCTGATGTCCGCGAAGGAGCACGGCGTCGCCGTCCATCTGTGGGCCGTCCAGGCGGCCGACGGGGACTACAACCAGTCCGAGGACCTGGTCGCCGAGGCGGACGAGCGGCGCGTACTGGACCGTACGTGGATCACGCCCGTCGTCCGCGCCAAGGACCTGGCGCCCTGTGCACCCCAGCCCGCGCCCCGCCCGGAGATTGCCGCGATCCTCTCCGCGCCGCTGCCGGAGACGGCCAAGAACGGCGACGCCGTGGACCGTCATCCGGCCACACCCCATGTGACCCCCGGGCCGCCGGGTCAGCCGCCCTCGCCTGCCCCGGCCGAGCCACGGGCCGGGGACGCCGTGGGAGCCGAGCCGGACACCGGCGCCGAAAGCGACAAGCGGCATGCGACCGCAGGCTCGGCGCCCAACCGCACCGAGGGCGTCCCCACGCCCAAGGATCTGGCCGACCTCGGCCGCCACGGTCAGCAGGCGGGCCCGCAGGCCGGGCCGCCGGGCGCCACGCTGCGCTGGTCGTCCGACCGCGGCTGGGTCGAGCGGGCCGCACCCGGCGAGTCGCCCGAGACGGCGGCGCTGCCGATGCTCGCCCAGCTCACCACCGCCGAGCAGCGCTGGGCGGACCGCGAGGAGGACATCACCGCGGTCAGTGGCGACCCGTACGAGGTCGGCCAGGTCTTCGCCCGCCGCTGGATCGAACGGCTGACCAACGACAGCCATCTCGCACAGCTCTCCGGCGAGTATCCGCGCATCCCGCACCGGATCGACGGCGAACTGCTGCGTTACGCGGCCCGGTTCGGGCTGCTCGCGCACAAGGACGACCAGATCGACGAACACGACCGCTACGCGATCCGCGCGGGCTTCTGGCGCGAGGTCGACGCCCGCTCCGGCACCGCGGCCGAACACGCCCCGGCCGGCGACTGACCGGGTCGGAAGGGCCCGCAGCGGGGCGCCGCAACCCGGACGCGTACCCTCATAGGTCGTGAGAACGGGCACTCGGCAGGCGGTGGACAGCTCGGTGGCAAGCGGAACGACGCCGACCCGGGCCGCCGTGCGCGTCGAGGACCTGGTCAAGACCTACCCCCCGGTGCGGGCCCGGCGTGGCACACCGGTGGCCCCTGCCGTCCGGGCCACCGACGGCATCTGCCTGGAGGTACGGCAGGGCGAGATCTTCGGCCTGCTGGGCCCCAACGGCGCCGGCAAGTCCACCCTCGTACGCCAGCTCACCGGCCTGCTGCGGCCCGACGCCGGAGCGGTCCAGGTGCTCGGCCACGACCTGGTACGCCATCCGGAGCGGGCCGCACGGCTGCTCGCCTATCTGGGCCAGGAGTCCACCGCGCTGGACGAGCTGACCGTGGCGCTGGCCACCGAGACCACCGCGCGGCTGCGCGGGATGGCGACCGCGGCGGCCCGCGCGGCGCGCGACGAGGTGCTGGCCGAGCTGGGGCTGACCCAACTGGCGGCCCGGCCGCTGAAGAAGCTCTCCGGCGGGCAGCGGCGGCTGGCGTGTGTGGCGGCGGCGCTGGTGGGGGACCGGCGGCTGCTGGTGCTGGACGAGCCCACCACCGGTATGGACCCGCACGCGCGGCGCGCGGTGTGGGCGGCCGTCGACCGGCGCCGTGCCGAGCGCGGGGTGACCGTGCTGCTCGTCACCCACAACGTGATCGAGGCCGAGACCGTGCTGGACCGGGTCGCCGTGCTGGACCGGGGCCGGGTGATCGCCTGCGACACCCCCGGCGGGCTCAAGGCGACGGTCGGCTGTGAGGTGCGGCTGGAGCTGGTGTGGCGCGAGCGGGCTCCCGTGGAGCTCCCGGATGTCGCCGCGCTCGCTGCCGACGCCGTCGTCACCGGCCGCTGCTGGACGCTGCGGCTGTCGCCCGCGGCGGCACGGGAGGCGGTCGCGCAGGTCACCACGGGGGCGGCGTTCGCCGCGCTCGACGACTTCCGGCTCGCCACCCCGAGCCTGGAGGACGTCTATGTGGCGCTCGGCGGCCGGGCCGTCGGCCAGGACGGCGCCGAGGGCCTGGTCAAAGCATGAGGGCGGAGGGGGCTACCTCCCCGGCCGGAGCCGGAGCCGGAGCCGGAGCAGGAAGCCGGGGGAGAGGCGCGACGATGAGGACGACGGTGACGAGCCCTACGAGGACCGACGGCGACGCGGTGCGGCACGGTGTTGCGGGAATCGACGGTTACCGCGCAGCCGCCGGTGCCGATGCCGGTGGTGATGCCGCTGGCTGTTCTTTCGTGGGTGCCGGTGAGGGGCCGGAGGTGCCGCTGGCGCCGCGGGCGCGGCTGTGGCCCGCGCTGGGTGCCGTCTACCGTGCGCAGCTCTCCCGGGCCCGGGTGGCGCGGATTCCGCTGCTGTTCGTCGCGACGTTCCAGTCGCTGGGGATCATGGTGCTGATGCGCGGCGTGGTGGACGGCGGCGCCGAGGCGCGGGCCGTGGTCGCCGGCTCCAGCGTGCTGGTCGTCGCCTTCGTCGCCCTCAATCTGCTGGCGCAGTACTTCGGGCAGCTCCGCGCCGGCGGCGGGCTCGACCACTATGCGACGCTGCCGGTACCGGCAGCGTCCGTGGTGCTGGGGGCCGCGGCGGCCTACGCGTCCTTCACCGTGCCCGGTGTGGTGGTGACGGCGGTGGCGGGCAGCGTGCTCTTCCAGCTTCCGCTGGGCGGGCTGTGGGTGCTGGTGGCCGTCGTCCCGCTCGCCGGCGCCGCGCTCGCCGGGCTGGGAGCGGCGCTGGGACTGCTCGCCCCGCGCCCCGAACTGGCCACGCTGGGCGGGCAGCTGGGAATGTCGGCGGCGCTGCTGCTGGGAGTGCTGCCCGCGGGCGGGCTGCCGCTGGCGGTCCGGTGGGCGCGGGATCTGCTGCCGTCCACGTACGGGGTGGAAGCCTTCGCCCGCACCTTCGAGCCGCACCCCGACTGGGGGCATGTCGTGGCCGACCTGGCCGTGTGCGCGGCCGTGGGGGTGCTCTCGCTCGCCCTCGCCACCCGCGCCTACCGCTGGGCCGCCACCCGCTGACCCCGCGCGGCGTGCGCTGCGCGGGCCGGGGCCTTCCGCACGGGGCGGGCCTGGCACGATGGCGGGGTGACCGTACCGACGCCCTCCTCTCACAACCCGGACCCCTCCCACCCCTCCGCGCCCCCGGCCGGACCGGGTGACCGGCCCGGCACCGCCGCCTCGGCCCCGCCCCCTGCGCCGCCGCACGTGGTGAGTGCGGGCTACGGCGGCGAAGGCTGGCCGCTTGTGCGCCGCGAACTGCGGGACGCCGCCGTCTGCGCGGTGGCCGTCGCCGTCGTCGGGGTACTGCTGGGAATCCTGTGGCTGTGGCTGGCGCCCCGGGTGCCGCTCTACACCGACGGGAAGGTGGTCCTCCCCGCGCGCCCCGAGGGCGAGGAAGCCATCGGCGCGGAGGGCGTCTTCGGGCTGCTCGGCCTGGTGCTCGGCGTCGTGACGGGCATCGCCGTCTTCCTGCTCCGCACAAAGGGGGGCGTCGGCCTTGTCGTCGGCCTCGGCGTGGGCGGACTGCTGGGCTCCGTACTCGGGTGGCGGACCGGTATCTGGCTCGGCCCCGAGACCAACCTGTCCGTGGCGGCGCAGGCAGCCGGCAAGGGCGCCACCTTCGACGCTCCGCTGGACCTGCACGCCTATGGTCTGCTGCTGGTCTGGCCGTTCGCGGCAGTCCTCGTCCATCTGCTGGTGACCGCCGTCTTCGGCCCCCGCGATGACGCGCCCGGCGCGGTGGTCGCGGCCCCGCAGCACTGGAAGAGCTGACCCCTCCCGTCGTTCTGGGAGGGGGTGCCCCTTGCCCGATCCCGCAGGCTGCGGGTTGAGCTGTGGTTGCTCGCGCAGTTCCCCGCGCCCCTTACGGGGCGCGTCTCCCAGCCCCATGCCGGGTGCGCAAGCGTCAGGGCCGGGCCACCGGGGCGATCACGGCGCCGGTCAGTTTGGCCAGGTCGGAGGGGGCAAGCTCGATTTCCAGCCCTCGGCGGCCTGCCGAGACGCAGATGGTGGCGTGCTCCTCGGCGGAGGCGTCCAGCACCGTGGGGAGCTGTTTGCGCTGGCCCAGCGGGGAGATGCCGCCGCGCACATAGCCCGTCGTACGCTCGGCCGCCGCGGGGTCGGCCATGGCGGCACGCTTGCCGCCGGCCGCCGCCGCGAGGGCCTTGAGGTCCAGCGAGGCGGACACCGGGATGACGGCGACCGTCAGGGCGCCGTCGACCTCGGCCACCAGCGTCTTGAAGACCTGCTCGGGCGGCACTCCCATGGCCTCGGCGGCCTCTTCGCCGTAGGAGAGGGCTGCCGGGTCGTGCTCGTAGGCGTGGGTTTCGAACGCGATGCCCGCCTCGGTGGCCGTGACGATCGCGGGGGTCGCCGACCCCTGCCGCTTGCTCTTCTTCGCCATGCGCTCCGCCCCTCGCCCCGGACGGGACTCAGTTCTGGCTGGTCGGGTTCCGGGTCAGGTCCGCCGCGGGCAGCGACGGCAGCTTGCCGATGACGGCGGTCTCCCGGCGCAGCAGCTTGAGCTCGTCGGCCAGCCGGGTCGCGGTGTCCGGCGCCTGGAGGAGCCGCTGCTTGGCCGGGGTGTCCAGCACGGTGGCCGCCGCGACCAGGTAGGAGACGACCGACGGGTCGTCCGGCAGGTCCTGCTCCTGCCCCGCGGCCAGGGTGCGCTCGCGGGCGCTGGCCAGCCGCTTCTGGTACGCCCGGAAGGCACGCAGTACCCCGGAGGCAAGCGCGCCGGCCTCGTCGCCCTCCTCCTCGGGCAACTCCTCGATCTCGCCCATGAGATACGGCCCTGAGGAGTCGACCGACAGCAGCCGGAACCGGGTGGTGCCGGTCGCCAGCACCTCGTAGCCGGTGGTGCTGGTGCGCGGGTCGGCGCCGGGCGCCGCCTCCTCGGGCGCGTCCGCGGTTTCCGGGGCGCCCAGCCCGGCGACCCGCTCGCGGATGGTGGAGGCGTCGGCGACACAGCCGACCGTGTAGAACGACTTGATCGGGTCGGGGCCGAAACCGGCCGTCGGGTCGGTGCCCTGCGGCGGCGCCGAGTCGGGCATACCGGTGGCCGCGGGTGCGACCTCGCGGCCGTCCCGGATGGCGACCACACCGAAGCGGCGCGGCGCGTCCTCGGGCAGCGCAAGCAGATCACGCATCAGCGCGCGGTACCGCGGCTCGAAGATGTTCAGCGGCAGCACCAGCCCCGGGAACAGCACCGAGTTGAGCGGGAAGAGCGGAAGCGCGGTTGTCACAACGGGTAAGCCTAAAGCCTCCGGCGCCCGCTGCGGGGCCCGGTGCGCCTTACGAAGCGCCTTCCGCGCCCTTCCCGGCGCCGACACCGCACCCCCGCGCCGCGACCGGCGCGCCCACCAGCGCCCCGACCGGTGGACACGCCCCCGCCGCGGCTGGTGGGCACGCCCCCGCCGCGGCTGGTGGGCACGCCCCCGCCGCGGCCGGTGGGCACGACCCCTGCCTACTGCCGCCGCAGCAGCCGGGTGGCGCCCGCGGCCACCGTCGTCGCCAGCACCCAGCCCGCCAGGATCATCCCCGCGGCGATCCACTGATAGCCGCCGCCCGGGTCCCATGCCGTGTCCTGCCCGAAGGTGATGACGGGCAGCAGCAGGTCCAGCGTGTAGAGCGCGGCGTTCCAGTGCGGTGCCTCGTCGCCCTTGAGCGCGGGCGGGCGGTGCGCCTGGAAGAGCATCGCCCCGGTCAGCCACAGCAGCGCCATCCACAGCGCGGCCTGCCCAGGGCGGTAGCCGTACGCCACCGTCCAGTCCTGGAGGACGCCCCAGAGCTTGCCGGGCAGCGGCAGGGTCTCGCGGCGGCGGCGCTGCTTGGCCAGCAGGACGAGGCGCGCGTTGGTGTCCTCGCCGCTGTTCCGGTACATCGCCGCGAGCTGCTCGTACGGCTCGGGTGCGTACTCAGCGGTGGCGGCGTTGATCCACTGGAGCCGCTCGCGGACGTTGAAGTGGCCCTCTTTAGGGATGGCGTGCTGATAGGTGAAGCCCGCCATCCACAGCCGGTGGTCGCCCGGCCAGCTGGAGGCGCGGTCCATCAGCTTCTCCACGCTCGCCCCGGACAGCACCACCAGGCCGCGCTCGGGCAGCTGCGGGGTGAAGGTCAGCTCCGGGGTGGTGATGCGCCGCAGCGACAGCTCCTGGTCGCGCTGCATCTCCAGGCGGGCGTTCTCGATCACCAGCGAGGAGCCGAACCGTCCGTCGTCCAGCACCATGCCGCCGGTGCACCTGAAGTGCTTGGTGCGATGGGGGTCCCAGCCGGGCCGGGCGAAGCCGAGACCCCGGGGGAAGGCGCTCTGCTGATCGGTGACGTCGTAACGGGTGCCGGTCGGCGGAGTGGCGCCGTCGATCTGCGGGGCGCTGCCGCGGCCGGCGTCGGCGAAGCTCGCCACCTGCTCGACGGTCATCTGCGGCGCGTACAGCGCGAAGCGTCCACGCGGGTTGCGCAGCACCGAGCCGAACATATGCAGTGAGCTGCCGACGGAGGCGCCGCGCAGGCTGACCTGCCCGTCGGTGACCAGCAGGCTGGCCTGGAGCTCCTGGGAGACGGTGACGCCGTCGGCGGCTATGGCGCGGGTCCGCCGCCCGCTGCCGATGGTGGCCTCGTCGAGCAGCAGGTCGGTGCCGATCGTGGCGTCCGTCAGCTTGATGCCCTCCGGGATGCTGCACCTGGGCAGATGCAGATCGCCCTCGGTGGTCAGCCGCGCCGCCTCCAGCCGGGGGAGGTAGCAGTCCACGAAGCGCGCGGTGTTCACCCGAGCCTCCGGCATCCGCACCTCGTCCTCGAACCGGCACTGCCGTAGCTCGAAGTACGGCTCCACGGCGCCGCCCGCCAGGTCCAGGCAGCCGGACACGAACGCGCCGGCCAGATGCAGCGAGGCCACCCGGCCCAGCAGCGGCGGCGGCCCGTGCAGCAGCAGCAGCGCGATCACCCTCGCCCGCACCGTACGGTCCGGGCCCCAGACGTGGTCCCCGTTCGGGTCGTCCAGCTCGGCCTCGCCGCTGCGCAGATCCTGCTCGCTGCCGTTGCGGAACGCCTGCCACAGCCCCCACTCGGCAGTGGTCAGATGCAGCCCCGGAGGCGGCTCGCCGGAGTCCGCTGGCTCGCTCACACTCGTCCCCCCTTGATCCTCGGTCCCTTGTTTCCCGGCGTGCGAACGCGGCGGTCGTCCCGCCCGGTGTTCGAACACGATGGTCGTACCGCTCCCTTTCCCGCTCCGTGACCGGATGAACGCGGGAGGCGACGATCGTCGCGTGTGACCTGTATCAGCCTCTGATACGGACGACCGGGGCGCGCTGAGGGTCTGAGAGACTTGAGTGTGTGATCTCCCGAATCGATCTGCGTGGTGCCGCCCTCGCCTCCTCGGCGAACGGCGTGCTCGACCGTGACCTGCTGCCCCGTGCCGAGCTCGACATCGAGGCCGCCCTGGAGAAGGTGCGGCCCATCTGCGACGACGTACGGCATCGTGGCTCCGCGGCGGTGATCGAGTACACGGAGAAGTTCGACGGGGTGCGCCTGGAGCAGTCCCGGGTGCCCGCAGAGGCACTGAGCAAGGCCCTTCAAGAGCTGGATCCGGCCGTTCGTGCGGCTCTGGAGGAGTCCATCCGGCGGGCCAGGATCGTCCACCGCGACCAGCGGCGCACCGACTCCACGGTGCAGGTGGTGCCCGGCGGCACCGTCACCGAGCGCTGGGTGCCGGTGGAGCGCGTGGGGCTGTACGTACCGGGCGGTCGCGCCGTCTACCCGTCGTCCGTTGTGATGAACGTGGTCCCCGCGCAGGAGGCGGGCGTCCGCTCGCTGGCCGTGGCCTCGCCCGCACAGGCCGAGTTCGCGGGCCTGCCGCACCCCACCATCCTCGCCGCCTGCGCGCTGCTGGACGTGGACGAGGTGTACGCGGTGGGCGGTGCGCAGGCCGTGGCGATGTTCGCGTACGGCACCGCGGAGTGCCCCCCGGTCCAGCTGGTGACCGGCCCCGGCAACATCTATGTGGCCGCCGCCAAGCGGCTGCTCAAGGGCGTCATCGGCATCGACTCCGAGGCGGGCCCGACCGAGATCGCGATCCTCGCCGACGACACCGCCGACGCCGCCCATGTCGCCGCCGACCTGATCAGTCAGGCCGAGCACGACGTGGTGGCCGCCGCCGTCCTGGTCACCCCCTCCGAGGCGCTGGCCGAGGCCGTCGAGGCCGAGCTGAAGACACAGGTGCCCGCCACCAAACACAGCGAACGCATCGCCGAGGCGCTGGCCGGGCGGCAGTCCGGCATCGTGCTCGTGGACTCCCTCGAAGCCGGCCTGGCCGTCGTCAACGCCTACGCCGCCGAGCACCTGGAGATCCAGACCGCCGACGCCGCGGCCTGGGCGGCCCGGGTACGCAACGCGGGCGCCGTCTTCGTCGGCCCGTACGCGCCCGTCTCGCTCGGCGACTACGCCGCGGGTTCCAACCACGTGCTGCCCACCGGCGGTTGTGCCTGCCACTCCTCGGGCCTGTCGGTCCAGTCCTTCCTGCGCGGCATCCACGTCGTGGACTACACCCGGGACGCGCTGGCCGAGATCACCCACCATGTCGTCGCCCTGGCGGAGGCGGAGGATCTCCCCGCACACGGCGCGGCTCTGAAAGCAAGGTTCGAGTGGAAGGTCCCCGAGGTCTCGTGACCGGCAACCCGTCTGTGTCCTCTCTGGACGATCTCCCCATCCGGGACGAGCTGCGCGGCAAGTCCCCCTACGGCGCGCCCCAGCTGAACGTGCCGGTACGGCTGAACACCAACGAGAACCCCTACCCGCTCCCCGAGGAGCTGGTGAAGCGGATCGCCGAGCGGGTCACGGAGGCCGCACGCGAGCTCAACCGCTACCCGGACCGGGACGCGGTCGAGCTGCGCACCCAGCTCGCGCGCTATCTGTCCCGTACGGCTGGTCACACCGTCGACCACCGGCAGGTGTGGGCGGCCAACGGCTCCAACGAGGTGATCCAGCAGCTCCTCCAGGCGTTCGGTGGCCCTGGCCGTACTGCGCTGGGCTTCGAGCCGTCGTACTCGATGCACGCGCTGATCTCCCGCGGCACCGGCACCGGCTGGCTGTCGGGGCCGCGCAACGACGACTTCACCATCGACACCGAGGCCGCCGTCGCCGCCATCGCCGAGCACAAGCCGGACATCGTCTTCGTCTGCTCGCCCAACAACCCCACCGGCACGGCCGTCGGCGAGGAGACGGTGCTGGCGCTGTACGAGGCCGCGCAGGCGGCGCGGCCCGAACGCGGGGCGCTGGTGGTGGTGGACGAGGCGTACGGCGAGTTCTCGCACCACCCCTCGCTGCTGCCGCTGATCGAGGGCCGTCCGACGCTGGTGCTCTCCCGCACCATGTCCAAGGCGTTCGGCGCCGCCGGGCTGCGGCTCGGCTATCTGGCCGCGGCGCCCGCCGTGGTGGACGCGGTCCAGCTGGTGCGGCTGCCGTATCACCTGTCGGCCGTCACCCAGGCCACGGCGCTGGCCGCGCTGGAGCACACCGACACCCTGCTCGGCTACGTCGAGCAGCTGAAGTCCGAACGTGACCGGCTGGTGGCCGAACTACGGGCCATCGGCTGCGAGGTCACCTCCTCGGACGCCAACTTCGTACAGTTCGGCCGCTTCGACGGCGCGGCCGGATCGCACGCCGTGTGGGAGGCGCTGCTGGCCCACGGCGTACTGGTCCGGGACAACGGGGTCCCCGGCTGGCTGCGGGTGACGGCGGGCACGCCGGAGGAGAACGACGCGTTCCTCGACGCGGTGCGAGCCGTGACGAAGGAACTGAAGGAGAAGAGCGACTGATGACGCGCAAGGGCCGGGTGGAGCGCACCACCAAGGAGACCTCTGTCGTGGTCGAGATCGACCTCGACGGCAAGGGCGATGTGGACGTCTCCACGGGCGTTGGCTTCTACGACCACATGCTCGACCAGCTCGGCCGGCACGGCCTGTTCGACCTCGCGGTCAAGACCGAGGGCGATCTGCACATCGACAGCCACCACACCATCGAGGACACCTCGCTGGCGCTGGGCGCCGCCTTCAAGCAGGCCCTCGGCGACAAGCGCGGCATCGTGCGGTTCGCCAACGCCTCGGTGCCGCTGGACGAGTCGCTCGCCCAGGTGACTGTCGACCTGTCGGGCCGCCCCTATCTGGTGCACACCGAGCCCGAGGGCATGGCGCCGATGATCGGCAGCTACGACACCACGATGACCCGGCACATCCTGGAGTCCTTCGTCGCCCAGGCCCAGATCGCCCTGCACGTCCACGTGCCGTACGGGCGCAACGCGCACCACATCGTGGAGTGCCAGTTCAAGGCGCTGGCCCGCGCCCTGCGCTACGCCAGCGAGATGGACCCGCGGCAGACGGGGATTCCCTCCACCAAGGGCGCGCTGTGAGCTGGGGGCACCGCCCAGCGGTAGCTGGGGGAGCACGCGCGGCTGCCGGGCCGCAGGCGAGGACGATAGCCGCACGTAGCCGCGCGGGCGGAGAAGCGAACGGAGGGTCGCTGTGAGCGTCGCACGCGCGGCTGCCGGGCCGCAGGCGAGGACGATAGCCGCACGTAGCCGCGCGGGCGGAGAAGCGAACGGAGGGTCGCTGTGACAGGGCTGTCCGCCCTTCTCATCTTCGTCGGGCTGTTCCTGGCCGGCGGGGCGATCTCGTTCTGGAAGCAGCAGCTGCCCAAGGGCGTGATCGTGCTGCTCGCCCTGGCGTCCGCCATGTGTCTGGTGGCCGGAATCCTGCGGTTGGAGTGGTGGTCATGACGACGCAGAGCAAGAAGAGTGTCGTGGTCTTCGACTACGGCTTCGGCAATGTGCGCTCCGCCGAGCGCGCCCTGGAGCGGGTCGGCGCCGAGGTCGAGATCACCCGCGACTACGACAAGGCGATGTCCGCCGACGGCCTGCTGGTGCCCGGCGTGGGTGCGTTCGCCTCCTGTATGGAGGGGCTGGTCGAGGTGCGCGGCCACTGGGTCGTCGGGCGGCGGCTGGCGGGCGGCCGGCCCGTGCTTGGGATCTGTGTCGGTATGCAGATCCTGTTCTCCCGGGGCATCGAGCACGGCCAGGAGGCCGAGGGCATGGACGAGTGGCCCGGCACCGTCGGCCCGCTCAAGAACGACGCCGCACACCCGGTCCCGCACATGGGCTGGAACACCGTGGAGGCACCCGCCGACTCCCAGCTGTTCGCCGGGCTGTCCGCGGACGAGCGCTACTACTTCGTACACTCCTACGCCGTGCACGACTGGGAGCTCCGGACCGACAACCCGGCCCTCAAGCCGCCGGTGGTCAGCTGGACGACGCACGCCGACCGCTTCGTGTCCGCCGTGGAGAACGGGCCGCTGTGGGCCACCCAGTTCCACCCCGAGAAGTCCGGCGACGCCGGAGCCCAGCTGCTGAGAAACTGGATCGAAACCCTGTGAGTCCTGTGAGTCCCGTGAGCCGAGAGAGCGAGAGCGCCGTGAGCAACCGGCTTGAACTGCTGCCCGCCGTGGACGTACGCGACGGGCAGGCCGTCCGCCTCGTACACGGCGAGTCCGGCTCCGAGACCTCCTACGGCGACCCGCTGGAGGCGGCACTCGCCTGGCAGCGGGCCGGCGCCGAGTGGCTGCACCTGGTCGATCTGGACGCCGCGTTCGGCACCGGCGACAACCGCAAGCAGATCGCCGAGGTCGCCCGCGCCATGGACATCAAGGTGGAGCTGTCCGGCGGTATCCGCGACGACGCGTCCCTGGCGGCGGCGCTGGCCACCGGCTGCCGCCGCGTCAACCTCGGTACGGCCGCGCTGGAGGCCCCCGAGTGGGTCGCCAAGGTCATCGCCGAGCACGGCGACAAGATCGCCGTCGGCCTCGACGTACGCGGCACCACGCTGCGCGGCCGGGGCTGGACCCGGGACGGCGGCGACCTCTACGAGACGCTGGCCCGGCTGGACTCCGAGGGCTGCGCCCGCTACGTCGTCACCGACATCGCCAAGGACGGCACCCTCAAGGGCCCCAACCTGGAGCTGCTGCGCAATGTGTGCGCCGTCACCGACCGGCCCGTGATCGCCAGCGGCGGCGTCTCCTCCCTCGACGATCTGCGGGCCATCGCGGGGCTGGTACCCGAAGGAGTCGAGGGCGCGATCGTGGGTAAGGCCCTGTACGCCAAGGCGTTCACCCTTGAAGAGGCGTTGGAGGCGGTTGCCTGATGGGCTCGATACACCGGATCGCGTCCGACGCGCCGTGGGAGGAAGCGTTCGGCTACTCCCGTGCCGTGGAGCTGCCCAACGGCCTGGTGCTGGTGGGCGGCTGCACCTCGGTCGTGGGCGGTGAGGTCGCCGCGGACACCCCGTACCAGCAGACGATCACCGCGTTCGGTGTCGGGCTCGAAGCGCTGAAGCGACTGGGGCTCGGGCCCGAGAGCGTGGTGCGTACGCGCATGTTCCTCGCCCACGCGCGGGACGTGGAGGAGGTGGGCCGCGCCCACAAGGAGCTGTTCGGCGAGATCAAGCCCGTCTCGTCCATGATCATCGTGTCCGGGTTCGCCGACCCCAGCCTCGTCGTCGAGGTGGAGATCGAGGCGTACCGGGACCAGCACGGCCCGGACAGCCGGGAGCAGCAAGGAGCACAAGCACCATGACCCTCGCGGTCCGAGTCATCCCCTGCCTGGACGTGGACGCCGGCCGGGTCGTCAAGGGCGTCAACTTCCAGAACCTGCGCGACGCGGGCGACCCGGTCGAGATGGCCAAGGTCTACGACGCCGAGGGCGCCGACGAGCTGACGTTCCTGGACATCACCGCCTCCTCCGGCGACCGCGAGACCACCTACGATGTGGTACGGCGCACCGCCGAGCAGGTCTTCATCCCGCTGACCGTCGGCGGCGGGGTGCGCACCCCCGAGGACGTGGACAAGCTGCTGCGCGCCGGGGCCGACAAGGTCGGCATCAACACCGCGGCCATCGCACGCCCCGAGCTGATCGGCGAGATCGCCGAACGCTTCGGCAGCCAGGTGCTGGTGCTCTCCGTCGACGCCCGCCGCCGTGCCGAGGGGACGGGCTTCGAGGTCACCACGCACGGCGGGCGCCGCGGCACCGGCATCGACGCCGTCGAGTGGGCGCACCGCGCCGCGGAGCTGGGCGCGGGGGAGATCCTCCTCAACTCCATGGACGCGGACGGCACCAAGGACGGCTACGACACGGAGATGATCGCCGCCGTCCGTAAGCACGTCACCATCCCGGTGATCGCCTCCGGCGGCGCCGGACGCCTCGACCACTTCCCGCCCGCCATCGGCGCGGGAGCCGACGCCGTACTGGCCGCCTCCGTCTTCCACTTCGGTGATCTGCGGATCGGCGAGGTGAAGGACACCCTGCGGGACGCGGGGCACTCAGTGCGCTGACGGCCCTGCGCGGGCCCTTGCGCGTTTACGTGAGGGCACTCATGCCAGGGCGAAACCCAGCAGGACAGCGCCCTGGACGGTGACCTGACCCGGCGACAGATCCCCGTCGCCCGAGGGCGCGTCGGCGGCGTGGCCCCGGTATCGGGAGGCGAGAGGGCCCTCCGGGTCCACGTCCTCGATGTGGACCACCGCGCCGAGCGTGACCCCGGCCGCCTCCGCGTACAGCTCCGCCTTGCGGCGCGCGGCGGCCACCGCCTCCGTACGGGCCCGGGCGCGCAGCCCCGGCTTGTCCCGTACGTCGAAGTCCACCCCGTCCACCCGGTTGGCGCCCGCCTCCACGGCGGCCACCAGCAACGGCTCCAGCGCGTCCATCTCCGACAGCGTCACCGAGAAGTCCGCCTGGCAGCGGTACCCCAGGAACTTCCGGCTCGCGTTGTACCCCTCCCACTCCGTACGCAGCCCAAGCCGCGACGAGGAGACGGCCGTGTCCGGCACGCCGTGCTCCCGGAACGTCCGCCGCAGCGCCGCCACCCCCTCCCGCGCCGAGCCGAACGCCTCCCCGGCCGTCTGCTCGGTGCGGTCCACGGCGATCCGCAGCCGCACGAGGTCGGGGGTGGCGTTCACACTCGCGGCGCCGTAGACGCTGATGCCCCACGGGCTGTCGATCTTCATCTGCATGCGGTCAGTCAAACACGCGTGCGCCATGGCGGGTGGGGCGGTCCGCTCAACTCCGGTGGCTGTGGCTACGATCGGCACATGAAGCGGCGATCAGCAGGTTGGTGGCTTCAGGCCACCGCGCTGGGACACGGGGCGATCGGCGCGGTGCTCTACCGCGATGTACTGGCACAGCTGGCCCGTGACGGGTTGGTCAACTCTGTTCCGGACCGTGGCGACCGGGCGGCGGCCTTCTGGTTCATGGCAGCGGCGCCCGCGCTGTGGATGGGCGGCCGGTTGCTCAGCTCGGCGGAGGAGCACGGCGACACCGCTGCTCAGCGTGCTGCGGGCGCTGTACTGATCGGCGTCGGCGCGGTGGGAGCCACGGCCATGCCCAAGGGCGGCTTCCCCGCCTTGGTCGGCATCGGCAGCGTGCTCCTGCGCCGGGCCCGGCGCGGCTAGGGAGGGCTGCGCGGTGCTTCGGCATCTGGCGAGTGCGCCACGACGTCATACGGAAGAATGCGCACCTGTATGAGCTCACGTACACGCACCACGGTCAGCTTGCCGGCCGATCTCGTCGCCCATGCCCGCGCCGCCTCCGGCGGGAACCTGTCGGCCTACATCGAGCACGCGCTCAGGGCCCAGCAGCTGCGTGACGCGGCGCCCGCTGTGCGCGCCTGGCGTGAGCGGGCAGCGAACGACACGGAGGAGCTTGCCGACACCTTCGGTGAGGATGTCGCGTGATGCCCGTTGGCCCGCGGCCAGGTTTGGCGTGTTCAGCTGGCGACCAAGAGCCGGGCGGTGGTCATCGTCGAGTCGGACGCCTTGACGCCCTGCGCGGCACCGCAGTGTGCATGATGATTGACGAGACTCATGGCGCCCCGGACACCGTCGTCACCATCCCCGTGACCCATCCCCTGCGTGGCACCGCCGTCGCCGTCGACCTCACCGCCCTCACCGAGAAGCGCCTGACCGCCGGCGAGTTCCTCGGCACCATCGAGGCCAAGACCATGGACCGAATCTCCGCCGCACTGCGCGTCACCCTGGATCTCACGTGAATTGTGGCGAGGCCCTCGCCTCTCGCACGATGCGGCATCGCTGAACCGGTACCAGTGCGCGCCGGACCGGCTGGTCGCTCAACTCCGTTGACTGTGCCCGAGGACGGAGGCCGCGAGCCCTTTCACAGGGCGCACATAGTTAGGGTGTTGGCCATGTTCATGCCCTCCAACGCTCTCAGTGGGAGCCGTCGGCATCGCCTGGTCATGGGGTCGATCCTCACGCCGTTCCTGACCCTGGCAGGCGTGGCGCTGAGTGCCACGGCGGTCAGTATGTCCGAGCGGCCTTGGCCGTTGATCGGCTTCGGCTCGGCTGCGCTGTCGGCGTACGCGGTCGCCTGGTGGTGCGCCCGCTACTGGTACGCGGCCTTCCGGGAGGGACGGTCCTCGCAGCCCGTGCCCGAACCCCACTCGTGGCCCTGGGGGCTGCCCCCGGTCGTGGTCGGTGGGGCCTTCGCCGCCACCGGCATCGGCGCTGTGCAGGACGGGAAGACGGCAGCAGCGGCCATCAGCCTGGTGCTCGCTGCCGTGCTCCTCAGTCCCGTGGCAGTCCTCCTCGTCGTGGGGGTGTACGCCCGGCGCGAGAGGCTCTCCCGCCCCAGCACACCGACCTCCGGGCCTGTGCCGCACCGGCCATATCGAGCCTGGGGATCGATCGACCGTCCGTAGCGGACTTCGGACTTCGGCCAGCGAGAAGCCCCATCGTGTTCGCACGATGGGGCAGCCCTGGCGGTCAGACGGTGCCGAGTTCGCCGGTCTTGACGCCCGTGATGAAGGTGGTGAAGGCGTTGGCGGGGAGGTTGAGGACGGGGCCTGTTCGGTTTTTGGAGTCGCGGACGGGGACGGTGCCGTGTGCGGTGGCGAGGTTGGTGGCGACCTCCACGCATTGGCCGCCGTTTCCGCTGTAGGAGGACTTGAGCCAGCGCGGGTTTTCGGTCGTCACGGGGTGCCTCCGAAGGCTTCGACCTTGACGCTGGTGATGAAGGCGGCGAAGGAGGCGGCCGGAATGTTGAGGGCGGGGCCGCTTGGGTTCTTGGAGTCGCGGATGGGGACCACGCCGTTTGCGGTGGCGAGATTGGTGGCGACCTCAATGCAGGCGCCGCCGTTGTCGCTGTACGAGGACTTGAGCCAGTGGGGGGTTTCGGTCGTCACGGGGTGCCTCCGAAGTTTTCAGCCTTGACGCTGGTGATGAAGGCGGTGAAGGAGGCGGCCGGAATGTTGAGGGCGGGGCCGGTGGGGTTCTTCGAGTCGCGGATGGGGACGACGCCGTCTGAGGCGGCGAGGTTTGCGGCGACCTCCACGCAGGCGCCGCCGTTGCTGCTGTAGGAGGACTTGTACCAACGCGGGGTTTCGGTAGTCACGGGGTGCCCTTTCGCAACTGATTGATCGCGGCCACAGATGCCGCTTGCGAGGCTGCTTCGGCCTGTAACTGATGGTAGGCCGTCAACAGGGGCTGTACGAACTTCGTATCACGCTCCAGTCGCCCTTGCTGCGCTGACTCGGCGTATGACATCAGCGAGCGGTCCGGCATCGTCAGGATGTAGACCGGCAGATCGAAAGCGCGCCGTTCGCCGAGATCGTATGGAGCCAGTTGGAAGACGGTGGAGGGCAGCTCGGCAAACGCGGCGAGTCGGTCCAGTTGGGCCGCCATGACTTGGGGGCCGCCGACCACTCGGCGAATGCAGCTCTCGTCCAGAACTGCGTAGATCAGCGGCGTGGGAGTGCGTTCCAGGGACGCCTGCCGCTTGGCGAGCAGAGTCAGTCGTTCCTCTGCCTGCTGCTCCGTGATTGCTCCCCGTCGCACGGCACCCGAGGTGATGGCGGCTGCGTACTCCGGCGTCTGGAGCAGACCCGGAACGATTCCCAGCTCAAAGAGCCTGATCTCTATTGCGCGCGCCTCATGTGCGACGTACTCCGGGAACCCCTCTAGCAAACCGGTGTGGCGTACTGCCCGACTTTCACGTTCGAGCAGAGTGCCGGTCCCGAGCGCCTTGTCAGCGCTCTGCGCAAACCGGAGAGTTGGGGATCTGCGACCAGTTTCGACGGCGGAGATGTGCGTCCCGGAATAGCCCATCCGGTCCGCCAAGTCATCCTGAGTCCAGCCGCGCTGCTCCCGCAACGTGCGCAAACGCTGCCCGAAGGCCGCTCCTGGTGACCTTTCGGGGTCCAACTCTTTTCGGTTCAACAGCTATCTCCCAACTCTCCATTCAAATGGCGCAAGTTGAAGACAGCAACACCCTAGGCCACGCTGAATCCCCTTGGTAGTCACAGGGCTACGGAGAGGAGTAGTCGTGACCGGAAAGTGCGACTCACCAGGCCGGGTCGGCGAGGCCGTGACCGCCACGCCCCCGCGTAGAGCTGACATCGAGCAGCTTCAGGCCGCGTACCTGATGCACCGCCAGGAGTGCCGCACCTGTACGCGCAGGCGGTCGTGTGCGATGGGGCGGCAGTTGGAGGAGGCAAGTCGCGTATCGGAGGCGGCATCGTGAGCGTGAAGGACAGCGCTGCCTGCGCGGAATGCGCCCGGCTGGAGCGTGAGCGGGAAGCGGCGCGCGTGGTGGGGGATTGGAGCAGGGTCAGCGACTGTGTCGTACTGCTGCGGCGGCATCCGGAGCACCGGAGGAAGTCGGTGGTGCGTACGTGACCCGCGTGACTTTCCGGCTCCGTGAGTTCCGGCTGGTGCCGGATACGGAGCCGGACGCCGAGCCGGTGACCTTCACCATGCAGTGCGCCGTCTGCGACCAGACCGCCTCCCCACATACCAGCCAGTCGGTACCCCACAACTGGGTCACCCGCCATCTGAAGGAGAACCCGGAGCACCTCACCTACCGGGAGATCATCACGCGCCCGTACCGGTTCGAACCGGGGGCGTGGCTGTGACTGATCCCCGAAACGAACACCCCTTGGCCGACGACCTGAAGAAGCCCTGTCAGCACGAAGTGCCGCGAGGGGCGAAGCACTGCACGAAGTGCAAGAAAAGGATCTACCTGTGAGGGGAGGGGCTCCACCGGCGGTCAGGGGCCGCCCGGACAGCGGATGTCACCTTCAGGTGCCCCGTCTCGTCGCAGAAGTGGACACTCAACAGTCGCTCTCGCCAAGAAGGAGACCTTCGTGTTCACCGCCTACCTCGTGGTCACCCTTCTCACCTCCGTCGCCAACGGTTCGGCCGCCATCGCCAACTTCATCGGCCACGACTACCCCAAGAGCCAGGCGGACAAGTTGCGCGTGCCCCGGTCGTGGATGCTTCCACTGGGCGCGTTGCTGGGGACGGGCGCGCTGGGGCTGTTGGCCGGGTTTGCCGTGCCGGTGCTGGGGATGCTCTCCGCCGCCGGTCTCGTGCTGTACTTCGTCGGTGCGTTCTGTGCCCATGTGCGGGTGCATGACCGGCAGTTGGGACCGTGGGCTGTGTTCTTCTGTCTGGCGGTGGCCGCCCTGGCTCTGAACCTGGCCCACCACGGTTCCTGGTAATGCGGGAGCCGGGCCCCGAAGGGGCGCGGGGAACTGCGCGAGAAACGACAACCAACCCGCGGCTCTGCGGGACCGAGCAAGGGGCACCCCTCTACTTCAGGCACTCCGTGCGGCGGTCGCAACCAGCAGACGGCACCGCGGGGAGCCGTCCGCCCGGCGGCCCAGTTCGGGGAGGGGCCGCAATGACACGTCGAAGCCCGCGGCAAGCAGATCGCGGTGGACTTCGGCCAGTGGCCAGGTGCGGTAGTACATGACGAAGCGGGGCCGCCAGACGGCGTTGCGTACGCGCATCGCGGCATCGAATCCGAGCAGCGTCCAGTACGCCGCCGTACCGGGGCGCGGCGGGGCAGCCATGGGGAATGCGAACGTGCCGCCGTCGCGGAGGACTTCGCGGATCCGTGCGAACAGGC
This sequence comes from Streptomyces sp. 3N207, assembly GCF_052246355.1. Classification (NCBI taxonomy): domain Bacteria; kingdom Bacillati; phylum Actinomycetota; class Actinomycetes; order Kitasatosporales; family Streptomycetaceae; genus Streptomyces; species Streptomyces sp. 3N207. The sequence goes on along the minus strand of NZ_JBQQBV010000031.1, from coordinate 61,355 downwards.
GGGGGCGCTCGGCGGGCAGGAAGTGGCCGAACGCGCCGAAGCTGACCACCAGATCGAAGGTGCCAGGGCGGAACGGTGGTGCCAGCGCATCGCCCCGTACCCAGTGCGGGGCGGGGTCGGGCGCGGTCGCGTACCGGTAACGGGCCTCCGTCAGCATGCCCGCGCTGAAGTCGAGGCCCACCGTCCGGCCCGTGCACACCTCGCGGAGCACACGGGTGCCGGCGCCGGTGCCGCAGCACAGGTCGAGCCCGTCGGTGAACGGGCCGATCGTCTTCAGGGCGTGGGTGGTGGCGTCCAGGACGCTGTCCGGGGTCCGGTACTGCGTGTGGTCGAACTTCGGGGCCAGCAGGTCGTAGCCCCGCTGTACGGAGGAGAGCGCCTGGCGCGCCAGTTCGGAGAGGGTGGGCCGCTCGCTACTCATGGTGTCCCCACTGTATGCGGCCCCCTCTCGGAAGAGATCACCGCTTGGCGGCGGCCCGCAGATACTCGCGGTTCATCGCGGCGATCGACGGCATGGGGATGCCCTTGGGGCAGGCCGTGGCGCACTCCCCGGCCAGTGTGCAGCCGCCGAAGCCCTCGGCGTCCATCTGCTCCACCATTCCGAGCACCCGGCTCTCGCGCTCGGGGGCGCCCTGCGGCAGCACGTTGAGGTGGTTCACCTTGGCGGAGGTGAACAGCATGGCCGAGCCGTTCGGGCAGGCGGCCACGCAGGCGCCGCAGCCGATGCACTCGGCGTGCGTGAAGGCGGCGTCCGCCACGGGCTTCGGCACGGCGGTGGAGTGCGCCTCCGGCGCGGCCCCGGTCGGCGCCGTGATGTAGCCGCCGGCACCGATCACCCGGTCGAACGCCGACCGGTCGACGACCAGGTCCCGTACGACGGGGAAGGCCGCGGCCCGCCAGGGCTCGATGTCGATGGTGTCGCCGTCGGTGAAGTGCCGCATGTGCAGCTGGCAGGTGGTGGTGCGTTCGGGCCCGTGGGCCTGCCCGTTGATGACCATGCCGCAGGCGCCGCAGATGCCTTCCCGGCAGTCGTGGTCGAAGGCGACGGGCTCCTCGCCGCGCTCGATCAGCGTCTCGTTGAGGGTGTCGAGCATCTCCAGGAACGACATGTCGGGGGAGATGTCCGCCACCTCGTAGGTGTGCATCTCGCCGTCCGCCGAGGCGTCCGGCTGGCGCCAGATCCGAAGGGTCAGGTTCACGTGTAGCTCCGCTGGGTGGGGTGGACGTACTCGAAGTGGAGGGCCTCCTTGTGCAGCACGGGGGCCTCGCCGACGCCGGTGAACTCCCAGGCGGCGGCGTAGCAGAACTCCTCGTCCTTGCGCGCCGCCTCGCCGTCGGCCGTACGGGACTCCTCGCGGAAGTGGCCGCCGCACGACTCGCTGCGGTGCAGTGCGTCCAGGCACATCAGCTCGGCCAGCTCCAGATGGTCGGCGACCCGGTTGGCCTTCTCCAGGGACTGGTTGAGCGCCTCGCCGGAGCCGGGCACCCTGATCCGCCGCCAGAACTCGGCGCGCAGCTCGGGGATCCGCTCCAGCGCCTTGCGCAGCCCCTCCTCCGTACGGGACATTCCGCACTCGTCCCACATCAGCTCGCCGAGTTCGCGGTGGAAGGAGTCGGGGGAGCGGTCGCCGTTGTTGGACAGCAGGGCGTAGAGCCGGTCGGTGACGGCGAACACCGCCTCGTGGACGGCCGGATGGTCCGGATCGACGTCCTGGTGCGGATGGCGGGCCAGATAGTCGCCCAGCGTCGCCGGGAGCACGAAGTAGCCGTCGGCCAGGCCCTGCATCAGCGCGGAGGCACCGAGCCGGTTGGCGCCGTGGTCGGAGAAGTTGGCCTCCCCGATGGCGAAGAGGCCGGGGATGGTGGTCATCAGGTCGTAGTCGACCCACAGCCCGCCCATCGTGTAGTGGATGGCGGGATAGATGCGCATCGGACGGGTGTACGGGTCCTCGGCGGTGATCCGCGCGTACATCTCGAAGAGGTTGCCGTACTTCTCCTCGACGGCCGCCCGGCCCAGCCGGGCGATGGCGTCCGCGAAGTCGAGATAGACCCCCTGGCCGCCGGGGCCCACGCCCCGGCCCTCGTCGCAGACGTTCTTCGCCGCGCGGGAGGCGATGTCGCGGGGGACGAGGTTGCCGAACGAGGGGTAGAGCCGCTCCAGGTAGTAGTCGCGCTCATCCTCGGGGATGTCCTGCGGCGCGCGGTCATCGCCGGCCGCCTTGGGCACCCAGATCCGGCCGTCGTTGCGCAGCGACTCGCTCATCAGCGTCAGCTTGGACTGGTGGTCGCCGGAGCGCGGGATGCAGGTGGGGTGGATCTGGGTGAAGCAGGGGTTGGCGAAGTAGGCACCCCTGCGGTGTGCGCGCCAGACGGCCGTCGCGTTGGAGTTCTTGGCGTTGGTGGAGAGGTAGAAGACGTTGCCGTAGCCGCCGGTCGCCAGCACCACCGCGTCGGCGAAGTAGGTGTCGATGCGGCCCGTCAGCAGATCGCGGGCGACGATGCCGCGGGCCCGCCCGTCGATGACGATCAGATCCAGCATCTCCGTGCGGGGGTGCATCTCCACGTTCCCGACGGCGACCTGCCGCGAGAGCGCCTGGTAGGCGCCGAGCAGCAGCTGCTGGCCCGTCTGGCCGCGGGCGTAGAAGGTGCGGGAGACCTGGACGCCGCCGAACGAGCGGGTGTCCAGCAGCCCGCCGTATTCGCGGGCGAACGGCACGCCCTGCGCCACGCACTGGTCGATGATCTCGGTGGAGATCTCCGCCAGCCGGTGCACGTTGGACTCGCGGGAGCGGAAGTCACCGCCCTTGACGGTGTCGTAGAAGAGCCGGTGGGTCGAGTCGCCGTCGTTGCGGTAGTTCTTCGCCGCGTTGATGCCGCCCTGCGCCGCGACGGAGTGGGCGCGGCGTGGGGAGTCCTGGTAGCAGAACTGGACGACGTGGTACCCCGCCTCCGCCAGTGTGGCCCCCGCCGAGCCGCCCGCAAGACCGGTGCCGACGACGATGACGGTGTGCTTGCGGCGGTTGGCCGGATTGACCAGCTTCGCCTCGAACCGGCGCCGGTTCCACCGCTCGGCGATGGGCCCGTCGGGCGCCTTGGTGTCGGCGACGGGATCGCCGGTGCGGTAGCTCTGGTAAGGGGTGCTCATTTCACGACTCCCGTCATGACGCCGAGGGGTACGGAGAGGAAGCCGGCGGTGATGACCAGCGCGAGGACGGTGGCCCCGCCCTTGAGCAGGCGGGCGGTACCGGGTCGGGTCACCCCGAGGGTCTGGGCGGCGCTCCAGAAGCCGTGCCGGATGTGCAGGCCGACCGCGAGCATGGCGACGATGTAGATGACGTTCGCGTACCAGTTCTGGAACCCGGCGACGATGTTCTCGTACGGGTGGCCCTCCTGGCCGCGCGGATTCACCGTTCCGGTCGTCAGATCGAGGACGTGCCAGACGATGAACAGCGCCAGGATGATCCCGCCCCAGCGCATGGTGCGGGTCGCGTAGCTCGCTTGGCGCCGCTGGTGCCGGTACTTGACGGGGCGTGCCGCGATGTCGCGCCTGCTGAGCTGGTAGGCACTGACGCCGTGCAGCACCACGGCCGCGAGCAGCACCACACGTGCGATCCACAGGAACCAGCCGTGGCGCAGCAACGGCTCCCCGAAGGTGCGCAGCCAGTGCGCGTACCCGTTCATCTCCTCGGGGCCGAAGAAGACCTTCAGGTTGGCGAACATGTGGACGAGCAGATAGGCCAGCATCAGCAGCCCGCTGACCGCCATGACCGTCTTCTTGCCGATCGTGGAGCCCCACAGGGTGCGCAGGAAGCCGCCCCGCGGTGGCCTGGCCGGCGGGCGGAGGCCGGGCTTTCCAGGGCTCTGGGAGGTGGGAGTGCGCGTAACCGTCGCCATGGCCATGAAAGGTAGGGACGGAACCCGGCATCCGTCCAAGACATAGAACGGCTGCGCACGATAGGGCATGCCTATTGCCGAGCCGTATGCTTGCCGTATGCAGCTACAGCAGCTCCGCTACTTCGTGGCCGTCGCCGAGACCCGCCACTTCACCCGGGCCGCCCAGCGTGAGCACGTCGCCCAGCCCTCGCTCTCCCAGCAGATCCGGTCCCTGGAGCGGGAGTTGGGCGCGGAGCTCTTCCACCGGGCACGCGGCCACATCTCGCTCACCGACGCGGGTGAGGCCCTGCTGCCGCTGGCCCGGCGGGTGCTTGCCGACACCGAGACGGCACGCCGCGAGGTGCAGGAGGTGGCGCAGCTGCGGCGCGGCCGGGTGCGGCTGGGGGCGCCGCCGAGCCTGTGCGCCAGCCTGGTCCCGGATGTGCTGCGCGCCTTCCACGACCGGTACCCCGGCGTGGAGCTGGTCGTCCACGAGGACGGCTCCCAGGATCTGGTGCGGGTGCTGGCGGCGGGCGAGCTGGACCTGGCGCTGATCATCACCCCGCTGGCGGGCCAGGGGCCGGTGCTCACCACGGCGGAGCTGCTGAGCGAGGAACTGGTCGTCGTCTCGTCCCCCGACGCGCCGGCGCCGGTGCGCCGCTCCCGGATCCGCGTCGCGGACCTGCGCGACCGCCCGCTGGCGATGTTCCGGCGCGGGTACGACCTGCGGGAGCTGACCGTCGCCGCGTGCCGGGACGCGGGCTTCGAACCCGCCTTCGCCGTGGAGGGCGGCGAGATGGACGCTGTCCTCGGCTTCGTCCGCGCGGGCCTCGGGCTGGCCGTCGTCCCCAGCATGGTCGCCGCCCGCTCCGGCCTGCGGGTCACCCGCTTCGCCGCACCGGGACTGCACCGCACCATTTCGGTTGCCCACCGCAGCGATGTCTCCCCGCCCCGCGCAGCGCGGGAGCTTCAGCAGATCATTGCGGAGAGGCTGGTCGGCGGCTCCTGAGTGCCCCGCATGGGGGCTGCGCTTGCCCACCCTGCGCCCCGTCAGGGGCGCGGGGAACTGCGCGACAAGCCACGACGCACCAGCAGTCCGCAAGCGTCGGACAGGGGCACCCCCTCAGCGAGGCGCCGTCGCCGCGTCAGCGATCCGCTGGGCCATCGGCGACGGATCGGCGCCCAGCCGCACAGGCGTGAACGCCCAAACAAGGCGGCGCTGTTGGTCGCGGGTGGAAAACACCCCCGCGGCGTACCCGTACTGCTCGCCCGTCTTGCCCCACAGGGTGACCCCGTTCACCGTGACCGTCTGCAGCCCGGCGCTGTACCGCGCGGGGCTCCCGTCGAGCATCCGTACATGCCGCGGCGGCAGCGTGAACATCCGCCGCAGCTGCCGCTCCGGCAGCACCGCGCCGGAGAACAGCGCGGACAGGAAACGGTGCAGGTCACCGGTGCTGGTGACGATCTCACCGTCCGCGTGCGAGATCGACATGTCGAACTCGGTGACATCCGCCGGCGAGCCGTCGCTCAGCTCCAGACAGCCGTGCATGTGCGGCCCGCGGATGCGCCGCGGGTTGCCTTCCGCCGAGGGGAACGAGGTGTGCCCCAGCCGCAGCGGACGCAGGATGCGGTCCCGGATCTCGATGCCGTACGGCCGGCCCGTCACCTGCTCGATGACCAGCGCCGCCAGTACGTAGTTGATGCCGCGGTACTCCTGCTTGGTGCCCGGGCGGAACTTCGGCTTGCCGCCGGTGACCGTCGCCACGATCTGCTGCGGCGTCCACCGGTCGAACCGGTGTCGCAGTACGGCCTCCGGGGTGCTCATGTCCGGCAGCCCGACGTGGTCGGGCAGCCCGCTGGTGTGGTTGAGGAGCTGCGCCACGGTGATCGCGCCGAACCGCTCCGGCAGCAGATCGGGGAGGTAGTGCCGTACGGGGGCCTCCAGCCTCAACCGCCCCTCGTCGGCGAGTTGGAGCGCGGCCGTTGCCACGAACGCCTTGGTGACGCTGCCCGCACGTACCTTGTCGTTCAGCCCGACGGGCCGTCCGGTGGCCGGGTCCGACACCCCCGAGGTGCCGTACCACCGTCCGGCCGAGCCGCTGACCCGAAGCTGGACCCCGGAGGCGCGAGGGTGGGCCAGATCGTCGATGGCAGCGCGCAGCGCGCGGGCGTCGGGCGGAGGCAGCGTGGGGCGCCCGGCCCGGCCTTCGCTGTCGGCGACCGCGACCGGCACCGGTGTACCGAGGGTGGCGACCGCCGCGCCGGAGAGCACCCCCGCCAGTAGGGTCCGGCGGGAGGGGGCGTGGGGGGTGGACTTACGGCTGGGGGAGAGCGGTAAGGAAGTCATGACTCCACCTTCGCGGCCCGGCGCCTTCCCTCCATCCGGGAACACCCTGACCCGTCCCCTTACCGGTCCCTGCCCCGTCCCGGGGGCGCCGCCCGGGCGCCAAGTGGGGGCTCACGCCCCAAAAACAGCTACAGGCCCAGATTCGCCTGGGTCAGACGGGCGAGGGCATCCTTGTCACCGTCCAGCTCCACATCGGCGTGCTCCTGCCGGCCGAAGGCGAACAGCAGCAGCTCCGAGGGGGCGCCGACGGCGGTGACGACAGGCGTGCCGCGGTTGGCGACGGCCGTCTGCCCGTTGGGCCGCCGCAGCACCAGGCCGACCGGCGACTTGCGGCCGTACATCCGGGCCGCGGTCTCCAGGCGCCGCCACAGCGCGTCCTCGAAGACGGGGTCCAGCTCGCGCGGGGTCCAGTCGGGCTGCGCGCGGCGTACGTCCTCGGCGTGGACGAAGAACTCCACCGTGTTGGCCGCCTCGTCCACCTGCTTGAGCGCGAAGGGCGACATCCGCGGCGGTCCGGAACGGATGAGCTGGACGAGTTCGTCGTACGGCTTGGCCGCGAACTCGCCCTGAACCCGCTCCAGCCGGGCCGCCAGCTGCTTGATCAGCAGGCCGCCCGCCGCGTCGCTGCGGCGCTCCCGTACGACGATGTGCGCGGCCAGGTCCCGGGTCTTCCACCCCTCGCACAGGGTGGGGGCCTCGGGGCCGTGCGTCTCCAAGAGATCGGCGAGCAACAGGCGTTCACGCTTCGCATGGGTCGACATGCCTGCAAGCGTACGGCGGGCACGAGGACAGCGGGGCGCTGTGGGTGTGCGGGCGTGTGCGCGGCGTGTCCGGCGGCCTGTACGGGCATGCGGCGTCGTAGGGAGAGGCGTGGCGGTGCGGGACAATGGAGCCATGTCCCAGGAGACCACTCTCGACCCTGCCGTCGCCGCCCGGCTCAAGCGCAACGCGGACGGGCTGGTGCCCGCCGTCGCCCAGCAGTACGACACCGGGGAGGTGCTGATGCTGGGATGGATGGACGACGAGGCGCTGCGCCGCACGCTCACCTCCGGGCGGGCCACCTACTGGAGCCGGAGCCGCGGCGAGTACTGGGTCAAAGGCGACACCTCCGGGCATGTGCAGTGGGTCAAGTCCGTGGCGCTCGACTGCGACGCGGACACGGTGCTGGTGAAGGTCGACCAGATCGGCGCCGCCTGTCACACGGGCAGGCGGACCTGCTTCGACGCCGACGTGCTGCTGCCGGCGGACCAGTAGGGTGAGGGCCCATGACGGCGCCTGACCTCGCAACTTTCCGCACGCTCGCCAAGGACCGGCGGGTCATCCCGGTGACCCGCCGCCTGCTGGCGGACGGCGACACCCCCATCGCCCTGTACCGCAAGCTCGCTCGGGAGCGCCCCGGCACCTTCCTGCTGGAGTCCGCGGAGAACGGCCGTACCTGGTCGCGGTACTCCTTCATCGGCGTACGCAGCGACGCCGCGCTGACCGTGCGCGACGGCCAGGCGCACTGGCAGGGCACCCCGCCCGTCGGCGTACCCACCGACGGCGACCCGCTCGCCGCGCTCCGCGAGACGGTCGAAGCCCTGCACACCCCGCGCGACCTGCACCAGGGCAGCGATCTGCCGCCGTTCACCGGCGGCATGGTCGGCTACCTCGGGTACGACATCGTCCAGCGGCTGGAGAAGGTCGGCCACCACCCGGGCACGGTGGACGATCTCGGGCTGCCGGAGCTGACGATGCTGCTCACCTCCGACCTCGCCGTCCTCGACCACCGTGACGGCACGGTGCTGCTCATCGCCAACGCGATCAACCACAACGACCTGGACACCGGCGTCGACGAGGCGCACGCCGACGCCGTACGGCGGCTGGACGCGATGGCCGCCGACCTCGCGCGCCCCGCGCCCGTCGAGCCGGTGGCGCTGCCGCCGTCCGAACTGCCCGTGTTCGAGGCCAGGTCGGGCGGCGCCACGTACCAGGACTGGGTCGAGGACATCAAGGAGCGGATCCGCGGGGGCGAGGCGTTCCAGGTGGTGCCCTCGCAGCGGTTCGAGGCCCGCTGCGAGGCGAGCGCGCTGGACGTCTACCGGGTGCTGCGGGCCACCAATCCGAGCCCGTACATGTATCTGCTGCGCTTCGAGGGCTTCGACATCGTCGGCTCCAGCCCCGAGGCGCTGGTCAAGGTGGAGGACGGCCGCGCGATGATGCACCCCATCGCCGGTACCCGGCCGCGCGGCGCCACCCCGGGCGAGGACACCGCGCTGGCCGAGGAGCTGCTGGCCGACCCCAAGGAGCGGGCCGAGCATCTGATGCTGGTGGACCTGGGCCGCAACGACCTGGGACGGGTCTGCGAGCCGGGCAGCGTCGAGGTCGTCGACTTCATGTCGATCGAGCGCTACAGCCATGTGATGCACATCGTCTCGACCGTCACAGGTCAACTGGCCGAGGACCGTACGGCGTTCGACGCGCTCACCGCCTGCTTCCCGGCCGGCACCCTGTCCGGAGCGCCCAAGCCGCGCGCACTCCAGATCATCGAGGAGCTCGAGCCCACCAAGCGCGGGGTCTACGGCGGCTGTGTCGGATATCTCGACTTCGCGGGCGACTCCGACACCGCCATCGCGATCCGCACCGCGCTGCTGCGCGACGGGACCGCGTACGTCCAGGCCGGTGCCGGTGTCGTCGCCGACTCCGACCCGGCGGCCGAGGACACCGAGTGCGCCAACAAGGCCGCTGCGGTACTGAGGGCGGTCCGTACCGCCGAGCGGCTCGGGGGTAGCGTGGAGGCGTGACTTCTCGAACCCCCGCTCGCGCCGCGCTGGCCGTCGCACTGCTGAGCGGCGCGGTGGGCGCGGCCCTCGCGCTGGTCTCCGCAGGGCAGACGTGGAGCGAGTCCACGGCGAAGTTCGCCCAGGGCGAGGTGCCGGTCAGCGCCGAGGGCGGCGATGTCACCGGTCTGCCCAGCGCACTGGCCCTGGTCGGCCTCGCTGCACTCGTCGCCGTCTTCGCCGTACGCCGCGCCGGGCGCCGTGTCGTCGCAGGGCTGCTCACCCTGTGCGGTGCCGCCGTGCTGGCCTCCGCGCTGCTCGGGGCCGACGACACCGGGGCGCTCGCCGCCGAGGCTGCCAGGACCAGTGGGCTTGCGGACAGTGGTATCGGTGCCGTCTCCGTCACTGCGTGGCCGTACGTCTCGGCGGCGGGCGGCGCGTTGCTGCTGATTGCGGGGCTGTTGGCGCTGCGCTATGGGAGTGGGTGGCCATCGATGTCCGGCAGCGCGCGGTACGAGCGCACTCCGTTGCGGAAGCGTGCCGCCCGCGCGGAGCGGATTGATCCCGATCGGCCCGAGGATTTGTGGAAGGCGCTGGACCGGGGGGAGGACCCCACTCGCGGCACGGCCTGAGGGCGTTTGGCTTTCCGGTGAGGGGGTCCCTGGCTGTGGTGCGCGGGCTGCGGGTGTGCTGTGGCTGGGCGCGCAGTTCCTCGCGCCCCTTCGGGGCGCCTCCCCTGAGCCGCGCCTGACCCCCGCGGTAGCGGGCAGCCGTGGAAGGGGGAGAATAGGCGGCGAACGGGCCGGGTGGCCCCACCTCATGTTGTGACTCAAGGAGCATTCATGGCGCACAGCCACGGACACACCCCGGCCGCCTGGACCGGCTCGATCATCTCCTTCGTCGGTTTCTGCGTCGCCTCCGCCTTCACGGTGCTGGCGCAGCCCGTCGGCGTGGTCGGAGGGCTGGTCGTCATCGGGGCGGGCGCTGTGATCGGCGGCATCATGCGGGCGGCGGGGCTCGGCCAGTCGAAGTCCAAGGGCATGACGGCCGAGCAGGCGCGGGCCCACAAGCTGGCGCACGAGCAGGGGCACCAGCAGAGCCGCGCCGAGGCGCACTCCTGAACCGACGGCAGAACGCCGCGACGGTGCGGCACCGCCTCCTCGGCGTGGTGCCGCGGCTGGCCGCGCCCCTCGGCACCCTCGCCGTGGCGGGCGCGGCCTTCGGCTATGTGGCCGCCGTCGACCCCAATCAGCCGGGCCACTACCCGGCCTGCCCCTTTCTGACTGTCACCGGGCTGTACTGCCCCGGCTGTGGCGGGCTGCGCAGTGCGCACGCCGTCGCCCACGGGGACCTGGTCACGGCGCTGGGCGCCAACGCGCTCGCCGTTCTGCTCTTCGCTGGCCTCGCGCTGGGCTGGCTCCACTGGAGCGCCCGCGCGGTACGGGCCCGCGCGTACTCCCTCCCGGTACGCCTCCGGGCCTGGCACGGGTGGGCCGCCGGGGCGCTGCTGGTGCTCTTCACGGTTGTCCGGAATACGCCCCTCGGCAGCGGGCTGACTCCCTGACCGGTCCCGCCCGGACGGCCACCGGGGCGGTGATTTGTCCGCTATATGGGACCGTGTGCAACCGGATGCGAGACCTCCGCGCCGCGGCGGATACCATCACAGTGCCCCACCCCAGCCAGCAAGGAGGCCGCTCGGTGAGTGTGCTCGACGAGATCATCGAAGGCGTGCGTGAGGACCTCGCCGAGCGGCAGGCGCGCGTCAGCCTCGAGGAGCTCAAGGAGCGCGCGGCCCAGGCGCCCCAGGTCAAGGACGGGCTCGCGGCGCTCAAGGGCGACAGTACGGCCGGAGTGCGGGTGATCTGCGAGGTCAAGCGCTCCAGCCCGTCGAAGGGCGCGCTGGCGGCCATCGCCGACCCGGCCGGGCTCGCCGCCGACTACGAGGCGGGCGGCGCCGCCGTGATCTCCGTCCTCACCGAACGCCGCCGCTTCGGCGGCTCGCTGGCCGACCTCGAGGCCGTACGCGCCCGCGTCGACATCCCCGTCCTGCGCAAGGACTTCATCTTCTCCTCCTACCAGCTGTGGGAGGCCCGCGCGCACGGCGCCGACCTCGTGCTGCTGATCGTCGCCGCGCTGGAGCAGGAGGCGCTCGTCTCCCTGATCGAGCGCGCCGAGTCCATCGGACTCACCCCGCTGGTCGAGGTGCACGACGAGGAGGAGGCCGAGCGGGCGCTGGAGGCCGGGGCGAAGATCATCGGCGTCAACGCGCGGAACCTGAAGACCCTCGAGGTGGACCGGAGCAACTTCACCCGGATCGCCCCCGAGATCCCCGACCACGTCGTCAAGATCGCCGAGTCCGGCGTCCGCGGCCCGCACGATCTGATCGCGTACGCGAACGAGGGGGCCGACGCCGTTCTGGTGGGGGAGTCGCTGGTCACCGGCAAGGACCCGAAGACCGCGGTCTCCGATCTCGTCGCCGCGGGCGCCCACCCGGCGCTGCGGCACGGCGGGAGGGGCTGACGCTCCATGGCCGCCACCGTCGTCTCCCTGTGCTCCCTCGCGCTGGCGCGTGGGTGCCGGCCGCGTGGGTGCCGGGCGCCCGCGCGGCGCGTGCGGGGACGGTCGGTCCGGTATCACATCGGGTGCGAGCCGGGTGTGATCCGCGGCCGTCGATGGCGCTGACCTTCCCCCTCGCTCCCGTGCCCGACTGAGGGGGCACCCCTGTCTCCACCGAGGGGGCGCCTCCGACCAGGGGCGGGCTGCGAGCCGGGGACAGAGCCGTCACGTCAGCCCATAGCCAAGGAGCACTGTCGGTATGTCCGACTACTTCATTCCCGACCCGGAGGGTCAAAGCCCCAGCGCTGCCGGATATTTCGGCGCGTTCGGCGGCAAGTTCATCCCCGAGGCGCTGGTCGCCGCGGTCGACGAGGTGGCCGCCGAGTACGAGAAGGCGAAGGCGGACCCCGCCTTCGCCGCCGAGCTCGACGAGCTGCTCGTCAACTACACCGGCCGGCCCAGCGCCCTCACCGAGGTGCAGCGGTTCGCCGAGCACGCGGGCGGCGCCCGCGTCTTCCTCAAGCGCGAGGACCTCAACCACACCGGCTCGCACAAGATCAACAACGTGCTGGGCCAGGCCCTGCTCACCAAGCGCATGGGCAAGCCCCGCGTCATCGCCGAGACCGGCGCGGGCCAGCACGGTGTGGCCACCGCCACCGCGTGCGCCCTCTTCGGCCTCGAGTGCACCATCTACATGGGCGAGCTCGACACCGAGCGGCAGGCGCTGAACGTCGCCCGTATGCGGATGCTCGGCGCCGAGGTCGTCCCGGTCGCCTCGGGCAGCCGCACGCTCAAGGACGCCATCAACGAGGCGTTCCGCGACTGGGTCGCCAACGTCGAGACCACCCACTACCTGTTCGGCACGGTCGCCGGGCCGCATCCCTTCCCGCAGATCGTCCGCGACTTCCACCGCGTGATCGGCGTCGAGGCGCGGCGGCAGATCCTGGAGCGCACCGGGCGGCTGCCGGACGCCGTCGCCGCCTGCGTGGGCGGCGGCTCCAACGCGATCGGGCTCTTCCACGCCTTCCTGCCGGACACCGGCGTGCGGCTGGTCGGCTTCGAGGCGGCGGGGCACGGCGTGGAGTCCGGTGAGCACGCGGCCACGCTGACCGCGGGCGAGCCGGGCATCCTGCACGGGTCGCGCAGCTACGTCCTGCAGGACGACGAGGGCCAGATCACCGAGCCGTACTCGATCTCGGCCGGGCTGGACTACCCGGGCATCGGCCCCGAGCACGCCTTCCTCAAGGACAGCGGACGCGGCGAGTACCGCCCCGTCACCGACGACCAGGCGATGCGGGCGCTGCGGCTGCTCTCCCGGACCGAGGGCATCATCCCGGCCATCGAGAGCGCGCACGCGCTGGCGGGCGCCCTCGACCTGGGCAAGGAGCTGGGCGAGGAGGGCATCGTGCTGGTGAACCTCTCGGGCCGCGGCGACAAGGACATGGACACGGCCGCGCGGTACTTCGGCCTGCTGGACGGGACGGACGAGAAGGCCGAGGGGGAGCACGCATGAGCGGCACGGGCGGCAACATCGCACTGCTTCAGGAGACCCTGGCGCGGGCCAAGGCCGAGAACCGGGCCGCGCTCGTCGGCTATCTCCCGGCCGGGTTCCCCACCGTCGAGGGCGGCATCGCCGCCTGCACGGCAATGCTGGAGAGCGGCTGCGACGTGGTCGAGGTCGGGCTCCCGCACAGCGACCCGGTGATGGACGGGCCGGTCATCCAGACTGCGGACACCATCGCGCTGGAGGGCGGAGTGCGGATCGCGGACGTACTGCGTACGGTCCGCGAGGCGCACGCCGCCACCGGAAAGCCGGTACTGGTCATGACGTACTGGAACCCCGTCGACCGGTACGGCGCCGAGCGCTTCGCCGAGGAGCTGGCGGCGGCCGGCGGTGCCGGGTGCATCCTGCCCGACCTGCCGGTCGAGGAGTCGGAGGGCTGGCGGAAGGCGGCCGAGCAGGCGGGGCTCGGCACGGTCTTCGTCGTCGCGCCCAGCAGCCAGGACGCACGGCTCGCCCGGATCACCGCCGCCGGCAGCGGCTTCGTGTACGCCGCCTCGCTGATGGGGGTCACCGGAACCCGGGAGTCGGTGGGCAACGAGGCCCGGGAACTGGTGGGCCGGGTGCGGTCCACCACCTCGCTGCCCGTGTGTGTCGGGCTCGGGGTGTCCAACCCTGCGCAGGCCGCTGAGGTCGCCGCCTTCGCGGACGGGGTGATCGTCGGCTCGGCGTTCGTCAAGCGGCTGCTTGCCGCGGACAGTCTCGAGGCGGGCCTCGACGGCGTACGGGAGCTCGCCGCGGTCCTCGCGGAGGGCGTCCGCCGGTAGCGGTTACGGCCCCCCGGCAACGTCCGGGGGGCCATCCCTTTTGGGGGAAAAAGAGTGCTGTGAGCTCATCGAGACGGAGCCCTCTCGTTGGGTCGGACGTGATGAGCCAGAACAGCAATGACGGCGGCAAGCGCTCTGCCCGCGAGCGCCTGCGGGCCGAGCGGGAGCGGGACAAGGCGGCCGAGCGCAGGCGGCGCTCGCTCAAGATGGGCGCGCTGGTCGTCGGCGTACTGGCCGTGGCCACCGGCATCGGCGCCACCGTGGCCGGCCAGAGCGGCGACGAGGCGGGCAGCCAGTCGGCGAAGCCGGTCACGGTGGGGCAGCGCAGCGCCCCGGCCAAGCTCACGGTCTACGAGGACTTCCGCTGCCCGGCGTGCGGCCAGTTCGAGAACGGATTCCGGAGCACGATCAAGAGCCTGCAGCGGGCGGGCAAGCTCAAGGCCGAGTACCACCTGGTGACGCTCATCGACGGCAACATGGGCGGCCGGGGCTCCCGCGAGGCGGCCAACGCGGCGGCGTGCGCCAGGGACAAGGGGAAGTTCGCCGATTACCACGATGTGCTGTACCGCAACCAGCCCGGCGAGGAGAAGGACGCGTTCGCCGACACCGGGCGGCTGATCGAACTGGCCGGGAAGGTGGACGGGTTGGCGGATGCCGGGTTCAAGGAGTGCGTGACCAGCGGTCGGCACGACGACTGGGTGAAGCGCTCCGACGCGGAGTTCCGTAAGTCCGGACACCAGGGGACGCCGACCGTTCTGCTGGACGGCAAGGACATCTTCAGCGACCAGGCGAACCCGTTGACCCCGGAGAGGCTGCGGAAGCTGGTCGCCGCGAAGAGTTAGCCCTCTCTCCCCGGTGCCGGGTGAGGGGGTGCCCCTGGTCGCCGGTTGCGGGCTGCGGGTGGGTTGTGGCTTGTGGGGGCACCTCCCGGCCGGAGGCTGGGGGAGCAGTTCCCCGCGCCCCTGACGGGGCGCGGGGATCAGGCGTTATCCAGCCGTTGTGCGGGCTGATTGTTCGGCGTGGCGCCGGGCACGGTAGCGTCGGGTTCGCCATGGAGACCCTTGCCTTTATCCCCAGTCCATCGGCCGGTGAGATTCACCTCGGGCCGCTCCCGCTGCGCGGTTACGCGCTCTGCATCATCCTCGGCGTCTTCGCCGCGGTCTGGCTCGGCGGGCGCCGGTGGGTCGCGCGGGGCGGGCGGCCGGGTACGGTCGCCGACATCGCCGTGTGGGCCGTACCGTTCGGCCTCGTCGGTGGCCGGCTGTACCACGTCATCACCGACTATCAGCTCTACTTCGGTGAGGGCCGCAACCCCGTCGACGCCCTCCGGATCTGGGACGGCGGGCTGGGCATCTGGGGCGCCATCGCGCTCGGCGCCCTCGGTGCCTGGATCGGCTGCCGCCGTCGTGGCATCGCGCTGCCCGCCTACGCGGACGCGGTGGCGCCGGGCATCGTGCTGGCGCAGGCGCTGGGCCGGTGGGGCAACTGGTTCAACCAGGAGCTGTACGGGCGGCCCACCGATCTGCCGTGGGCCCTCAAGATCGACCCGGAGCACCGGCCGGTCGACACCCCTGATCTGGCGACGTACCACCCGACCTTCCTGTACGAGTCGCTGTGGTGCCTCGGCGTCGCGCTGCTGGTGATCTGGGCGGACCGGCGATTCCGGCTCGGGCACGGCCGGGCGTTCGCGGTCTATGTGGCCGGATACACGGTGGGGCGCTTCTGGACCGAGTACCTGCGGGTGGACGACGCGCACCATGTGCTCGGCATGCGGTTGAACAACTGGACGGCGCTGGTCGTCTTTTTGGCGGCGGTCGTCTACATCGTCGTCTCCGCGAGGAAGCGGCCCGGCCGCGAGGATGTTGTCGAGCCGCACGCTGACGCCGATGGTGCCGAGGCCGCGAATGAGGGGGTCTCCGCGGAGAAGTCCGCCACCTAGCGGGGGCTGCGCCCCGTCAGGGGCGCGGGGAACTGCTCCCCCAGCCTCCGGCCGGGAGGTGCCCCCACTAGCCACGACATACCCGCAGGCTGCGGGTGACAGCCAGGGGCACCCCCTTATCAGGACGCGAGCCGCCTATCCGAATTGCATAGCTATGTATGCAATTCTCGGTGAGTGCTGTGGTTGATCGTCGCCCACTTCGCGGCCGCGTGCTGCGCCGGGCCACTGGTGCAGTGGCTCGGTACGCGCGCGTTTGTGCTGCTCGCGGCGGTGCCGGCCGGCGCCGCCGCATGGGCGGCGGCACACTTTGCCCAGGTCGCGGACGGCGAAGTGCTCACCGAGCACACCGCCTGGATTCCGGCGCTCGGCGTCGGGATCGCGCTGCGGTGTGACGCCCTCGCGCTGGTGATAGTGCTGATCGCCGGCGGCATCGGTGCGCTGGTGATGATCTACTGCGCGGCCTACTTCGACCGCGACACACCACGGCTGGGCGCTTTCGCCGGGTCGTTGACCGCGTTCGCCGGGGCGATGCTCGGCCTGGTCCTGGCCGACGATCTGATCGTGCTGTACGTGCTGTGGGAACTGACCACGGTCTTCTCGTTCCTGCTCATCGGGCACAGCTCCGAACACCGGACCAACCGGCGGGCCGCGCTCCAGGCGCTGCTGGTCACCACGCTCGGCGGGCTGGTGATGCTCGTCGGCTTCCTGATGCTGGCGCAGGCCGCCGGCACCTTCCGGATCTCACAGCTGCTCGCCGACCCGCCCGGTGGGGGAGCGCTGGTGGCGGGCGGCGTGGTGCTGGTGCTGGTCGGGGCGCTGTCCAAGTCCGCCGTATGGCCGTTCAGCTTCTGGCTGCCGGGGGCGATGGCCGCCGCCACCCCGGTCTCCGCGTATCTGCACGCCGCCGCCATGGTCAAGGCCGGGGTCTATCTCATCGCGCGGCTCGCGCCCGGCTTCGCCGAGGTGGTGCCCTGGAAGGCGCTGGTGCTGGTGCTGGGCAGCGTGACGATGCTGCTGGGCGGCTGGCGGGCGCTGCGCGAGACGGATCTGAAGCTGCTGCTCGCCTTCGGTACGGTCAGCCAGCTCGGCTTCCTCACCGTGCTGGTCGGCGACGGCACCCGGGACGCGGCGCTGGCCGGGGCCGATGTGCTCCTGGCGCACGCGCTGTTCAAGGCGCCGCTCTTCCTCGTCGTCGGCGCCATCGACCGGCTGACCGGGAGCCGCGACCTCGAACGGCTCTCCGGCGTCGGCCGGGCGCTGCCCGCACTGTGCGGTGTCGCCGTACTCGCCGGGCTGTCGATGGTGGGGTTGCCTCCGCTGCTCGGGTTCGCCGGCAAGGAGGCGGCCGTCGCGGCGCTGCTGGGCGCCGGGACGGCCGAGGCGTGGACGCTGGCGGCCGTCGTCGCGGGGTCGGCACTCACCGCCGCGTACACCCTGCGCTTCCTGTGGGGGGCCTTCGCCACCAAGGGCGGCGCCCCACCGCTGAACCCGGTGACCTGTCCGGAGGGTGCTCGGACCGGGACGCTGCTGCTGGGGCCGCCGCTGCTGTGTGCGCTGGCCGGGCTCGCGCTGGGCCCCGGCGTGGTGTGGCTCGACCCGCTGCTGGGCCGGTACGCCGACGCGTTCCCCGTCGAGGGCGCCCCCTACCACCTGGCGCTGTGGCACGGCTGGGGCGTGGCGCTGGGGCTCGCGGTCGTCTCCTGGGTGCTGGGTGCCGCGCTCTTCCTCGCCGCACGGCCGCTCGCCGCGCTGGGCGAGCGGCTCTCCCAGTTCGACGGCGACCAGGTGTTCGCCCGCTCGCTGTGGGCGCTGGAGCGGCTCTCGCTCCAGGTCACCGGCGCCGTGCAGCGCGGCTCGCTGCCCGTCTACCTGGGCACGGCCCTCGTCGTGCTGTTCGGCTTCGAGACGGCGCAGCTGGTGGCCGGTCACCCCTGGCCGGACCTGGGCCCGGCACGCTGGTACGACTCGGTCCCCCAGCTCGTCGTCGCGGCCGGGGTGGCGGGGGTCGGCGTGCTGTGTGTGGCGGCACAGCAGCGGCTGAAGGCGGCCGTCCTCGCCGGTATCACCGGATACGGCGCCGGACTCCTCTACGTACTGCACGGCGCACCCGATCTGGCGCTGACGCAGTTCGCGGTGGAGACCGTCTCGCTGACCGTCTTCGTCCTCGTACTGCGCAGGCTCCCGGCGCGCTTTCCGGACGGCAGCCGGATGTGGCGGACGCGGCGGAGCGTGCAGCTCGTCTTCTCGGTCGCGGCCGGGGCGCTGATCGCCGGGCTCCTGTACGTCGCCCTCGCCGCCCGCACCGCCCCTCCCTCCGGACCCGAGCTGCTCTCCGCGACGGAACACGAAGGCGTCCGGAACGTGGTGGCCACCACCCTCGTGGACCTGCGCGCCTGGGACACCATGGGCGAGTCCGCGGTGCTCGCCGTCGCCGCAGTCGGCGTCACCAGCCTCGTCTATCTGCGCCGCCGGACCCGGGTGCCGGTCGCCCAGCCGGTACCGCGAGAGGAGGACCCCTCAGGCCCGCCGCCGACGGCGCCCGTCGCGGGGCCCGGGACACCGCCCGCCACCGCGCCCGGCTCGGCGAGCGTCGCCCTCGACCGCCGGGCCGAGTCCGCCGAGACCGGGCCGCACCGCCTTCCCGCGGGGCGCAGGGACGCCTGGAAGCTGCCGGTACGCCCGCCGCCGCGCGGCTCCCCTGTCGCACCGCGCCGCACCTGGCTGGCCGCCAGCTCCTCGCTCGCCCCCGAGGGGCGCTCGGTGATGTTCGAGGTGATGGCCCGGCTGGTCTTCCACCCGATCGTGGTGCTCTCCCTCTATCTGCTCTTCTCCGCCGAGAACCAGCCCGGCGGCGGGTTCACCGCGGGCCTGGTCGCCGGACTCGCGCTGGCCGTGCGCTATCTGGCGGGCGGTCGGCTGGAGCTGGCGGCGGCAGCGCCCGTGGACGCCGGCTTCCTGCTCGGCCTGGGCCTGCTGATCATCACCGGCACCGGACTCGGCGGGCTCTGGCTGGGCGGCAGCGTGCTGGCCGCCGGCAAGGTCACCGGCGACTTCTGGCTCGTCGGGCCGTTCCACGCGGCCAGCCCCGTGCTCTTCGACACCGGCGTCTATCTGCTCGTACTCGGCGTCGTCCTCGATGTGCTGCGCAGCCTCGGCTCGGAGATCGACCGGCGCCTGGAACGCGAGCGTGCCCGCAGCGCGGATGCCTCCGGCAGTACGGAAGAGGGGGCCGCGTGACGGGAACCGTTGTCCTGGTGGCCTGCGGCGGAGTGCTGTTCGCCGCCGGTACGGCACTGCTGCTGGCCCGTCCGCTGACCCGCATCCTGCTGGGCGCCGTCCTGATCGGCAACGGCGTCAACATCCTGGTGCTCGCCACCTCCGGACCCGACGGCAACGCCGCGCTGCTCTACCCGGGCTCGGCGCGGAGGACGATGGCCGACCCGCTGCCGCAGGCGTTCATCCTCACCGCCATCGTCATCACCCTCGCGCTGACCGCGTTCCTGGCGACCATGGCCTACCGCTCCTGGCAGCACTCCGGCAACGACGACGTACCCGACGACATCGAGGACATCCGCGTCGTCCGCCGCGCCACCTACGCCGAGGAGCGCGAACGGCTGCGCGCCGCCTACCGCAAGCGGCGCCTGGAGTACCGGGCCCTGGCCCGCGACGAGGAGGAGCGCGAGGCCCGGGAGTACACCGCCTACGAGCGGCTGGGCACGGCCCGCGACCGGTACCGCGAGCTGCGTCGGCGCGCTCGCGCCGACGCGCGGGCCTTCCGCGCCCGCCAGGCGCGGGCCGAGGAGAGCGCGGAGGAGATCGTAGGGGAGGACGACCCATGGCAGACCATCCTGGGCGCGGACCGATGACGCCGAGCCCTTTGTGTCCGCCGAGCACCTTGTGCCCGCCGCGGACTCCTTGTCCGGCGCCGCGGGAAGAGGTGGCCCCGCGGGGAAGGGTGGCCCGGCGGGGAAAGGCGATGCGGCGTGCCGGATCGTGGGCCGCGCGGGGAGGGCGGCGATGAACGGGCCCTCGCTATTGGTACCTCTGCCGGTGATCCTCCCCCTCTGCGCCGCGGGGTTGAAACTGGCGATCGGCGCCAGACTGGAACGCCTGCAGCGCGTCATCAGTGCTGCCGTGCTGCTGGCCGTGCTCGTCGTCTCGCTGCTGCTGCTGATCGCAGCGGATCGGCACGGGCCGCAGGTGATGGACGCCGGGGGGTGGGCGCCGCCGGTGGGAATCGTGCTGGTCGCCGACAGGCTCTCGGCGCTGATGCTGGTGATCTCCTCGTCCGTGACGCTGTGCGTGCTCGTCTACTCGGTGGGCCAGGGCATGGCGGACAACGACGAGACCACCCCGATGTCCGTCTTCCATCCCTCCTATCTGGTGCTGGTCGCGGGGGTCTCGGACACCTTCTTGGCGGGGGACCTGTTCAATCTCTACGTCGGCTTCGAGCTGATGCTGACGGCCAGTTATGTGCTGATGACCATCGGCGGCACCCTGGCGCGGATCCGGGCGGGAGCCACCTACGCGGTCGTCTCACTGCTGTCGTCCATGCTGTTCCTGGCCGCCGTCGCCATGGTGTACGCCGCGGCCGGCACCGTCACCATGGCGCAACTGCCCGCCCGGCTCGACGCGTTGCCGACCAGCGTCGCCATGGTCATCCAGATCGCGTTGCTCGGCGTCTTCGCCATCAAGGCGGCCGTCTTCCCGCTCGCCGCCTGGCTGCCCGACTCCTATCCCACGGCTCCGGCGCCGGTGACTGCTGTCTTCGCGGGGCTGCTGACCAAGGTCGGCATCTACGCCATGCTCCGTACGCAGACGCTGCTCTTCCCCGGGCCCCGGATCGGCACCGTCCTGATGGTCCTGGCGCTGCTGTCGCTGCTCGTGGGCATCCTCGGTGCCGTCTCACAGACCGACCTGAAGCGGCTGCTCTCCTTCACCCTCGTCAGTCACATGGGGTACATGATCTTCGGGATCGGACTGGGCAGCCCCGGCGGTATCTCCGGTGCGGTGTTCTATGTCGCCCACCACATCACCGTGCAGACGACCCTCTTCCTCGTCGCCGGGCTGATCGAGCGCCGCAGCGGTACGACCGACCTGCAGAGCCTCGGGGGTCTGGCGCGTCTCTCCCCGCTGCTGGCCGTGCTGTTCTTCGTCCCCGCCCTGAACCTCGCCGGCATCCCGCCGCTCTCCGGCTTTCTCGGCAAGCTCGGGCTGCTGCGGGCCGGCGTGGACGACGGCGGGGTACTCGCCTACGTACTGGTGGCGGGCGGCACGGTCACCAGCCTCCTCACCCTGTACGCGCTGTCCAAGGCGTGGAACGTGGCCTTCTGGCGCGCCCCCACGCCCGAGATGTGCGCGACGGGGACGGTGCTGGAATCGACGGAGGAGGAAGAGGAGCCCTCCGGACGGGCTGAGCCTGCCGCCCGGTCGACGCCGCCCGGCGGTGCCGTCGACTGGCCCGGGGGACTCAGAGTGCTGGTGCCACGGCGAGTGACGGCCACCTTCGGCGGCCAGGAGATCACCACCAGCAGCTCACTCCCCGTCAGCATGGCCGGCGCCACCGCGGCCCTCGTGGCGTTCGGGCTGGCCTTCACCGTGCTCGCGGGCCCGCTGTTCGGACTGACCGACCGCGCGGCCGGCGAACTGCTGGCGCGCAGCCCCTATGTGGAGGCGGTGCTGAAGAGATGACGGCCCCTCAACGGCTCCCCGAGACCAGTCGGCTGCGCGCCACCCAGTGGCCCATGGTGCTCGGTCTCACCCTGCTGTGGCTGCTGCTGTGGGGAACCCCCACCCCGGCCAACATCGTGACCGGAGTACTGGTCGCGCTGCTGGTGGTGCTCGTCTTCCCGCTGCCGCCCATCGAGAAGCAGGCCCGCCTGCATCCGCTCGGCATCCTGCGGTTCGTCGTGCGGTTCGCGCTGGACATGGTCGTCTCCAGCTGGCGGATCAACCGTTTCATCCTCGCGCCCACCCGCCCGCGCTGTGCCGTGCTCGCGGTGAAGATGCGTTGCCCCGGCGATCTGATGCTCACCTTCACGGCCGTCGCCGTCACCGCCGTGCCCGGCAGCACCGTCCTGGAGGTCGACCGCCGCTCGGGCACCCTCTATCTGCATGTGCTCGGCGGTGAACGGGAGGAGGAGCAGGCGCGCGCCCGGCGGGACGCGCTGCGCCTGGAGACCCGCGTCGTGGAGGCTTTCGGCACCGCCGCCGACGTCACGGCGATCCGTGCCTCCGAGGCGGCCGAGGAGGTGTTCGGCCGGTGGCGGTGACAGCGGCTCCCGATGCGGCGGCCTTCGAGGTGACCTCGTCGGTGATCGCCGGGCTGCTGCTGGCGGCCGGGCTGATGGTCACCCTGCGGCTGGTGCGCGGGCCCTCGACGCTGGACCGCGCTGTCGCCCTCGACGCGCTGGTCGCCGTGGTGATGGCCGGTATCGGACTCCAGTCCGCGATCGCGGGCATCGCCTTCTACCTGCCCGTTCTCCTCGTCCTCTCCTTCCTCGGCTTCACCGGCTCGGTCGGCGTCGCCCGCTTCATGGCGCTGCGCGACGAGGCCGGGACCGAGGACGTGGACGAGAGCGAGGGCACCGGCGAGGGAGCGACCGGCGAGGACGACGAGGAGGCATCGCGATGAGCAGCCGGACAGGGAGAGCCGCGATGAGCCGGAATGCCCTGGCAGGGAGAGCCGCGATGAGCCGCACACCGGAGGATGCCCCATGAGCTGGATCGTCGTGGCCGATGCGGCGGGCGCCATGTGCATGCTGGCGGGCGCCCTGCTGTGTCTGCTGGCCGGGATCGGGCTGCTGCGGCTGCCGGACGTACTGACCCGGATGCACGCCGCGACCAAGCCGCAGTCGTTCGGTCTGCTGCTCGTGCTGATCGGCGCCGGGCTGTGGTTGCGCAGCCCCATCGACCTGTGCACCCTGCTGCTGGTGGGCCTCTTCCAGCTGCTGACCTCACCGGTGGCCGCACACATGGTGGGCCGCGCCGCCTACCGGACCGGCCGGCTGGACCGCGAGGACCTGGTCCGCGACGAACTGGAGGCGGCGCTGCGTGAGGCCGCCGCCCGGGATCAGCAGGGCCCGGAGGAAAACCCCAGGTCAGCGGGGTAAGTTCGGCCTTCCTTGCTGGCAGCGGAGGGGACTTGGTGCCTACGATTCGAACAGTGGGCGCACATCCGCGCCTGCTGTTCGAAGTGAAGGAGCCGTACGGGCCATGTCCCAAGCCGGAGTCACCGACCCGACCCACGTCGCACACCGCGACAACCACACCCACCGCGACGTCAACGGCGGCTGGCTGCGGCCCGCCGTCTTCGGTGCGATGGACGGGCTGGTCTCCAACCTCGGTCTGATGACCGGCGTGGCGGGCAGCGCCGCCTCCTCCCAGACCATCGTCATCGCAGGTCTCGCCGGGCTCGCGGCCGGCGCCTTCTCGATGGCCGCCGGTGAGTACACCTCCGTCGCCTCGCAGCGCGAACTCGTCCAGGCCGAGCTGGAGATCGAACGCCGCGAGCTGCGGCGCAGCCCGCGCGAGGAGGTCAGGGAACTGGCAGCGCTGTACGAGTCGCGCGGCGTCGACCCCGACCTGGCCATGAAGGTCGCGCAGCAGCTGCACCGCGACCCGGAGCAGGCGCTGGAGATACACGCCAGGGAAGAGCTGGGCATCGACCCGGCCGACCTGCCCTCACCGACCGTCGCGGCCGTCTCCTCGTTCCTGTCCTTCGCACTGGGCGCCGTACTGCCCGTGCTGCCGTACCTCTTCGGCACCACCGCGCTGTGGCCTGCCGTGCTGCTCGCGCTGCTGGGGCTGTTCGTCTGCGGGGCTGTCGTCGCGCGGGTCACGGCCCGGACGTGGTGGTTCAGCGGAGCGCGCCAGCTGGCACTCGGCGCGGCGGCTGCGGCGGTCACCTACGGGCTGGGCGCCCTGTTCGGGGTCGCGGTCGGCTAGCGGACGGATCAGCGGCGGCGGGCCAGCGACAGCGTGCGGCGCGCCCCCGCGACGACGGCCGCGTCGACGAAGCGGCCGTCCGCCAGCGCCAGCGCCCCCGCGTCGGTGCCGGCGGCCGTCACGATCTCCTCCGCCGCCGCGACCTCCTCCGCACTGGGCCGGTACGCCGCCTCGATCACCGGGAGCTGCCGCGGATGGATGGCCGTCCGCCCGAGGAACCCCCGCGCCCGCCCCTCCGCGCAGTCCAGGGCCAGCCCCTCGACGTCCCGTACGTCCGGGTACACCGACTGGGGCGGGGGTGCCAGCCCGGCGGCCCGCGCCGCGACCACCGCCCGCCCCCGCGCGTACTCCAGACCGCCGCCGGTCGACACTCCCAGGTCGGCGCGCAGGTCCGCCTCTCCCAGGGCGATACCGCGTACGGCGTGATGTCCGGTCGCGATCTCGAAGGCGTGCTCTATCCCGAGCGCGGACTCCAACAGGGCGTACAGCGGCGGTACGTCGTTCCCCGGCGGTACCCAGCCGGCGGCGCGCCGCAGCTCGCCCACGCCCGGTACCTTCGGCAGCCGCAGCCCGGCGAGGCCCGGCAGGGGCGCGAGGGTACGCACGTCGTCCTCGGCGAGCGGACCGTCCAGGGCGTTGACCCGTACATGGACGGGCACCGGGCCGGGCGCGCCGTCGGACAGCAGCTCGGCCGTGGAGGCACGCGCATACGCCTTGCGCTCGGGCGCGACGGCGTCCTCCAGGTCGACCAGCACCACATCGGTGCCCGAGCGCAGTGCCTTGGCGACCACATCGGGCCGGTCCCCGGGGGCGTAGAGCCAGGTCAGACAGGTTTCGGCAGCGGCAGGGCCGGTTGAGTGCGGGGCTGGTGCCGCCGGTGAGGCCCTCACCGCACCACACCTCCCTCCCGCAGCTTGCCGATCTGCTCTTCCGTCAGGCCGAGGCCCGAGAGCACCTCGTCGGTGTCGGCGCCGTGCCGGCGGCCTGCCCAGCGGATGGAGCCGGGCGTCTCGGAGAGCCGGAAGAGGACGTTCTGCATCTTCACCGTGCCGAGTTCGTCATCCTCCACCTCGGTGATCGAACCGAGGGCGCGGTACTGCTCGTCGGCCAGCACGTCGCGGACGTCGTAGACCGGCGCGATGGCGGCCTGGGCCTCCTCGAAGGCGCGGAGCACCTCGTCGTGGTCGTGGCGGGATATCCAGCCGCCGACCGCCTCGTCCAGCTCCGCCGCGTGCGCGGCGCGGCCCGCGCCGGTCGCGAACCACGGCTCGGCCAGGAACTCGGGGTGCCCCACCAGCCGCAGTACGCGCTCGGCTACGGACTGCGCGGACGTGGAGACGGCCACCCAACGCCCGTCCGCCGTGCGGTAGGTGTTGCGGGGCGCGTTGTTGGCCGACCGGTTGCCGGTGCGCGGTTGGACGTAGCCGAGCTGGTCGTACCAGGTGGGCTGCGGGCCCAGTACGGTCAGCATCGGCTCGATGATCGCCATGTCCACCACCTGGCCCCGCCCGGTGCGGTCGCGCCCGGCCAGTGCGGTCATGACGGCGTACGCCGTGGACAGCGCCGCGATCGAGTCCGCGAGACCGAACGGCGGCAGGGTCGGGGGCCCGTCCGGTTCGCCGGTGAGCGCCGCGAAACCGCTCATCGCCTCGGCGAGAGTGCCGAACCCGGGGCGGCGCGCATACGGGCCGAGCTGGCCGAAGCCGGTCACCCGGGCCAGCACGAGCCGCGGGTTGGCCTCGGACAGCTCGTCCCAGCCCAGCCCCCACCGCTCCAGGGTGCCGGGGCGGAAGTTCTCCACGACGACATCGGCTCCCGCGGCGAGCTGTAGCAGTACGTCGCGGCCGTCGGGGGAGGAGAGGTCCAGGGTGATGGTCTTCTTGTTGCGGCCCAGCAGCTTCCACCACAGGCCGACCCCGTCCTTGCCGGGGCCGTGCCCCCTGGACGGGTCGGGCTTGCGCGGGTGTTCGACCTTGATGACCTCGGCGCCGAAGTCACCGAGCATGGTGGCCGCGAGCGGGCCCGCGAAGAGAGTGGCCAGGTCGAGGACGCGGAGATCTTTGAGAGGGGGTTCACTCATGGTGCGGGGCCTCCTGCGACGTCGAAGGATTGGGGCTGTCTGCCGCCAGGGGCGGCAGGGAGGGCCGATCCGGCCCGCGCGCTGCGACGGTGCTCAGCGCGAACGTCCGTGCAGCGAGCGCGTCGAAACCCGTACCGTTCAGGGCGCCCACGCTGGTCGCCAGCCTGTTGTGCAGCGGAGCCGTCCAGCGGGCGGGGAGAGCGGCGGGGGAGCCCGCCAGCAGGCCGGTGAGGGAACCGGCCGTCGCCCCGTTCGAGTCGGTGTCCCAACCGCCCGAGACCGCCCGGCGGACGGCGCCGTCGAAGTCGCCGCGCGCATGGGTCAGGGCCGCGGCCACCAGCGCCGCGTTGGGCAGTACATGGACCCAGTGGTGGCTGCCGTACGCCGCGTGCAGCCTGTCGACCACCGGCTCGAACCCCGCCACGCTGCCGTCCCGGGCCGCACGCGCAGCGGCGATGCCGGTGCGGACGGCAGCGGCGTACCGGGAGGCGGGCGGTACGACGGACAGCCCCGCCGCCAGACAGGCGTCCACATCGGCGTCCGCGCCGCCGCCCGCCGCACGGGCCAGTGCCGCCGCGACGAACATCGCGCCGTAGACGCCGTTCGCCGTATGGGTGAGCACCGCGTCCCGCCAGGCGGCCTCGGCCGCTGCCGCCGGGTCGCCCGGGTGGGTCCAGCCGAAGATGTCGGCGCGGATCTGGGCGCCGATCCACTCGCGGAACGGGTTCCGGTATGTCCCCGTACGCGGCGGCTCCACCCCGGCCAGCAGGTTCCGGTAGGCCACGCGCTCGGCGGTGAACGTACGGCCGGCCGGCAGCTCGTCCAGCCACAGCCGTGCCACGTCGGCGGTGCCGAACCCGTGGCCGTACCGCTCCAGCAACAGGATGCCGAGCAGCGGGTAGTTGAGGTCGTCGTCCTCGGGTGCCCCGTCGATGTTCTCGGCGAGCGAGTTCGCCGCGGAGTGGCGGTTCCAGGGATGTGCTGCGGCGGTCTCCGGATCGAGGCCGCGTGCGGTGAACCAGGTGGTCAACGGCCAGTTGCCGGTGGCACGGGCCAGCGCCCGGATGCCCTCCAGCGGCAGCTTCTCCACCGGTCTGCCCAGCACGCATCCGGCGGCCCGGCCCGACCAGGCGGCGTGCAGCCGCTCTTCGAGTCCGGGCCGCACCCGGTGGCGGGTGGCGGGCCAGTCCGGGCAGCGGGCGCGGATCGCGTCCAGACCGGTCGGCTCGTCCGCGGCCGAGGGCACCGCCAGCTGTGCCAGTTCGTCCAGCAACTCCTCGGCGAGCGAACGCAGTCGGGGGTCGGCCGGGCCGCCCGACGCACCGGCCCGCTCCGGCGCCGGACGGCCCCCGGCGGCCAGCCACCGCCGCTCGACCGCCGAGGGGTCCCGCCCGTCCTCGGCAGCCTGCCGCAGCTCGTGCCCGACCAGATCCTCGGGCTGCACCCAGGTGAGACGCAGCCCGGCGGCGCCTGCCGTGCCCTCGCTCATCGCGGCTCTCCCAGCGCCTCGAAGGCCGCCTCGTGGGCGCGCCTGCGTGCCACATCGCGGGCGAAGACCTCGCGGGCGACCGCGGCCAGCGACACCGCGGGGGCGTGCAGGTCCAGTTTGCTGGCGGCGGCGACCTGTTCGCTCCACTCGGCCGGGACGGCGGCCTCGCCGTGCAGGGCACCGGCGAGGGCTCCGCTCATGGAGGCGATGGAGTCGCAGTCCCGCCCGTAGTTGACGGAGCCGAGGACGGTGGCGCGGTAGTCGCCGGCGCCGACCAGCAGCATGCCGAGGGCTATCGGCAACTCCTCGATGGCGTGCAGCCGGGAGGGCCGGCGGGCACTCAGCGACGGGTTGCGGTAGTCGGGGCCCACGGTGTCGAAGGGCGCGACGGCCTCCCGCAACGGGGCCAGCGCGGCCTCCCAGTCGTCGTACCGCGCGGCCGTCTCACAGACCTCCGTCATGGCGGCGCGGGTACCGTCCTTGGCGAGCCGCAGCGCCTCCTCGACGACCGACCCGGGCGTGGCGCCCGGCCGGTGCGCCGCGGCCACGGCGGCGGCGAACACCCCGGCCGCCTCCCGGCCGTACGAGGACTGGTGGGCGCCCGCCACATCCAGCGCCTCCGCGTAGGCGGCGTCCGGGTTGCCCGCGTTGACGACGCCGACCGGCGCCATGTACATCGCGGCCCCGCAGTTGACGATGTTGCCCGTCCCCGCCTCGCGCGGGTCCACATGCCCGTAGTGCAGCCGGGCCACCAGCCACTTCTCGGCGAGGAAGATCCGCTGCAACAGCAGGGCCTCCGCCTCCAGTTCGGGGACCCAGCGGGGGGTGCCGATCAGGTCGGGCACCAGATGGTCGGCGACCGCGTACGCATCCAGATGGTCGCGTACCGTCTCGTAGACGCGGACCAGGGCGTGCGTCATGAGGGTGTCGTCGGTGACATGTCCGTCGCCCTTGTGGTATGGCGCGATGGGCCGGGCCGTGCGCCACCGGTCCTTGTGGAACGGTTCGACGATGCCCCGGACCCGGCCGCCGTGCCGCTCGGCGATGGCTTCCGGGGTCCAGCCTTCGACCGGGCCGCCCAGCGCGTCGCCGACAGCGGCGCCGACCAGGCAGCCCACGGTGCGGTCCTCCAGTGAGGAGAGCGCACGGTCGGGTGCGGGGGAGGAACTCATGATTCCGGGGGTCCTTCCGGGGCGAGGGTCTTGGCAGCGGTCGGTGGTGCGTCGGCCGGGAGCGTGAGCAGATGGTGCGCGGCCAGCCGCCGGGCGGTCTCCACGAGATCGGAGCCGGCGAACTGCGGCAGGGCGCAGCCGGACAGCTCCCGGCAGCTCTCCCGCCAGGAGGCGGGCACCGCTCCGGAGCCGCCGAGGGCGCCGGCCAGCGCCCCGGTCAGCGCGGGTGCCGAGTCGGCCACCCGGGACAGACAGGCGGCGGCGGGTACGGCGGCGCTGAGCGAGCCCTGTGCGGCGGTCGCCACGGCGAGCGCGACGGGCACGGTCTCGGCGGCGGCGATGCCGTAGCTGTAGACGTGGTCGACGATCTCGTGCTCCAGCACGGGGACGAGCGCGAACGCACTGCCGGGCCCCGAGGCGCTGTCCCGCAGCGCGCCGCGCGCCAGCCGTACGGCATGCAGTGTGTTGCGGCGGATCTCGGTGCCCTCGGGCAGCTGGCCGAGCGCTGCTTCCACACAGGCACCGGTGTCGCCGCCCGCCAGCGCGACCGCGACGGCCGCGGCCATCGCACGCGCGCCGTGCACCCCGTCGTCGTCCTGCGAGTAGCGGGCGTCGAACTCCGCGAGCGCAGCGGCGGAGACGGGATCGCCGGGGTGCACGACGGCCAGTACGGCGGCGCGTACGCAGGCGGCGTCGTCGAAGTAGTGCGGGTTGTCGTGCCCGGTGGCCGGCGGCCGGAGCCCCGCGGCGAGGTTGCCCAGTCCCGCGCGTACGGAGATCCGGGCGCGCAGCGGGATCTGCGCCGACTCGATCTCCTCGGCCTGCTCGGCGGCTGCCGCGACCTCGTCGGCCAGCGCGTTCCACGCCAGGGTCAACGCCGCGCGAACGCGCTGGTCGGGGGTGAGGTCGCTGTGGCCGGCGACGGCGGCCGACAGGATGGCGTGCGCGGTGAAGGCCGCCCATTCCGCGTCGTCGGACGGGCCCAGCCGCAGCGGTTCGGGCGGCTGGTTGAGCGCGATGGGCACCGGCAGCGTCGTGGTGGCGTTCTGCTCGGCGAACGTGTCGAGTTCGCGGGTCAGCCTGCGCGTCCAGTCCGGCAGCCGGGCTGCGCGGTGCCGCCCGGAGGGCCAGCCCGCCGCGTCCCCGGCGGCCAGCCCCAGCAGCAGCCCCTCGATACGCGCGGCCCCGTCGCCGCCCGGCGAGGGAGTGGGACGTGGCACGGCGGTGACGCAGCTCATGAGGCGTCCCGCGCGTCGCGGCATGCGGCATCCCGTGCACCGTGGGCGGGCGCCAGGAGTTCACGGCCCGGTGCCGGTGCCGGAGTTGGTGCTGGTGTTGGTGCCGGAGCTGGTGCTTCGCGGCGCGGTGCCGGTGCGCCGTGGCGGGGTGCCTGGGCGCCGTGCGCCGGTGCCAGCCGGTCGGCGATGTCACGGATGTGCCGTCCGGCCATGGCGGGCAGACAGCTGCCGCGGGCCGGCCGGATCGCGGCGGCCCACTGGGCCGGAATGGCCAACTCGCCGCGGAGCGCGCCCGCCAGCGCCCCGGCGACGGCGGCCGTGGTGTCGGCGTCGCGGCCCATGTTGACGGCGGTGAGCACCGAGCCGGTGAAGTCGCCGCGCGCGGCGGTGAACGCGCCGAACGCCAGCCCGATGGCCTCCGGCGCCAGGTCCGTCCACGGATAGCCGCCGATGACGACGGACGAGCGTACGGCCCGCTCGACGCTCAGCCGGGTGGCGTTCGGCCGCAGCGGCGCACGCCGCGCCGCCGAGACGGCGCGCTGGAGGGACCGGGAGGTCCAGGCGTCCTCGGGGATGACCGACAGCGCGGCCTGGACGACGGCGCCCGGGTTGTCGCTCACCATGGCGGCGGCCACCCCGGCCGCGACGGCGCGCCCGCCGTAGATGCCCTCGCCCTCGTGGCTCACGGTGCCGTCGATGGAGACCAGTCGCGCGGCCTCGGCCGGCCGGCCCGCGGCGAAGACGCCGAACGGCGCGGCACGCATGGCCAGTCCGTCGCTCCAGGCGTGCCGGTGCTGTGCGGAGATGGGCGCCGCCAGGCCCCGGCGCAGATTCTCCAGCGTGCCGCGCTCGCTGAAGCCCGCACCGCGGAAGGAGCCTGTCCCGTCCCCTTCCAGATCGGCGATCCAGCGGTGCCAGGCGGCTTCCACATGTGTGACCGAGAGAGCCGAGCCGTGCTCGGCCAGTAACAGCCCGGAGAAGATGGCGTACTCGGTGTCGTCCGTACCCGCCGGGTCGTCGCAGACGAACCCCTCGATACGGCCCCAGCGTTCGCGGATCTGCGAGGGCTTCATGTTCTCGGCCGGCGCCCCGAGGGCGTCACCGACGGCGAGCCCGACCATGGCGCCGCGGGCACGGTCGGCGGGAGAGGGGGCGAGCGCGGCGGGAGCGGTGAGTATGGGTGCGGGTGCGGGTGCGGGTGCGGGTGCGGGTGCGGGGCGCGAGGCGGGGGAGGGCGGTGGTGCGGTCGGTGCTGCGGCCGAGTGCTCGGCGCTCATGCGCTGCTCTTTCTGTGCGTTCCGTGCGTGCCCTAGCGCTGGTAGCGGTTGAGTATGAGGTTGCCGTCGCCGACGAGTGAGTCGCGCAGCGTCCCCAGGTCGGTGTCGCCGTTGTAGTAGCGCTGGAAGGCGGGTGTGGCGACCTTGTCGGACCACTCCGCGTAACCCCGTACGCCGAGCGTCGGTGACGGCAGCAGGGTGCGCGCTGTCTGCGCGCCCGTCCGCCAGCCGTCCTTCCGCCGGTTGACGGCGGGGTCCTTCAGCGCCTCGGTGGCAGTGGGCAGCAGCCAGTCGCCCCTGGCGAGCTCGGCCTGGTGCTCAGGCGTGGTCATATACGCGACGAAGTCGGCGGCGGCCTGCTTGTGCCCGCTCTCCTGCGCCACCGAGAGGGTCTGCGGGACGACGCCCTGGGCGTTCTCGCCGGGGCGTTCACCCCGGGGCAGCGGCAGTACGGTCCACTCGAACCCCTTCGGGGCCTGCTGCTGCACCTGCTGCCGGTAGGAGAAGTTGAGCGGGGCCATCGCGTAGCGGCCCGCGAAGAAGCCGGGCAGTGCGTCGGAACCGCCCATGCCGAGCCCGCTCCTGGGTGCCGTCCGGTCCTCGTCGACCTGCCGGTGGATCAGCCGGCTGATTGCCGAGTCCCGTGCGTCGAAGCGGACGGCGTTCTTGGTGCCGTCGTCCGTCCGCTTCTTGGTGAAGACCTTCCCGCCGGTGGACAGCGCCAGGTTGACCGTCTGTTTGACCGGCTCCTTCATCGTCCACACGGTGCCGTACCGCTCGGGCTTGCCGTTGTGGTCCTTGTCGCGGGTCAGCTTCTTCGAGACCCGCTCGAACTCGCGCCATGTCCACGGCTTCTCCGCCGTGGGGATCCGCACCCCTGACCGCTCCAGCAGCTTCCGGTTGGCGATGATCACCCGGGGCTCCTGGAGGAACGGCACCCCGTAGACACGGCCGCCGTTCATCGTCACGGAGTCCCAGCTCTGCCGCGGGATGGCGGCGCGGGTGGCCTTCGGCAGATACGGGCGCAGATCGGCGAGGTAGCCGCCGTAGGCGAAGTCGGTCAGATCGCTGGCGTCGTCATGGATGATGTCGGGCGCCTCGCCGCCCTCGAAGGAGGTCAGCAACTGGTCGTGGACGCTCTCCCAGGCGCCCTGCACATAGCGCACCTTGACCTTCTTGTGCGTCCTGTTCCACTGCGCGACCAGCTTCTTGTTGGCCGTGATCGACTCCTTCTGCCAGGCCAGGCTGTAGTAGTCGAGGGTGACGGTGCCGTCCCCGTCCCCCTCGCCGCCGCCCCCGCAGGAGGCGAGCAGCGTGCAGGCCAGCAGGGTCGCGGCGGCCCGACGGCCCAGGAGTGCGACGCGGCGCATCAGCCCTTCACCGCCCCTGCCAGCATCCCCGCGACGAGCCGCCGCTGGAGCAGCGCGAAGAACAGCAGGCTCGGGACGGTCGCCAGCACCGAGGCGGCGGCCAGCGGGCCCAGGTCGGCGACGCCCTCGGCGCCGAGGAAGCGGGTCAGGATGACGGACATCGTCTGGTTCTCCGGCGACTTGAGCAGCACGAGGGCGAAGAAGAACTCGTTCCAGGCGGTGACGAAGGAGAACATCAGCGTCGCCACCAGTCCCGGCGCCAGCAGCGGCAGCACGACACTCCGCAGAATGCGCAGCCGGCTCGCCCCGTCCACCGCGGCGGCCTCCTCCAGCGAGACGGGCACCGCACGCACATAGCTCTGCAGCATCCACAGCGAGAACGGCAGGTTCCAGACGACGTACACGATGATCAGCCCGCCCACCGAGTCGATCAGCTGGAGGTTCTTCAGGACGAGGAACAGCGGGATGATCACCAGCACGAACGGGAACATCTGGCTGACCAGCACCCAGCCGTTCGCGGCACCGCTCACCTTGGAGCGATGGCGGGCCAGCACATAGGCGGCGGGCACCGCGATCGCGACGGAGACGAGGGTCGCGCCGCCCGCCACGATCAGGCTGTTGAGCGCCGAGCGGGCCAGCGGCTGCGCCTCGAAGGCGGAGCGGAAGTTCTCCAGGGTGGGATGCTGCGGAATCCACGTCGGGTCGATCTTCCCCAGCTCCGCCGGCGACTTGAACGATGTGGACAGCAGCCACACCAGCGGAAACGCGAGGAAGACCAGATAGCCCAGCAGCCCCGCGTACTGTGCCGTACGGCCCGCGATCCGCCGCGCCCGGCGCCGGGCCGACGGGGCGGAACCGCGGGTGGCGGTGGTGGCCGGCGCGCTCATACTGTGCCCTCCTCGGAGCCCTTCAGGCGCTTGCGCAGGAACACCGTGAGGAACACGGCGACGACGGCGATCATCACGACGCCCATCGCGGCGGCGTAGCCGAACTGGCCGTAGGTGAAAGCCTCTTCGTAGGCGAACAGCATCGGCAGCCGCGTCTGACCGCCGGGGCCGCCCTGGGTGAGCACATAGACCAGGCCGAAGGAATTGAAGTTCCAGATGAAGTTGAGCGCGGTGATGGCGAGGGCCACCGGCTTGAGCGCGGGCCAGGTCACCGTGGCGAACCGCCGCCACACTCCGCATCCGTCCAGCTGTGCGGCCTCGGTCAGTTCGCGGGGTACGTTCTGCAGCCCGGCCAGCAGCACCACGGTGGTCTGCGGCATGCCGGCCCAGACGCCGACGAGGATGACGGCGGGCAGCGCGAGCGAGAGGTTCGTCAGCCAGTCGATATTGCCGGAGCCCTCCCCGAGCAACCCCAGCTGCCGCAGCGTCTGGTTGAGGATGCCCGCGTCCTGGTGGTAGACGAGCCGCCACATGACGCCGACGACGACCTCCGGCATGGCCCAGGGCACCAGTGCGAGGGTGCGGGCCAGCCAGCGGAACCGCAGGTTCTGGTCGAGCAGCAGCGCGAGCCCGAGTGCCAGCAGCAGTTGCAGCGTGGTCACCGAGACGGCCCACACCAGACCGATCCGGAACGACTCCCAGAACAGCGAGTCCAGCCGCAGGTCGGCGAAGTTGTCGACGCCGATGAAGTCGGTCCGCACGGTGCGGCCCGCTTGCGCATCGGTGAAAGAGAGGGACACCGCGTACAAGAGTGGCCCCGCGCTCAGCACCAGGATCGGGATCAGCGCCGGCAGCAGCAGAAACCAGGCCCCATGATCGAGCCCGAGCGACCGCCTGCGGGCCGCGGGTGTGCGGGGCGGCTTCCGCCGAGGGGGTGCCCCTTCCCGACGTCTGCGGGCTGCGGGCACGTCGTGGCTTGTCGCGCAGTTCCCCGCGCCCCTTACGGGGCGCGTCTCCCCTGCGAGCTTGGGCAGTCTGCGCCAGGGGCGCAGGGTGGGCAAGCGCAGCCCCCCATGCCGGGTACCGCCGCTCATGAGGCGGACCGAGGCGCGGACGACGCGCGGACGTTGAGCCGCGGAGCGGTGGTGATCCGGCGCGCTGCCGTGGCGGCGCCCCTCCCAGCGCGGTCGGCAACCGACCGCGCGCCGGCGTCCTCCGCGAGCCGTTCGAGCAGCATCCGGGCCGCCGTCCTGCCGCGTTCTTCGGAGCCCAGGTCGACGCTGGTGAGCGGGGGCCAGCCGGCCCGGGCCAGTTCGCTGTCGTCCATGCCGACGAGGGCCAGGTCCTCGGGTATGCGCAGCCCCCGCTCGTGCGCCGCCTGTCCCGCACCGAGCGCGAGTTGGTCGTTGGCGCAGAAGACGGCGTCCGGGGCCGCCCCCGAGTCGAGCAGGTCGAGCAGTGCGTTGCGGCCGGCCGCCAGCCCGAAGGAGGTGGCGCGCTCCAGTGCAGGCTCCGGCACGATGCCGTGGTCCGCGAGCGCCTTGAGGTAGCCCTGGCGGCGGTTGTGTCCCGGCACCGTGTCCAGCGGCCCGTTGAGGAAGGCGATGCGCTGTCTGCCCGTCTCCGCGAGGTGGGTGACGGCCAGCCGGGCACCGGTGACGGAGTCGGCCGCCACGGCGTCCACGGGCACGTCGCCGGGCAGCGATCCGATGACGACGACCGGGCCCGCCGCGGCCTTCAGCACGTCGATGTGCTCGGGGGTGATGCGGATGGGGCAGAGGATCAGCCCGTCGCTGGTGCGGTCACCGAGGCTGCGGACGACGGCCAGTTCCTCCTCCAGCACGGCGTCCGTGGAGTGCAGCAGCAGCCGGTAGCCTGCCGCCCGGGCAACGGCCTGGATCTGGCGGACCATCGCGACGTAGACGGGGTTGCCGATGTCCTGCATGGCGAACGTCAGCTGCTTGGTGCGACCGCCCTTGAGGGACTGGGCCACGGCGTTGGGCACATAGCCCAGCTCCGCCGCCGCGCGCTCGACCCGCCGTACGGTCTCCGGCCGGGCGCCCATCCCGTTGAGGACCCGGGACACCGAGGCGATCGAGACGCCCGCCCGTTCCGCGATCGACACGACGGTCGGTGGTCCGTCCTCAGGTATCACTGCTCGCCCCTTCGCGATGGTGGGCACAGTCGGCCGTAAACCGTTACAGCGACTGAAAACGTTTACAGATAGTGCGGCCGACTTACCGGCGCGTCAAGGGTCCGTGCACCGTGGATGGTTGAGCGAACGGTTGCGGGCAGCTACATGGCGGACAAAGCAACGCCGATCGTCGAGAACGGCCTCCCGTTGATCGTGAACTTGCCTAGGCTGTGCACAAAGTGACACCTGCGAACACCAAGTGCCGCAGCCCACAGGGGAGTTACGACCGTGACCAGTCAGCCCCAGCCCTACGAGCCCGCAGCCGCGCACGGCCCACCACCCTTGGGCACCCCTCCCCCGGGGAGCCGGGGGTGCCCGGTCCACGCGGGCGGCGGCAGCGCCCCAGGGCCGGTCCCGCTCATGGGCCCCCGCTTCCACACCGATCTGGAGGCGGTCTACCGGGACATGCGCCGCGACCACGGCCCCGTCGTCCCGGTGACCCTCCCCGGCGACGTGCCCGCCTGGCTCGTCATCGGCTACCGCGAGCTCTACCAGGTCACCACCGACCCGGTGCTCTTCCCCCGCGACCAGGGGCTGTGGAACCAGTGGGACACCCTCCCCGAGGACTGGCCGCTGCGCCCGATGATCGGCACCCGGCAGCCCTCGGTCTACTTCACCGTCGGCGAGGAGCACCGTCGCCATCTGGCCATGGTCCAGTCCGCGCTGGAGAGCGTGGACCACATCGAACTGCGCCGCACCGCCGAGGAGCTGGCGGACCGCCTCATCGACGCCTTCTGCGGCGCGGGCGAGTCCGAGATCGTCTCCGCCTACGCCAAACCGCTGCCGCTGCTGACCCTCGCCCGCATCCTGGGCTTCCCGGACTCCGACGGGCCCGAGCTGATCCGCTTCCTGACGGACATGTGCGACGGCGGCCCCGACGCGCTGGCCGGATTCGAGCAGGCGCTGGCTCTCATGCAGCAGCTGATCACCCGGAAACACGCCACCCCGGGCGCCGATGTGCTCTCCGCCATGCTGGCCCACCCCGACGAGTTCACCGACGAGGCGTACGCCCTCAACCTCATGGCCATCACCTCCGCCGGGTTCCTCCCGACGGCCGACTGGATCGGCAACTCGGTGCGGCTGATGCTCACCGACGACCGCTTCGCCGCCTCGCTGACCGGGGGCCGGCACAGCATCCCGGAGGCCATGAACGAGGTGCTGTGGGAGGACACCCCCACCCAGATACTCGCCGGGCGCTGGGCAGCGCGCGACACCCGGCTGGGCGGCCAGGTCATCGCCCGGGGCGACATGCTGCTGCTCGGCCTCGCCGGAGCCAACGGCGACCCGGCGGCACACACGCAGCACAGCGCGGACGGCCTGCGCAACAGCAACTTCGCCCACTTCGCCTTCAGCCACGGCGAGTACCAGTGCCCCTTCCCGGCGCAGGAGATCGCCGAGGTCATCGCCAGAACAGGCATCGAGGTGCTGCTGGACCGGCTGCCCGACCTGGAACTGGCCATCGCGCCCAGCACCCTGGCCCGCCGCCCCTCGCCCTTC
Organism: Streptomyces sp. 3N207; assembly: GCF_052246355.1. NCBI lineage: Bacteria > Bacillati > Actinomycetota > Actinomycetes > Kitasatosporales > Streptomycetaceae > Streptomyces > Streptomyces sp. 3N207. Next base: position 24,402 of record NZ_JBQQBV010000031.1, on the reverse strand, counting down.
CTGCGCGGTATGACGGTGCTCCCCGTCCGGTTCGCCACCACACCCCCGTACGGAGGCCGCTGATGAACGGCGACGGACAGTCCGCGGTGAGCGCGGCTCGTACCGGCGAGGCGGCAGCAGCGAGCTGTCCAGCAGACGGCGCAGCGGCGTCCGGCTCCGGCGGCTGCCCGATCGCCCTCGACCCGCTCTCCCTCGACCCGCTCGTCGGCCGCCTCGCCGAGGAGACCGAGGCGCTGCGCACCGCCGGGCCGCTCACCCGGATCGACCTGATGGGCGCCGAGGCGTGGACGGTCACCACCCACGCCGAAGCGCGCAAGCTGCTCACCGACACCCGGCTGGTCAAGGACATCACCCGCTGGAACCTGTGGCGCAGTGGTGAGGTCGACGAGAGCTGGCCGCTGATCGGCATGATCGACGCGGGCCGCTCCATGTTCACCGTCGACGGAGCCGAGCACCGACGGCTGCGGGTCAAGACGGCGCAGGCCCTCACCCCGCGCCGGCTGGAGGCGATCCGGCCCGTCGTCGAACGGATCACCGGCCGGCTGCTGGACGCGATGGCGGCACGGGCAGCGGAAGCCCCCGACGCGCCCCTCGATCTGAAGCCGGCCTTCGCGCAGCCGCTGCCGATGTCGGTGGTCTGCTCCCTGATGGGCGTCGAACCCGAGCTGGAGCCGCGGCTGCACCGGCTGTACGAGGCGTTCTTCTCGATGCTGACGCCGCAGGACGAGCGGCTCGCCGTCATCAAGGAGCTGGACGATCTCTACGCCGAGATGGTCCGGGACAAGACCGCGTCCCCCGGCGACGACCTCACCAGCGCCCTCATCCTCGCCGACGAGGGCGGCGAACCGCTGACCGCCGAGGAGGTGCGCGGCAATCTGGAGGCCATGGTCGCCGCCGGCCACGAGACCACCGTGACCCTGATCCTGTGCGCGGTCCGGGCACTGCTCACCCATCCGGACCAGCTGCGCCTCGTGCTCGACGGCCAGGTCGGCTGGGACGCGGTCATCGAGGAGACGCTGCGCTGGGAGTCACCCTCCACCCACCTGCTGATGCGGTTCGCGACCTCGGACATCGAGGTCGGTGACGTCGTGGTAGGCGAGGGGGAGGGGGTGGTCATGTCCTACCGCGCCATCGGGCGGGACCGCGCCCAGCACGGGGCGGACGCCGATTGCTTCGACGTCCGCAGGGCCACCCCCATTCGGCACCTCTCCTTCGGTCACGGGCCGCACATCTGCCCCGGCGCCGCGCTGTCCCGGCTGGAGGCGTCGGTCGCGCTGCCTGCGTTGTTCGAGCGCTTCCCCGCGCTGTCGCTGGCCGTCCCTGTCACGGAGATCCGCAATCGGCCGGTGCTGACGCAGAACGAGCTGGAGTCGCTGCCGGTGCGGTTGCGCTAGCGCGCGTTCGGGGTGCCCCTGGTCGTCGGCTGCGGGGTGCGGGTCCTCCGTGGTTGCTGGGGGCACCTCCCGGCCGAAGGCTGGGGGAGCAGTTCCCCGCGCCCCTGACGGGGCGCGTCTCCCCTGCGCTGCGCTTGGGAGGTCTGCTCCCCCAAGCTCTTCGAGCAGGGGGTACCCCCAGGCGCAGGGCTGGCAAGCGCAGCCACCATGCGGGGCACGCACACTTGTGATCAGGTTCATGGCGCGCGCGGCGGAAAGGGTCGCAGGATCCTTGTGTTACCCGGCGGTTTCAGCTTGTGTGGCGCTGGGCAGTAGTCCGTAACGCCGCCGGCAACGACGCCTGCGTGCGAGAGAAAGCCGCTCGTTCACCCGGGGCCACCCACCCCGAACCCTCTGTGCAGGTTCCTCCAGGCCCCATAAGGGCCACTCCGCGTCGGCACGCTTATACAGCTGCGCCCGCGTTCGTATGGTGAGATGCGTCTTCCACTTTCCGGGAAGTCGGCCACCATGTAACCTGCACGAAAATTTCTGCACCACTTTCTGCATCATGAGGGCCAACGTCGTCCCTCGGTACGTACCACTGCCACGAGACGACGGGAGAGCCGATGCGTGCTGCGCCGACAGCGGATTGGGCCGCCCACCACCCTGCCAAGCAGGGGATGTACGACCCCCGGTACGAGCACGACGCCTGCGGTGTCGGCTTCGTGGCGACCCTGACCGGTGAGCCCAGCCATGAGCTGGTCGAGCAGGCTCTGACCGTGCTCCGCAACCTCGAGCACCGGGGCGCCACCGGGTCGGACCCGGACACCGGTGACGGCGCCGGCATCCTGCTGCAGGTCCCCGACGCCTTCCTCCGGGAGAACGTCCCGTTCGCGCTGCCCGAGCAGGGCTCCTACGCGGTGGGCATCGCCTTCCTGCCCCGCGAGGAGGAGACCTCCGGGGACACTTCGGCCACTTCGGCGGCCGTCTCGCACATCGAGACGCTGGCGTCCGAGGAGGGGCTGACGGTGCTCGGCTGGCGCGAGGTGCCCGTGGCGCCCGAGCTGCTGGGCCCCGGCGCCCGCGCCACCATGCCCACCTTCCGCCAGCTGTTCGTCGCCGACTCAGCGGGTCAGCGCAGCGACGTCGCCCTCGACCGGCTGGCCTTCGCGCTGCGCAAGCGCGCCGAGCGCGAGGCGGGCGTGTACTTCCCGTCGCTCTCGGCCCGCACCCTGGTCTACAAGGGCATGCTGACCACCGGGCAGCTGGAGCCGTTCTTCCCGGACCTGTCGGACCGCCGCTTCGCCACCGCCATCGCGCTGGTGCACTCGCGTTTCTCCACCAACACCTTCCCGAGCTGGCCGCTGGCCCACCCGTACCGGTTCGTCGCGCACAACGGTGAGATCAACACCGTGCAGGGCAACCGCAACTGGATGCGGGCCCGCGAGTCGCAGCTCGACTCGGAGCTGTTCGGCTCTGCCGACCATAAGCACAGCGGTGACCAGGAGACGCTGGAGCGGATCTTCCCGATCAACACCCCGGGCGCCTCCGACTCGGCGACCTTCGACGAGGTGCTGGAGCTGCTGCACCTGGGTGGCCGTTCGCTGCCGCACTCGGTGCTGATGATGGTGCCCGAGGCGTGGGAGAGCGCCGAGTCGCAGGACTCGATGGACCCCGCGCGGCGCGCCTTCTACCAGTACCACTCCACAATGATGGAGCCCTGGGACGGCCCCGCCTGTGTCACCTTCACCGACGGCACCCAGGTCGGCGCCGTTCTCGACCGCAACGGACTGCGTCCGGGCCGGTACTGGGTCACCGACGACGGGCTCGTCGTCCTCGCCTCCGAGGTCGGCGTGCTCGACATCGACCCGGCAAAGGTCGTGCGCAAGGGCCGTCTCCAGCCCGGCCGGATGTTCCTGGTGGACACCGCCGAGAAGCGCATCATCGAGGACGACGAGATCAAGGCGCAGCTGGCGTCCGAGCACCCGTACCAGGAGTGGCTGGACGCCGGGCTCATCGAGCTGGCCGATCTGCCCGAGCGTGAGCACATCGTGCACACCCACGCCTCGGTCACCCGCCGCCAGCAGACCTTCGGCTACACCGAGGAGGAGCTGCGCGTCCTGCTCGCCCCGATGGCCCGCAGCGGTGCCGAGCCGATCGGTTCCATGGGCACCGACTCGCCCATCGCGGCGCTCTCCGAGCGGCCTCGGCTGATCTTCGACTACTTCACCCAGCTGTTCGCGCAGGTCACCAACCCGCCGCTGGACGCGATCCGCGAGGAGCTGGTCACCTCGCTGTACTCGTCGCTGGGCCCGCAGGGCAACCTGCTGGACCCGACGGCCGCCTCCTGCCGCAGTGTGACGCTGCCGTTCCCCGTCATCGACAACGACGAGCTGGCCAAGCTCATCCACATCAACGCGGACGGCGATCTGCCGGGCTTCAAGTCCGCCACGCTCTCCGGGCTCTACCGCGTCGCCGAAGGAGGGGACGGCCTCGCGGCCCGTATCAAGCAGATCTGTGCGGAGGCCGACGCGGCGATCGAGTCGGGAGCCCGGCTCATCGTGCTGTCCGACCGGCACTCGGACGCCGAGCACGCACCGATCCCGTCGCTGCTGCTCACCTCCGCCGTGCACCACCACCTCATCCGCACCAAGCAGCGCACCCAGGTCGGGCTGCTGGTCGAGGCCGGTGACGTGCGCGAGGTCCACCACGTCGCGCTGCTCATCGGCTACGGCGCCGCTGCGGTCAACCCGTATCTGGCCATGGAGTCCGTCGAGGACCTGGTGCGGGCCGGTACGTTCCTGCCCGGCGCCGACGAGCTGCCGCCCGAGCAGGCGATCCGCAATCTGATCTACGCGCTGGGCAAGGGCGTGCTGAAGGTGATGTCCAAGATGGGCATCTCCACCGTCGCCTCCTACCGCGGCGCGCAGGTCTTCGAGGCCGTCGGCCTGGACGAGTCGTTCGTCGACACCTACTTCCACGGCACCACCACCAAGATCGGCGGCGCCGGTATCGACGTCATCGCCAAGGAGGTGGCGGCCCGGCACGCCAAGGCGTACCCGTCCTCCGGGATCGCGCCCGCGCACCGGCTGCTGGACATCGGCGGCGAGTACCAGTGGCGTCGCGAGGGCGAGCCGCATCTGTTCGACCCGGAGACGGTCTTCCGCCTCCAGCACTCCACCCGGCAGCGCCGCTACGACATCTTCAAGCAGTACACCCGGCGGGTGGACGAGCAGTCCGAGCGGCTGATGACGCTGCGCGGCCTGTTCAACGTCAAGAGCGACCGGCCCTCGATCCCCGTCGAGGAGGTCGAGCCGGCGAGCGAGATCGTCAAGCGGTTCTCCACCGGCGCCATGTCCTACGGCTCCATCTCGCAGGAGGCACACGAGACGCTGGCCATCGCCATGAACCAACTCGGCGGCAAGTCCAACACCGGGGAGGGCGGCGAGGACCCCGAACGGCTCTACGACCCGGCGCGGCGCTCCGCGATCAAGCAGGTCGCCTCCGGCCGGTTCGGCGTCACCTCCGAGTACCTCGTCAACGCCGACGACATCCAGATCAAGATGGCCCAGGGCGCCAAGCCCGGCGAGGGCGGCCAGCTGCCGGGCCACAAGGTCTACCCGTGGGTTGCCAAGACCCGGCACTCCACGCCCGGCGTCGGCCTCATCTCGCCGCCGCCGCACCACGACATCTACTCCATCGAGGACCTCGCCCAGCTCATCCACGACCTGAAGAACGCCAACCCGGCAGCCCGCGTCCATGTGAAGCTGGTCTCCGAGGTCGGCGTCGGCACGGTCGCGGCGGGCGTCTCCAAGGCCCACGCCGACGTCGTGCTCATCTCGGGCCACGACGGCGGCACCGGCGCCTCCCCGCTCACCTCGCTCAAGCACGCGGGCGGCCCCTGGGAGCTGGGCCTGGCCGAGACGCAGCAGACACTGCTGCTCAACGGGCTGCGCGACCGGATCGTCGTACAGACCGACGGCCAGCTCAAGACCGGCCGCGACGTGATCATCGCCGCGCTGCTGGGCGCCGAGGAGTTCGGCTTCGCCACCGCGCCGCTGGTGGTCTCCGGCTGCGTCATGATGCGTGTCTGCCATCTGGACACCTGCCCGGTCGGCATCGCCACCCAGAACCCGGTGCTGCGCGAGCGCTACAGCGGCAAGGCCGAGTACGTCGTCAACTTCTTCGAGTTCATCGCCGAAGAGGTCCGCGAACTCCTGGCCGAGCTGGGCTTCCGCACCCTGGACGAGGCCATCGGGCACGCCGAACTGCTCGACACCTCGCGCGCCGTGGACCACTGGAAGGCCAAGGGCTTCGACCTGGCGCCGCTGCTGCACGTCCCCGAACTGCCCGAGGGCGCCGTGCTGCACCAGGCCGTCGCCCAGGACCACGGCCTGGAGAAGGCGCTCGACAACCAGCTCGTCAAGCTGGCGGCCGACGCGCTGCATGCCGACACCGCCGAGCAGGCGGAGCCGGTCCGCGCCCAGGTCGCGATCCGCAACGTCAACCGGACCGTCGGCACGATGCTCGGACACGAGGTCACCAAGAAGTTCGGCGGCGCCGGACTGCCCGACGACACCATCGACATCACCTTCACCGGCTCCGCCGGCCAGTCGTTCGGCGCCTTCGTCCCGCGCGGCGTCACGCTGCGGCTGGAGGGCGACGCCAACGACTACGTCGGCAAGGGCCTCTCCGGCGGCCGAGTGATCGTCCGCCCCGACCGGGGCGCCGACCACCTCGCCGAGTACTCCACCATCGCGGGCAACACCCTCGCCTACGGCGCCACCGGCGGCGAGATCTTCCTGCGCGGCCGGGTCGGCGAACGCTTCTGCGTCCGCAACTCCGGTGCCCTGGTCGTCTCCGAAGGCGTGGGCGACCATGGCTGCGAGTACATGACCGGCGGCGCGGCCGTCGTCCTGGGCAGCACAGGGCGTAACTTCGGCGCGGGCATGTCCGGCGGTACGGCGTACGTCATCGACCTGGACCTGGCGAACGTGAATGCCGGACTGCGCGGCGCCGTCGAGGAGCTGACCGATGACGACAAGGCGTGGCTGCACGAGGTCGTGCGCCGCCATCAGGAGGAGACCGGCTCGACCGTGGCCGCCAAGCTCCTCGCCGACTGGGACGGACCGAACGGAGCGCTCAGCCGCTTCAGCAAGGTCCTGCCCGCCACGTACAAGGCTGTGCTCGCCGCCAAGGACGCCGCCGAGCGAGCGGGGCTCAGTGAGTCCGAGACCCACGAGAAGATGATGGAGGCGGCGACCAATGGCTGACCCCAAGGGCTTCCTGAACACCGACCGCGAGGTCGCCGAGACGCGCCCCGTCGAAGAGCGGGTCAAGGACTGGAACGAGGTCTACGTACCCGGCTCCCTGCTGCCCATCATCAGCAAGCAGGCCGGGCGCTGCATGGACTGCGGCATCCCCTTCTGCCACAACGGCTGTCCGCTGGGGAACCTCATCCCCGAGTGGAACGACTACGCCTACCGCGGCGACTGGGACGCCGCGAGCGAGCGGCTGCACGCCACGAACAACTTCCCCGAGTTCACCGGGCGGCTGTGCCCGGCGCCGTGCGAGTCGGCGTGCGTGCTGGGCATCAACCAGCCGGCGGTCACCATCAAGAACGTCGAGGTCTCCATCATCGACAAGGCGTGGGAGACCGGCGGCGTCACCCCGCAGCCCCCGGAGCGGCTGAGCGGCAAGACCGTCGCCGTCATCGGCTCGGGCCCCGCAGGACTGGCCGCCGCCCAGCAACTGACCCGCGCAGGGCACACGGTCGCCGTCTACGAGCGCGCGGACCGCATCGGAGGTCTCCTCCGTTACGGCATCCCCGAGTTCAAGATGGAGAAGCGGCACATCAACCGCCGTATCGAGCAGATGCGCGCCGAGGGCACCAAGTTCCGCACCGGTGTGGAGATCGGCCGCGACATCGACGCGCGGAAGCTGCGCAAGCGGTACGACGCGGTCGTCATCGCGGCGGGCGCCACCACGGCGCGTGACCTGCCGGTTCCCGGCCGCGAGCTGAACGGCATCCACCAGGCGATGGAGTACCTCCCGCTGTCCAACAAGGTGCAGGAGGGCGACTTCGTGACGCCCCCCATCACCGCCGAGGGCAAGCACGTGGTCGTCATCGGCGGCGGCGACACCGGCGCCGACTGCGTGGGCACCGCACACCGGCAGGGCGCGGCCTCCGTCACCCAGCTGGAGATCATGCCCAGGCCGGGCGAGGAGCGGGACCCGGCTCGCCAGCCGTGGCCGACCTTCCCCATGCTCTACAAGGTGACGTCTGCGCACGAGGAGGGCGGCGAGCGCGTCTACTCCGTCAATACGACCCACTTCGAGGGTGACGAGGACGGCAACGTCCAGTGGCTGCACCTGGTCGAGGTCGAGATGGCGGACGGCAAGCTGGAGCCCAAGCCCGGCACGGAGCGGAAGATTCCCGCCCAATTGGTCACCCTCGCCATGGGCTTCACCGGCGTCGACCGTGAGAACGGCCTGGTCGAGCAGTTCGGCGTGGAGCTCGACGCACGGGGCAACATCGCGCGGGACGGCGACTACGCCACCAACGTCCCCGGCGTCTACGTCGCCGGTGATGCGGGCCGCGGCCAGTCGTTGATCGTCTGGGCCATCGCCGAGGGCCGCTCAGCCGCGAAGGCGGTCGACCGCTACCTCACCGGCGAAACCAGCACCCTGCACGCGCCGATCCGCCCCACGGACCGCGCACTGACGGCGTAACCCCTGAAGCTTCCGTACAAGGGCGTACGGACGACGCGGCGCCTGCCAGTCCCCGACCGGGTTATGGCAGGCGCCGCGCTGTGTCGCCGTCCGGCGTACGCACGAAGTGTCAGTCACGCACGATGGACTGGATCTCCTTCACGGTGACGTCCTTGGTGGTGCTGAAGGTGCCGGCGGGCAGGTCGCCGCCGGTGCCGTCGGAACCCTTCCAGGTGATGTTCCAGGTGAGGGTCGCCTTCAGCGGGTAGGAGCCGTTCTTGCCGCTCGCCCGCAGATACCTGATCCCGCAGGGCGGGGTGCGGTCCTTCTTCCCGGCCGAGTACTCCTCACCGAGCTGGCCGTTCTTGACCTCGCACTTTCCGGAGCCGGGGTACATCTTGGCGTCGCCGGTTCCGGGTTCGAGGGTGAGCGAGGAGGGCTTGGCGGTGGTGGTCGCCGAGAGGTGGGTGCCGTCTTCCAGATCGAGGGAGGCGGTCACGTCCACCGGCTTGAACTTCCCCTTGTCCAGCCACACCCACGTATCGAGATTGACCGTCTGCTTGTCCTCCGGGTTCAGCGAAATCTCGGTCCCCGGAATGGGCAGTTCCTCGTAGGCGTACTGCGCGAGAATCTTCGGGGTGACCGCGAGCGGCATGCTCTTGGGCGGCTTGCCCTTCGGCACCCAGATGGCGTGCTCGCTACAGGCGTCCGCCTCGGGGTCGTCCGCCTTGTTGGGATTCCGCACGCCCTCCCAGAACATGCCCTTGCCTTGTTTGTCGACGTTGTAGTCGTCGTACTTGTCGGTCTGGTAGTAGTTCTCGTAGAGCCCGACGACCTGATTCGAGATCGCTCGCGACGCCTCCTCGTTGCTCTCGCTGAGATCGTCGAAGACCGTGCCCGAATCCTTCTTCTTCTCCGGCTTCTTCTTCTCCGGCTTGGCGTCCTCGATCTTCTTCTTGAGCTCCTTGGGAGTCGTCTTCGGCTCGTACCAGCACGCCGGAGGCTCCCAGTTGGGGTCCTTGGGATTCAGCTTGACGGTGTTCTTCCCGCCACCGCCACCGCCGGATATTTGCACGTGGGAGACCTCGGCGGCCACGTTGCCGTTGCCGGTGGAGCCGGCGGCGCGGTCCCCGCGCTTCTTCTCGGCGTGTGCCGGGGCGCCCATCGAGAGGGAAACTCCGACGACCAAGGAAAGAGCGACACCCGTCTTGGCTACTTTTCGCATTCCTCTGCTCCCCGTTTCGTCTGGCTGAAGAATGACTGCCAGATACCGCTCTTGCTCCGCCGCATGCGGTTGGTTTCCAGCGTGTCCTTCTTGTCGCCCGATTCGTAGTGGTCGAGCTTGCCCGTCTTGAGGTTCTTGTCGTTCGCCTTCGAGTCGTCGACGCAGTAGGAGACCGTCGCGGTACTGCTGTTGAGGATTTTGACCTGCTGCTTGTAGTAACGGGTCTTGCCTGCCCAGCTGTACTTGTCGTCGGCGTAAGCTTTGATGTATTTGCTGGCGCTGACAAACGCTTCGCCGGAGGCGTACAGCTTCAGATCGTCCGAATCCTTGCCGGTGGTGATAATCCGGTCCACCAGGTTGATCCGGCGCTGGTTGTCCGCCAGGATCTCGTCCTGCTTCGAGTCACCGGTCTTCGTCTCCTCGAAGACGTTCTTCGCGTCCTTGGCCAGCTTGTACTGCGGCCGCTGCTTGTCGGCTCCGCCCGAACTCTTCGACGGCGAGGCGGACTTGGAAGCCTTCTTGCCCCCGTCCTTGGCGCCGTCGATCTTGTCCTTCGACTCGCCGTCGCTCCCGCACGCGCCCAGGAGGAGGGACGCGGCGAGGGCTGCTGCGGTCCACATCGCTGTGCTGGCCTGCTTTTTCATGCGCAAGTTCTCTCAGCTCTCTCTCCGTGGGCGACGGCGGTGCGAATCACCCGCAGTTCGGTCGCTCAAAAGTTACAGCAGGGGCGTGTGGGCCAACAGTCGTTAGTCCAGTTCGCCCACATGCGTCAATCGGTGATCATTCAACTGTCGTTGGACGTCCTGAAGGAGAACACGCAGGAGTTCGGCGAGCTGGTTCTGCTGCTCGGGGTCGAGACCTGTCAGCAGCTCGGCCTCGCGGGTGAGGACCTGGTCGACGGTGGACTCGACCAGCTGGTGCCCGGCGGGGGTCAGTTCGACCAGGACGGACCGGCGGCGGCCTCTGCCGGAGCGGCGGGTGACCAGGCCCTCGCGTTCGGCGCGGGCCACCCGCTGGGAGATGGCGCCCGCGGTGATCATGGAGCGGGCGGATAGTTCGCGTGTGGTGAGCGTGTACGGCTCACCCGCGCGCCGCAGCACGCTGAGCAGATCCAGCGTGGCGGTGTCCACGCCCGCGCGGGCGAGCACCCGGCGGCGGTCGTCGCCGAGCAGCTTCGCCAGCCGCCAGAGCGGGGTGACGATGCCGATCGAGGAGACGGGTGTGCCGGGGCGCTCGCGCTGCCATGCGGCGGCGATGTCCGCCACGGGGTAGTCGGCCGCGCCGTCCGACGGGGAGTGATCGCTTGCCATGGCCCCTTCTTCCGATGTTATGTTCAGGGCTAAATTCAGGTCTAAATTCAGATCTCAACGAAGCGTGGAGGACACTGTATGGCACGCGGCATCCTGGTCACCGGCGGTGCGACAGGCATCGGGCTGGCCGTGGCGCGGCATTTCGCGGAGCAAGGGGAGACGGTCGTCATCACGGGGCGCCGGAAGGAGGTACTGGAGGCGGCTGCCGAGGAGATCGGCGTGCGGGCCGTGGTCTGCGACCACACCGACCCGGAGGCGGTGGAGCGGCTGCTGCCCCAGCTGCCCGAGCGGCTCGACGTACTGGTCAACAACGCGGGCGGCAACACCGACTTCGACGCCTCGGAGGCCCCCGGAATCAGCCCGCTGGCGGCGTTCGCGCGGAGCTTCCGCGCCAACCTGGACGCCAATCTGCTCAGCGCGGCGTTGACGACCAAGGCGGTCGAGGACCGGCTCGCGGAGGGCGGCGCTGTCATCAGCATCGGCTCCATCGCGGCCGACAAGGGCTCCGGGGCCTACGGGGCGGCCAAGGCGGGCGTCGCCTCCTGGAACCTGGGCCTGGCACAGGAGCTGGGGCGGCGCGGCATCACCGCGAACGTCGTCTCGCCCGGCTACATCGCCGACACCGAGTTCTTCCGCGATCACCTCACGCCCGAGCGGCGCGACCATCTCATCGCCTCCACCGCGCTGGGCCGCCCGGGCGTTCCGGGGGACATCGCGGGAGCCGTCGCCTTCCTGGCCTCGCCCGCGGCACGCGACATCACGGCACAGGTGCTCAACGTCAACGGCGGGGAACGCGGCACCCGTTGACCGCCACCGCACCGTGAAGCACTGCTTATACGCAGGCTTCACGGCAATTAAATGGTGCGCGGACCCTCGCGGCCGCACACTCCGGCCATGCCGATCTCCGCAGGGCCCTTGGGCCGTATCGCAGCAGCCATGGTCACCCCGTTCGACGCAGCGGGGGAGCTCGATGTCGAGGGGGCCCGGCGTCTCGCCGTGCACCTGGTGGACGAGGGAGGGTGCGAAGCCCTTGTGCTCAGCGGCACGACGGGGGAGGCGCCGACCACCTCGGACGACGAGAAGACCGCGCTGGTGCGCGCGGTGGTGGCGGAGGTGGGGGACCGGGCAAGCGTCGTGGCGGGTGTCGGTTCCAGCGACACCCGCCACAGTGTCGCGCTGGCCCGGGACGCCGAAGCGGCAGGCGCACACGGGCTGCTGGTGGTGACGCCGTATTACTCGCGTCCCACCCAGGAGGCCGTCGCGCACCATCTGCGTACCGTGGCCGACGCCACCCGGCTGCCGGTGCTGCTCTACGACATCCCGGGCCGCACCGGAACCGCGCTGACCACCGGCACGCTGCTGCGGCTGGCGGAGCATCCGCGGATCAGGGGGGTGAAGGACTGCGCGTACGACCTGATCAAGTCCTCCCGGGTGATGGCGGACACCGGGCTGGCGTACTACGCGGGCTGTGACGAGTTCGCGCTCCCGTTGCGGGCGATCGGCGGTGCGGGGTGCATCAGCACCGTCGCCAATGTCGCGGCGCCGCTGGTGCGCGGGGTGCTCGACGCCTATGACGCGGGGGAGCACGCCCTGGCGGCGCGTCGCCATCTCGCGCTCGCCCCGCTGACCGAGGCGGTGATGACCGGCCAGCCCGGCACGGTCGCCGCGAAGGCCCTGCTCAACGCGCGCGGTTTGCCGGCGGGGCCGGTACGCGGCCCGCTCCTGGACGCGGGCCCGGCGCTGACGGCGCGCCTGCTGGAGCTCCTCGAGCAAGCCGAGGCGGAGCCGGTGGCGGCAGCCAGGGACGGGGCTGGGACGAGGGTCTAGGGTCGGTGCCTGTGATACCTCCTGTTGCAGAAGTGGCCGAAGCTCAGCGGGTGCTCCGGGGCCTGCTCGCCGACGTGGACGACGCGCAGGTCCGGGCGCCCTCCGCACTGTCCGGCTGGTCCCGAGGACACGTACTGGCCCATCTGACCGACAACGCCCGGATGTTCGCCCGCCTCGCAGAGCACGCGCTGCGCGGGGAGCGGGTGCCCACCTACGACGGGGGACAGGCCGAACGCGACGCGATCATCGAGGCCACGGCCGGGCGTACAGCCGCGGAGCACCGGGCGGCGCTGGCCGGACACACCCAGGCGCTGATGTCGGTCTGGTCCCGGGCCAAGGCCGAGGACTGGCGGCGTCCCGTCTCGTTCCGGGACGCCGACATCGCCGCGACGGTGTTCGCCCGCTGGCGCGAAGTGTGGATCCATCTGGTCGATCTGGACCTCGGTGTCGGCCCGGCAGCCTGGCCCACGGAGTTGGCGGGCCATGCCCTGGACTTTCTGCTGGGCAGGCTGCCGCACGGCACCTGCCTGGTCGCCACGGATCTGGACCGGCGCTGGCACGCCGGCGGGGGCGAGACCGCACCGGACCGCGAAGTGCGCGGCTCCGTACGGGACCTGGCGGCATGGCTGGCCGGGCGGCTGCCCGACAGTCCGCCCCACTCCCCGGACGGCCTCCCCGAACTGGGCCCCTGGCCACCGCATCCGTCCCAGCAGACCGACCGGATGGTATGAGCTGAGGACCCGGAGCTGAGGGCCACCCCGGAAGGCTGAGCGTCACCCCGGAAGGCTGAGCGTCACCCCGGAACGCGAGCGCTCCGCGACAGTTCCCGTTCGGCGAACGCGCGGAAGCTGCGGGGCGGGCGCCCCGTGAGGCGCTCGACGGTGTCGGTGGTGCGGTCCTCAGCGCCCTCGGCGATGGCCCGGTCCAGCCCGGCCAGCAGCGCCGCGAACTCCACGGGCAGGACGGGGGCCAGCCGGTCGCGCAACTGCTCGTAGGTCAGCCGCCGGTGGGTGACGGTGCGGCCCATGACATGGGTGAGGGTAGCGGCGACGTCGTCGTAACTCAGCGCCTGCGGGCCGGTGATGACCAGATCGGTGTTCGGGGCCAGGGCATCGGTCAGCGCATGTACGGCGACGGCCGCGATGTCGTCGGCGTCCACGAACCCGACACGTCCCTCGCCGGTCGCGGTCAGGACGGTCCCGTCCGCCCGGATGGTCTGGGCGTGCGGGTGGTCGCCGGTGAAGTTCTGCATGAACCACGAGGGCCGCAGCACCGACCACTCCTCGAACAGGCCGGGCAGGGCCTGGTGCACCCGCCCGGTGGCCGGGCCACCCGCGGGGATCGCCGAGGAGCTGAGCAGCACCGCGCGCCGTACCCCTGCCGCGCGGGCCTGTTCGAGGAAGGGCAGCATGATGCCGGTCGGTTCCGGGTCGCCGAGCGGCGGGATCAGATAGACCCGGTCCGCGCCGTGCAGGGCCTCGCCGTGGCATGCGGGAGCGTCCCAGTCGAAGCGGACGGAGCGGGTGCCGGGCACCGCTGTGGCGCGCCGGGAGGCGGCCTTGACGCGGTGTCCTCCGGCGGCGAGCCGGGCGGCGACGCGGCTGCCGGTGGTGCCGGTCGCCCCGATGACGAGAGTGGTGCCGGTGGTGGTCATCGGCTGCTCCGGGTGAAGTCACTCGCGGGGTCCTGGAGGAGGGTGAGCGGGTTCCAGTAGTCGCGGTAGTGGGTGATGAGGCCCTTCTCGACGGTCACGACAGCGATGTAGGTCATCTCGAAAGGGCTGCCGGTCCGCACCAGACGGCCCACTGCGCGCATCTCGACCACGATGGTGCGTGGGTCGGTGGTCTGGTGGATCTCCAGGTCGGGGAAGTCATGCAGGTCGATGTGGTCAGGGTAGCCGCGCATGTAGTCCGCGACCGCGGCCTTGCCCGCCAGCTGCCGGGGCCGGCCATCGGGCGCGAACGGGAACTCGAACACCCCGTCGTCGTCCCACAGCTCGACCCAGGCGGGGATGTTCTTCTCCAGCAGCAGTTGCAGGCCATGGCGGAAGAGGTCCGCCGGTGCCGGGTGAGTGGGCATGGATGCTCCTGTCCCGTACGATGTGGACCTCGGGTCCGTTTCACGTTGGACGATACGGACCCCGGGTCCGTTTTGCAACCGGAGTGGCACGGAGACCGCATGCCCGAGCGCAAACCACGCAAGGACGCAGCCCGCAACCGGGCGGCCGTCCTCGCGGCAGCCGACGAGCTCTTCGCCCACTGCGAGAGCCCCGAGGCCATCACCATGGCGGACGTCGCGGCAGCGGCCGGCGTGGGCAAAGCGACGCTGTTCCGCGCCTTCGGCGACCGCACCGGCCTGATCCGCGCACTGTACGAAGCACGGCTCGAACCGATCAGAAACGCCGTGGAGGAGGGGGAGCCGCCGCTGGGCCCGGCCGCCCCACCCCACGAACGGGTGCCGGCCCTGCTGGACGCCGTCCTCTGCTTCAAGTTCGACAACCGCCACCTCGCCCTGGCCCTGGAGGGCACCGGCAGCGACAGCCCCTACCAGGCGGCGCACTACGCGCGCTGGCACCGCACACTCCAGGACCTGCTGGAGCAGCTCCCCGGCTTCACCGACGGCGGGTTCACCGCGCATGCGCTGCTCGCCGCCACCCGCGCCGACCTCGTCGAACATCTCGTACGCCACGAACAGGTCGACCGCGAACAGGCGCGGGCCCGGCTCGCGGCCTTCACCGCCCGGGTGCTGGGCTCGGACTGAGGCAGCCGCGCGGCGTCAGCGGCGGAGCAGGCCGCAGGCGACCGCGGCTTCCCGTACCTCCTCGTACAGTGCCGTCAGGGTTGGGCTGACGCTGACCCGGGGGAGTTGGAGGCTGTCCAGGGCCGCGGCGTCGGCGCCCACGTCGGACCAGCCCTGGCCGGTGAGCAGCCGCATCAGCGCCGGGTTGAGGCGGTCCACGCCACGCACCAGCCGGGCCTCGGGGGTGGCGCCCTCCTCGTACTCCCGCCAGAGCGCGAGCAGTTCAGGACCCAGCGGTGCGGGCAGCGCGCCGAACCGTTCGCGCGCCACCGCCTCCTCCGTACGCGCCTTGTCCGCGGCGGCGTCCTCGCCGGCCGTGTGCCAGGCCGACGGGTCACCCGCGTCGATCTCCACCACGTCGTGCATCAGGCACAGTTTCAGCATCCGGCCCAGATCGAGCCGCAGCCCGCTCTCCCGCTCGAACTCGGCGTGCAGCACCCAGCACACCATCGCCAGATGCCAGGAGTGCTCGGCCACCGATTCGGGCCGGGTGGCGGTGGCCCGGTTGTGCCGTTCGACCTCCCGCAGCCGGGCGGTGTAGGCGATGAAGTCGAACAGGGGGCGGGTGTCCGGCATGGTTCTCGTCCTGTCCTCGTTCTCGTCCATAAATGCTTGGACCCTGGCGGTGGGGCGCCGTTAAGGTGCGGGCATGTCCAGCCCAGAGGCTTCCAGACTCTAGCCACCGGTCGTCCGGTGGCTGTCGCTGTGTGCGCCGAGCGCCATCGGATCGCCGTGCCACGGGCTGTTTCGCGGTAGTGCTGCCGTGTGCCCGGCTGGACGGATTCTCTTCCTGAGCCATGCCTTTCTCCCGAGGCTTCTTCAGGCATGCCCTGCTGCCGGGTGCTGCTCGCGCCTGCCGCTGTCCTTTCCGAAAGGGATTGCGGAGTCTTTCATGCCATTTGTGTTGTACGTTCTCGCGCTGGCGGTGTTCGCGCAGGGAACGTCGGAGTTCATGCTGTCCGGGCTCGTCCCGGACCTCGCCGCCGACCTGGAAGTGTCCGTCTCCGCAGCCGGGTTGCTGACCTCGGCGTTCGCCGTCGGGATGGTCGTGGGCGCGCCGCTGATGGCGGTGCTGAGCCGTCGCTGGGACAGACGGCGGGCGCTGCTCGGGTTCCTGTGCGCGTTTCTGCTGGTGCATGTGGCGGGCGCGGTGACGACGAGCTTCGCGGTACTGGTCGCCACCCGCGTGCTGGGTGCGCTGGCCAACGCCGGGTTCCTCGCCGTCGCGCTGACCGCCGCCGCCGGGATGGTGCCGCCCGACGCCAAGGGACGGGCCACCTCCGTGCTGTTGAGCGGGGTCACCCTCGCCTGTGTCGCCGGGGTGCCCGCGGGAGCTCTGCTGGGGCAGATGTGGGGGTGGCGCTCGGCGTTCTGGGCCGTCGCGCTGATCGCGGCCCCGGCGGTGTTCGCCCTCGTACGGTCGCTGCCGGGCGCCGACGCGGAGCCGGTGGACGCGGAACCCCTCGGTGTCCGCCGCGAGTTGCGGGCGCTGCGCGGGCCGCGGCTGCTGGTGACACTGCTGCTGGGCGCCCTGGTCAACGGCGCCACTTTCTGTACGTTCACCTACCTCGCCCCGCTGGTCACCGGTGTCGCGGGGTTCGGCGACGGCTGGGTGCCGGGGCTGCTGGCGCTGTTCGGGCTCGGCTCGTTCCTCGGCGTCACCGCGGCCGGCCGGATCGCGGACACCCGTCCGCTGCGGTTGCTGGCCGTGGGAGGGAGCGCGCTGCTCGCCGGCTGGCTGCTGTTCGCACTGACGGCGGGCAGCCCGGCCGCGGCCGTCGTCCTCGTGCTCCTCCAGGGGACCCTGTCGTTCGCCGTCGGCTCGACACTGATCTCGCAGGCCCTGTACGCGGCGACCGAGGCGCCGACCCTGGCGGGCGGCTTCGCCACGGCGGCGCTCAACGTCGGTGCCGCGCTGGGGCCGTGGGCCGGTGGCGTCGCGCTCAGCGCGGGGTTCGGCTACCGCGCGCCCCTGTGGGTGAGCGCGCTGCTGGTGGCGCTCGCCCTGGCGGCGGGCGGGACGGCACAGGCCGTGGCGGTCCGGGGCGCCATCCGCCGCCGGGGCACCGACTCGGCGGTCACGGCTGGAACAACTCACGCCATCGGCGCGCCACGGACGCGTCCCCGGAGAGGGTGAGGTCCGCCAGCGGGAGCCGGTTCCACAGCGCGAGATACAGGTCCCTGGCCGTGCCCTCGTACACACAGTCCGGCGCGGCGGTCGGCTCGGTGCCGCGTTCAGCGCGCGCCGGGTCGCCCAGGAACACCGTCCAGGCCGCGCCGGGCACGTCCGTGGACCGTACGTGCACCGTGCGGGGCTCGGCGGCGAAGCCCTCCGGGGTGCCGCGGCGCGGATAGAAGCCGCACAGCAGCTCGTCGATCCCGTCGGCGGCGAACGCGGCGGTCACCGGGGAGAGCGGGGCGCCGAGCGCGGACTCGGCGTCCACCCGGTGCACCGCCGTCTCGTGCGCCTGCCGCCGGGCCCAGAAGGCGAGCGGGGAGGGCGCGGCCAGGAACGTCCAGCAGGACAGGTCGTCCGGCGCCGACTTCAGCGCCTCGACCAGCAGCCCGTGCCCCTCCCGCAGCCACGGCGCGAGCTCCTTGTCGGGCAACTCGGCAACCCCGGGCGGCTCGGTGGGCCGGACCGGCTCCGCGCGGCCCTCCCGTATGAAGCCCGTAGCCCAGCGGTGCACCGTACCGAGGTGGGTGGCCAGATCGCGTACGGTCCAGTCGGGGCAGGCGGGGACGGGCGCCGCGGGATCGGCCTGTTCGACGGCGTCTGCAAAGAGGCTGCCTTCACTTCGCAGGGCGCCGATGCACTCGGAGATCTCCATAGGAGGGAGCCTGCCCCCCGACGCCTCGACGGTGACCGAATTCCGCTGACGGCGATTCCGCTGCGAGCGGAGCTGCCGCAGTTTGGGGGATACGCCCCGAAGGGGGCGCGGGGAACTGCGCGCGGAGCCAGGACGCGCCCGCAGTCTGCAGGCGTGCAGAAGGGGCAACCCCTTCCCGGACCAGGGGCGGGCTGCACGACAGGGAAGTGGGAAGGGAGGGCGGCCGTGATGGGATCGGCAGCATGGAAGAACGGCGGCGGATGCTCCTGGTGGCCTACGACGAGGCGCAGATCCTCGACATCGCCTCGCCCAGCGGCGCGCTCGATCTGGCCAACCGGCACGGTGCCGCACCGCCGTACACCGTCGAGCTGGGCACCGTCGGCCGGTGCGCAGCGCGCAGTTCGGCCGGGATCCTGCTCGGCGCCGGCTGCGACCTGGAGACGGTCACCGGGCGGCTGGACACCCTGGTCGTCGTGGGCGGGGCCGGATACGCGGACGCGGCGGCGGACGCGCGGCTGCTGGCACAAGTGCGCCGGCTGGCCCGGCAGAGCCGGCGCGTCGCCTCGGTCTGCACCGGCACCTACGTACTGGCCGCGGCCGGACTGCTCAACAACCGCCGGGTGACCACCCACTGGCGGTACGGCGAGCAGCTGGCCGCGCAGCACCCCGGGGTGGCCGTGGATGTGGGCCCGCTGTACATCCGGGACGGCAACATCTACACCTCCGCCGGTGTGACCAGCGCCCTCGATCTGACGCTGTCGCTGATCGAGGACGACCACGGGCCGACGCTGGCCCGCGCAGTGGCCCGGGAACTCGTCTCCTACCTCCACCGGCCCGCCGACCAGGCGCAGATCAGCATGTTCCTCGCCGCCCCGCCGCCAGGTGACCGGCTGGTCCGGGACCTGACCGGCTATATGGCCGGGCACCTGGCCGAGGACCTCAGCCCCCGTGCGCTGGCGGCCCGCGCCGGGGTGAGCACCCGGCATCTGACCCGGCTGTTCAGCACCCACCTGGGCACCACGCCGAGCCGCGCCGTACGGGCGGCCCGGACCGAGGCGGCAGCACATCTGGTGCGCTCCAGCGCGCTGCCGCTGGCCGCGATCGCCCGCCGCTGCGGGTTCCGTTCGCCGCAGACGCTGCGGCAGGCGTTCCTGGACCACTACGGCGTCGGCGGGGACAGGATTCGCAGGATGCCGGACATGCCGCGGCCCCGCGCGGTGGCGGATGCGCAGAATCCCGAGCCATGAAACCTTCCACCCCGGCCACCCCTTCGACGCCGTCCTCCCCCTCGCCCTCGCCCTCCTCCGGCCCGGCCCCGGCGACCCGCCGCACGGTGCTGCACGGCGCGGCGGCGGTCACCGCGCTCGCCGCCGTCGGCGCCGCACAGGCGAGTACCGCGCAGGCGAGTACCGCACAGACGAGTACAGCGCAGACGAGTACCGCACAGGCGAGTACCGCGCATGCCGCACAGCCGCGCCGTCGCGAACTCGACATCGGCATCCTGCTGTACGACGGCTACAGCCTGCTGGACCCCACCGGGCCGGCCGAGGTGCTGTCCCGGCTGCCCGGCGCGGCGGTGACGATGGTGGCGGAGCGGCGTGGTCCGGTCCGTACCGACACCGGTGATGTGGCCGTCATGGCGGACCGGACGCTCGACGAGGTCGACCGGCTGGATGTGCTGCTGGTCCCGGGCGGGGGAAACCGCGGCACGACCGCCGCGATGAAGAACCCGCAGATCCTGGACTGGATCCGCCGTATCCACCGGCACACCCGCTGGACGACCTCCGTTTGCACCGGAGCGCTGATCCTGGCCTCGGCCGGGCTCCTCGACGGGCGGCGCGCGACCACCTATTGGGCCTCCGCCGACTATCTGGAGTCCACCTTCGATGTGACCTACGTACCGGAGCGCTACGTCCGCTCCGGGAAGATCGTCACCGCCGCCGGGGTCTCGGCCGGAGTGGACATGGCCCTCTACCTCGCGTCGCTGATCGCGGGCGAGCGCACCGCGAAGGCGGTCCAACTCGCGGTGGAGTACGACCCCCGGCCCCCGTTCGACGCGGGGAACGCAGCGGAAGCTTCCCCCGAGCAGAAGGAGCTGGCCCTGCGGCTGCTGGAGGAGTCCGCAGGGTAGGGGGCGGCCGACGGACCGCTGGTAGCGCCCAATAGTGTGACCGGGTTCCGGATCGATCACACCTCGGGGGGACACGTGCCGATCGACAGCGTCCAGGAAACCGCGCGGCAGCCCGGAGAGCTCGTGCTCGCGGGCCGGTCCGCCCGGTTCGCGGCCCGCCTGGTCGACCTGATCATCTGGGCCGTCGCCAGCACTCCGGTTTTCGCATTCGTGACGGCGAACACGGAAGAGGGAAACGCCCGTGCCCTCGCCTCCGTCTGCGGCAGTGCGCTGCTGTGGACGCTGCTGTACCCGTTGCCCCTCTCCCGGTTCGGCTTCACCCTGGGCAAGCGGCTGGTGGGAGTGCAGATCGTACGGATGCGGACGGGCAAGCACCCAGGGTTCTTCCAGGCGCTGTGGCGGGAGCTGTTCTACCTGCTCATGTCGGTGCTCCCGGTCGTGGGCCTGCTCAACGTGGCCTCCTGCCTGTGGGACAAGCCGTATCGGCAATGCTGGCACGACAACGCCGCCGGAACGCTCGCCGTGGACCGGAAGGCCCTGGCGGCACGTCGCGCCGCCGCGAGAACTGCGCCGGGTGCGTAGTTTCCCGCGCCCCTTTGGGCGCGGGAACTCGGCCTACAGAACGAAGCCGTGCGGGAACGGGTCCCGGGGATCCAACAGATAGGTGGCCATGCCGGTGATCCACGCGCGCCCGGAGAACTCGGGCACCACCGCGGGCAGCCCGCCCACTTCGGTGGTCTCCAGCAGCTGCCCGGTGAACCGGGTTCCGATGAACGACTCGTTCACGAACTCCGTACGCAGCGGCAGTTCACCCCGCGCGTGCAGCTGCGCCATCCGCGCGCAGGTGCCCGTACCGCAAGGGGAGCGGTCGAACCAGCCGGGGTGGATCGCCATGGCGTGCCGCGAGTGCCGCCCGTCCGAGCCCGGCGCCACGAACTGCACATGCTTGCAGCCGCCGATCGCGGGGTCGGCGGGATGTGCCGGCCGGTTCTGCTCGTTGACGGCATCCATGATCGCGAGGCCCGCGGCGAGGATGTCGTCCTTGCGGGCCCGGTCGAACGGCAGCCCCAGCTGGTCGAGTTCGACGACGGCGTAGAAGTTGCCGCCGTACGCCATGTCGTAGCCGACCTCGCCCAGACCGGGGACCTGGACGGTGGCGTCGAGCTCCAGCGCGAACGCGTCCACGTTCCGCAGGGTGACCTTTTCGGCCACCCCGTCCCGCACGGTGACCCGGGCCTCCACCAGCCCGGCCGGGGTGTCCAGCCGCACCGCGGTCTCCGGCTCGGTGACCTCGACCATGCCCGTCTCCACCAGAACGGTCGCCACCCCGACGGTGCCGTGCCCGCACATCGGCAGGAAGCCGCTGACCTCGACATAGACCACGCCCCAGTCGGCGTCCGGGCGGGTCGGCGGCTGGAGCAGCGCCCCGCTCATCGCGGGGTGCCCGCGCGGCTCGTCCACCAGGAACCTGCGTAGCTCGTCCAGGTGCTCGACTGCGTAGCGGCGGCGCTCGGCCATCGTGCCGCCCGGGATCGGCGGCACGCCGCCGGTGACGACCCGGGTCGGCATGCCCTCGGTGTGCGAATCGACGGCGCTGAGCGAACGGACCGACCTCATCAGGCAGCCCTCCGCTCTTCGAGCGCGGAGATCGCCCGCGCCATGTCGGCCTCGACCTGCTCCCGCATCGCCGGGGTCAGCGGGCCGCGCGGCGGACGGCACGGGCCGCCGAACCGGCCGACCTGTTCCATCCCCAGCTTGATCGCCTGGACGAACTCGGTGCGCGAGTCCCAGCGGAAGGCGGCCACCAGCGGCTCGTACAGTGCCCGCGCCTCGTCCAGCTTCCCGGCCGTGGCCAGCTCGAACAGCAGCGCCGACTCGGCGGGAAAGACGTTGGGGAACCCGGCGAACCAGCCGCTCGCCCCCATCAGCAGGCTCTCCAGCACCACGTCGTCGGCGCCGCTGATGACCTCCAGACCGGTTCCGGCGGTCCGCTCCTTGATCTCCAGCACCCGGCGTACGTCGCCGGAGAACTCCTTGATCGCCACGACGTTGTCGATCTGCGCGATCTCCGCCACCAGGTCCGGCGTCAGATCGACCTTGGTGTCGATGGGATTGTTGTAGACCATCACCGGGAGACCGACCGAGGCCACTGCCGCGAAATGTGCCAGTATTTCGCCCCGGTTGGCGCGGTACATGGTCGGTGGCAGACACAGCACTCCGTCCGCACCGTCCTCGGCGGCCACCTCGGCCCAGTGCCGCGCCTGGTGCGAGCCGACGCCGTGCACACCGACGACGACGCTGCCCGCATCGCCCACCGCCTCGATCGCCGTACGCGCCACGGTGCGGCGCTCCTCGTCCGTCAGCGACGCGTACTCGCCCAGCGAGCCGTTGGGCCCCACACCGTCGCAGCCGCTCTCCACCAGCCAGCGGCAGTGCTCGGCGTAGCGGTCGTGATCCACGGCCAGCCCCGCGGGCGCAGCGGCGTCCTCGTAGTACGGCAGCGCTGTTGCTACGACCACGCCGCCGAGGCCGTGGGCGGGTTGTTCGAGGCCATGGGTGGGTTGCTTGTGTGGGGGCGGAGTGTTGTCGCTCATGAACTGCTCTCCTCGGGACGGTCGGTCGGGTGGGTGGGGTCGTCGGGAGCGGGGGAGGGAGCGGGGAGGGGGAGGGCGGAGGCGGCCAGTTCGCCGAGCCGGAGTGGCTGGGCGATCGGCCTGCGGTGCGGACTGGCGGCGGGCAGGCCCTCGGCGGACCGGTCGGCAGGCCCGTCGGCGGACCCGTTGCCGAGCCGTGTGCGGAGCTCGGCGACGGTGGGGCCGCAGATCCGGGCCTGACATGGACCGAGCCCGGCCCGGGTCCCCAGCTTCGCGACGCGGGGCGCCGACTCCGCCTCGCTGCCGAACGCCGCACACAGCGCGCCGTAGTCGGTCTCCTCGCAGCGGCACACGAGCGTGTCGGTGCGCAGCCATCCGGGCCAGCCCGCACCGATCGGGTGTGCCCGTGCGAGCCGCCGCGCGAACGCCCGCCCCTGGTCCCGGCTGCGCCGCAGTACGCGCAGCGCCCGCGCGGACCGGTCACCCCCGGCAGCCGTCCACCCGGCGACAGCGCCCTCGGCACGCGCGGCGGGCGCACCGGCGATCCCGGTGATCTCCCCGGCGGCGAAGACGCCGGGCACGCTGGTGCGCTGCTCACCGTCGACCGCCACGAACTCTCCCGTCCCCCCGGGTTGTTCGCCGCGCAGGGCGCACCCCGCAGCCAGTGGGAGCTCCAACTGGGGGCTGAAACCGTGGCTGACGCACAGCGCGTCCACCGGCACGGTGTGCTCCGTTCCCGGCACCACCGACCAGTCCGGGCGCAGCCGCGCGGTGACGACCTCCTCCAGACGTCCCGCACCCCGCGCCTCGACGACCGCGCGGCCCAGCCGACAACGGACCCGGTGCCGGGCCAGCGCGGCGGTGCAGTCGGCCAGTTCGGCCGCCTTGCCCAGCTGCGCGGCCAGCTCCCCGGGGCGGCGGCCCCAGCCACGCGCCACGGTGCCGGGGGTGTTGGCCTCCAGCACCTCCAGCACCCGGGAACCCGCCTCCAGCAGGGAGGCCGCCACGGGGAGCAGGAACGGGCCGCTGCCCGCGACCACGACCCGGTCGCCTACGACCATCCGCTCACCCTTCGCCAGCGCCTGAGCGGCTCCCGCGGTGAAGACGCCCGGCAACTGCCAGCCGGGGAAAGGGAGTACCTGGTCGTGGGCGCCGGTCGCCAGCACCAGTGCGTCGGCGTCGAGGGTGCGCCGCGTACGGCCGGAGCCGTCCACGGGCCCGCCGCACAGCAGATGCACACGTGGCGGCGAGCCGAGCGGTTCCTGGCCCTGTTCGGGTTGCTCCAGCGCCCAGACCGAGGTCTCCGGCAGCCAGCTGCAGCGCGGGTGGGTCAGCACTTGGTGGCGGCGCCGCTCGAACGCCGCCCAGCCGTGCTGGAGTTCGCCGGGGCGCTCGGCGGCGTACGCGTCGGGCAGCATGCGGTGGTACTGGCCGCCGGGCTGCTCCGCGGAGTCGATCAGCGTCACCCGGGCGCCTGCCGCCAACGCGGCGTGCGCTGCGGCCAGCCCGGCCGGCCCCGCGCCGACCACCGCGACATGGCGGGGGGTCATTTCTCCTCCTCGGCCTGCGGGCCGGTTTGCGGGCCGGGGTGGGGGCGGGTG